>DATBLZ010000091.1:0-9482 GCA_036555065.1 Gammaproteobacteria bacterium
TCACGTCGACCGGCCGCGACAGCAATGTCGACGACATGTCGGCGACCAACGGTGCGGCGGAGACCTCCGGAATCCAATGGAACTCGACGCCGACGATCGTTTCGTTGGGCGTGTAGTGCAGATACGCCGCGTCCTTCGAAACGCGCCACGATTTCGGGTCGGGAATTTGCGTATAGCGCGTCGACTCGCCGTCCGCGGCGATGTTGACCGTGGCGTAGCGAGCGGCCTCTTCCGCCGCTTTCTTGCCCCAGCTGCCCGTAATGACGTAATCGACGTTGGCACGCTCAGGCGCGAGGTTCAGCGGCACGGCCGCGAATTGCAGCGTGGCCCCGCCGGCGAGAAACAGCACGCGATAGTCCTTCGGGACTGCGAGCAGGTCCCGAAGATCCGCTTCCGAGCGCGCAGCGAGCTCGATGAAATCCGTGCCGCGGTGGCTGACCTCCATGACCGACATGCCCGAGCCGTGCCAATCGAGGAGCTCCTCCCGCGCGCGTACGAGCACCGCCTCCGGCACCATGGCCGGCCCTGCGCTGAAATTGTAGATACGGCCCATCCCTTAACCTAGTTCGCTGAGTTCTCTTGTGGGAGCGGCTTTGGCCGCGACTGTTCTTCGGCGGTGGCTCAGCTCGGCTGCGGCTGGTCGCCAGCTTCCTCATCGACGCTTTCGACGCGCTCGATGCCGACGAGCCGATCGTTCTCGTCGAGACGAATGAGGCGCACGCCCTGCGTATTGCGGCCCATGACGGAAACGTCCTTGACGGGCGTTCGCACGAGCGTTCCTGCGGACGTGATCAGCATGATTTCATTGTCTGGTGCGACTTGAAGCGCGGCAACGAGCCCGCCGTTGCGCTCGGACGTTTGAATCGCAATAACGCCTTGGCCGCCACGGCCCTGCATGGGAAACTCGTCGCGCTCCGTGAGCTTGCCGTAGCCGTTTTCGGTCGCGATCAGAATCAGGCCATCGCCGAGGATGATGAGCGCAATGACCTCATCCCCGGGCTTCGTAAGCTTGAGCCCGCGCACCCCGGCGGCCGTCCGCCCCATCGGCCGGACGTCGGCCTCGGTGAAGCGAATGGCCTTGCCGGAGCTGCCGAATAACATGATGTCTTGCGCGCCGCTCGCGATGCCGACGCCAATGAGCTCGTCATCGGGTCGAAGCTCGAGCGCGATGATGCCGTTGCTGCGCGGTCGCGAGAATGCCGACAGCGGCGTCTTCTTGACGGTGCCTTTGCGCGTGGCAAAGACGACGGACTGGTTTTCGGCGTATTGCTTGACGGGCAAAACCGTCGTAATGCGCTCACCCTCCTCCAGCGGCAGCAGGTTCACGATCGGCCGCCCACGCGAGCCGAAACTCGCCTTCGAGAGCTGGTAAACCTTGAGCCAATAGACTTTGCCGCGCGTCGAAAAGCACAAGAGCGTATCGTGCGAATCCGCAACGAAGAGTTGGTCGACGAAATCCTCGTCCTTCATGCGCGCCGCCGCGCGGCCGCGCCCGCCCCGCCGCTGCGCCTGGTAATCGGCGACCGGTTGTGCTTTTGCGTAACCTGCGTGCGACAGCGTGACGACGAGCGCTTCCTCGGGGATCAAGTCCTCGATGGTCAGATCGTTGTAGTCCTCGACGATTTCGGTCCGGCGTTTGTCGGCGTAGGTTGCGCGCACTTCCTCGAGCTCCGCGCGAATCACCGATTGAAGCTTGTCGGGGTTCGACAGTATTTCGAGATATTCCTTAATATTGTCTATTAACTCGCTGTATTCTTTAGATATCTTTTCCTGCTCTAGGCCGGTCAGGCGCTGCAGGCGCAAATCGAGGATCGACTGCGCTTGGACCCCGGACAACCGATACCCTTTCGCAGTCAAACCCCATACTTCAGTCATGTCCTCTGGGCGCGTCGCGTCGGCGCCCGTGCGCTCGAGCATCTTGACGACGGCGCCCGGCGTCCAGACGCGGCTGCAGAGGGCGATCTTCGCCTCGGGCGGGGTCGGCGAGCGCTTGATGAGATCGACGACGGCATCGATGTTCGCGAGCGCGACCATTTGGCCTTCGAGCAAGTGGGCGCGCTCCCGAGCTTTACGCAGCTCGTAGACCGTACGCCGCGTAACGACCTCGCGCCGGTGCCGCAGGAACGCTTCGATGAGCGCCTTGAGCCCGAGCAAGCGTGGCTGGCCGTCGACGAGCGCGACCATGTTGATGCCGAACACGCTCTGCAGCGGCGTCTGCGTGAAGAGATTGTTGAGCACGACATCGGAGAGCTCGCCCCGACGGAGCTCGATCACGACCCGCATGCCGTCTTTATCGGATTCGTCGCGCAGCTCCGAGATGCCTTCGATCTTCTTCTCGCGCACGAGCTCGGCGATCTTCTCGATGAGCCGTGCTTTGTTGACCTGGTACGGGAGCTCCGTGACGACGATGGCTTCGCGGCCCTTGTCGATCGGCTCGATGCTCGTGCGCGCGCGAACGTAGATTCGGCCGCGACCCGATGCGTAAGCGCTGACGATTCCTTGCGCGCCGAGAATCAATCCCGCCGTCGGGAAATCGGGGCCGGGAATGAGCTTGAGAAGATCCGCGAGCGAGACCGTGGGGTCGTCGAGCACGGCGAGACAACCCGCGACGATCTCGCCGAGATTGTGCGGCGGCACGTTGGTCGCCATGCCGACGGCAATCCCAGAAGAGCCGTTGACGAGCAGATTCGGAACGCGCGTCGGCAGGACCGTCGGCTCTCTTTCGCTTTCATCGTAGTTGGGGACGAAATCGACAGTCTCCTTGTCGATGTCGGCGAGCAGCTCTTGCGTGACTCGCGCCATGCGGACTTCGGTGTAACGCATCGCCGCAGGAGCGTCGTCGTCGATCGAGCCGAAGTTGCCCTGCCCGTCGACGAGCGGGTAGCGCAGCGAGAAACTCTGCGCGAGGCGAACGATGGCATCGTAAACGGCGCCCTCACCGTGCGGGTGATACTTGCCGATGACGTCGCCGACGACGCGTGCCGACTTTTTGTAAGGCCGGTTGTACTCGTTGCCGAGCTCGCGCATCGAGTGGAGGACGCGGCGATGCACGGGCTTCAAGCCGTCGCGGACATCCGGCAGCGCGCGCCCCACGATCACGCTCATCGCGTAGTCGAGATACGACTGACGCATCTCGTCTTCGAGATTGACGGGGAGGATCTCTTTACCGGCTACGGCCATCGTCTAATCCAAAAAAACAGGAGCCCACGCCCTGCTCGGCACGGCGCCCCAAAAACCATCAAAAGCGATAGGGATTATGGGCGTGTATGCCGCGCGGCGGGCCGCCCTCCGGGGGGCCACAACCGTCGCGCGACGTGCATCCAAACAGCTAAAAAACGTGCCGAAATTTTAGCACAGGGGCATGCGCGGATAGGGCGTTGAATCGAGCAGCGAAGCACCTAACGCAGGTGACGACCGCGGGAGTCGGCGATGGCGATCGTATTCCTGGGGAGGGATCTCGGGCAGCGTGCCACAGGTGCGCCGCGCATCGAGGGCTACGCCTGGCGCGTTGATTTGCGTCGAGCTCCGCCACCCTTTTCCGGGAAAAAGTATCCCCTATCCCGTGGTGCCTGAAACTGCTGCTAATGCCCTAATATTTAATGGAAAACTCCTAGTATGCTGGATATAATACCAGCCTCAGAAAACCCCGCGAGGAGACTTTCCATACCTCTTTATTCCTCGCTTCCGAAGGCCGACGCTGCCGCGATCGACACCGCCTCGGCCGAGCGCCGTTCCATCGACGACCTCGACCGCGAGATCTGCGCGCTCGGGATCGAGCTCGCGGGTCAGCCCTCGGTGGAGGGCGCGCGGGATGCAACGGACGCCTCGGCCCTCCGAGGAGGGATTTCTGTGGATAACTCAGCCCTCCCTGGGCGCGCGACCGCCACTGCTCGTTCCGACCCGGTACCCCCCAACCGCTATACTTGAGGCCGAGTGAAACGTATCGATGCCCTGATCCGTCCGCGGTGGACGCTCGCCGTCGAGCCGCGCGTCGCGGTCAGCGAAGGCCTGAGCCTCGCGATCGACGGCGGCCGAATTCTCGCCGTTCTTCCCGACGCCGAGGCGCGTGCGCGCTTCGTGCCGGCCGCGCTCCACGAACGCGCTGCGCACGTGCTGATGCCGGGGCTCGTCAATGCGCATTGCCATGCGGCGATGTCGCTCTTTCGCGGCTTTGCCGACGATTTGCCGCTCGTGCGCTGGCTCGGTGACCGGATCTGGCCCGCGGAGAGCCGTCTCGTCTCCCAGGAATTCGTGGCCGACGGCACGCGGCTCGCGGCCGCGGAGATGCTCTTGGGCGGGATTACGTGCTTCTCGGACATGTATTACTTCCCCGACGCCGTTGCGAGTGTCGCGAGCGAGGTGGGCCTGCGCGCCGTCGTCGGCATGATTGCGCTCGAGGTCGCAACACCTTGGGCTGCGACGGTCGACGAGTACATCGCCAAGGGTCTCGAGGTGCACGACCGCTACCGGCAGGACAAGCTCATCACGACGGCTTTTGCACCGCACGCGCCCTACAGCGTCGCGGACGGGACGTTGAAGCGCATCCGCCAGCTCGCCGATGAGCTCGACGTGCCCATTCACATTCATCTGCACGAGACTACGCAGGAGATTCAGGAGTCGTTGGCAACGACCGGGCAGCGGCCGCTCGCGCGCCTCGAATCGCTCGGTCTCGTGAGCTCCTCGCTGATCGGCGTCCATGCGACGCAGCTCGAAACCGGGGAGATCGACAGACTCGCCGCTGCGAAGGCCCACATCGTTCACTGCCCGCGCTCGAATCTGAAGCTCGCGAGCGGCGCATGCCCCGTCGCGGCGCTGCAGAAGGCCGGCGTCAACGTCGCGCTCGGCACGGACGGAGCCGCGAGCAACAATCGTCTCGACATTTGGTCGGAGCTCGAGCTCGCGGCGCTCTTCGGCAAGCACATCGCCGGCGACGCGACCGCAGTTTCGGCGGCTTCGGTCCTGCAGATGGCGACGATCAACGGTGCACGGGCGCTCGGGCTCGAAGCGGAGACGGGGTCGCTCGCGCCCGGCAAAGCGGCCGATCTCATCTGCGTCGAGCTCGACGGTCCCACGCAAACTCCGGTTCTCAATCCGCTCTCGCAGCTCGCGTACTCCGCGTCGCGCGAGCAGGTGACGGACGTCTGGGTCGCAGGCGAGCATCTCGTTGCCGACCGAGAGCTGACGCGGCTCGACGTCGCGGCGCTCGACGCCACAGCGCGCTCCTGGACCGAGCGCATCGCGCGCATATGAGCGGCGTCGGCCACAATGCCGATGCCGCGGAGCTCGCGAAATTCGGTAACCTCGCGGGACGCTGGTGGGACCTCGAGGGTCCGTTCAAGACGCTGCATGCGCTCAATCCGCTGCGCGTCGACTACATCGCGGCGCGGGCTCGCTTGCCGGGAGCGCGTGTGCTCGACGTCGGTTGCGGCGGCGGCATTCTCACCGAGGCCCTCGCCGAACGCGGTGCACGTGTGGTCGGCACGGATCTCGCGCCCGAGAACATCGATGCGGCCGCGGTGCATGCGGCGGCAGGGAAGCTCACGATCGACTATCGTCTCGTCGATGCGGCGGCACTCGCGGACGCCGAGCCCGGAGCATTCGACATCGTCACGTGCCTCGAGCTTCTCGAGCATGTCCCCGATCCGGCGCGCATGGTTGCGGCGTGTGCGACGCTCGCCAAACCCGGAGGCGCGGTCTTTTTCTCGACGATCAACCGCAACCCCAAGAGCTTTCTATTGGCGATCGTCGCCGCCGAGTACGTGCTCGGCCTCGTGCCGAAGGGCACGCACGAGTATCTCAAGCTCGTGCGGCCCGCGGAGCTCGGCGCGGCGTGCCGTTCGGCGGGGCTCGCTCTCAAGGAGCTTACCGGGCTCCATTACAACCCTCTGCTCGACCGCTATTCGCTCGGCGGCAACGTCGACGTCAACTACTTCGCCTATGCGCGGAAGCGTGGAGACGCTTGACGCTCGCAGCTGTCTTGTTCGATCTCGACGGCACACTCGTCGATACGGCCCCGGATCTCGTGGCCGTCTTGAACCGGCTGTTGACCGAGCACGGCGAGCCGCCCATGCCTTACGCGATCGCGCGCAACGAAGCGTCGAACGGCGCTCTCGGGCTCATCCGGCTCGGATTCGGCGCCGACCTCGACGCCGAGCGACGTGAACGGCTGCGGGGCCGTTTCCTCGAGCTCTATGCGGCGAGCGTTTGCGAGAGTTCACGCTTATTCATCGATGTCGAGCGCGTCATGAGCGCGGGCCCGCCGTTGCGCTGGGGTGTGGTGACGAACAAGCCCGAGGCGCTCACGCTGCCGCTGCTCGAGCGGCTCGGCCTCGGGAGGCTCGCCGAGTGCGTCGTCAGCGGCGACAGTCTCCCCCAACGCAAGCCGCATCCCGCACCGCTCCTGCTCGCGGCCGAGAAGCTCGGGCTCAAGCCGGGGGCTTGCGTTTACCTCGGCGATGCCGCGCGCGACATCGAGGCCGGGCGCGCGGCCGGCATGCAGACTTGGGCGGCATTGTGGGGTTACATCCGGCCGAGCGACGACCCGACGCGCTGGGCTGCCGATGTGATGATTCGGCATCCGCACGAGCTCGGAGGCATACTGAGCCGACTCGATTCGCGGACTGCACGATGATGCTCGACGAAAGCCCTTTCACGTTGATACTGCTCGCCGCGCTCGCGGGCCTTGTCGCGGGTCTCGTCATCGCGCTGATCGTGCGTGTGCGGCTCAAAGCCGAGCTCGATGCGCGCGATCGCGAGATCAAGAATCAAGCGGCGCTCGAGCACGAGCGCGCCGCGGCGTTGGATCTTGCGAGCGAGCGCCTGAGCCATGTGTTCGGGCAACTCGCCAACGAGCAGTTCCAGAGCCATACGGAGACGTTCCTCAAGCTCGCGCGCGAGAACTTGGGTGCGCATCACGAGCGTGCCAAAGGCGACCTCGCCGCGCGCGAGCAGGCCATCGAGGGACTCTTGCGCCCGGTTCGCGAGGCGATCGAGCGCACGGAACGTCAGCTGCAAGCGCTCGAGAAAGTGCGCAGCGAGACGCACGGCAGCATCACGAAACATCTCCAAGACATAGCGGCCGGGCAACAGCAGCTCAGCGCCGAGACGCGGAATCTGGTCACCGCGCTCCGCCGGCCGGAAGTTCGCGGTCAATGGGGCGAGCTCACGTTGCGCCGGCTCGTCGAGCTCGCGGGCATGCTCGAGCATTGCGACTTTGTCACGCAGAGCCACACGCCGACACCTGACGGAGCAATTCGGCCCGACATGGTCATCCAGTTGCCCGAGGGGCGGCAGCTCGTCGTCGACGTCAAGACGCCGCTCGATGCCTATCTCGAAGCGGTCGAGGCCCCGAGCGATGCCGCGCGGCGCGCTGCCCTCGCGCGCCACGCGTCGATCTTGGCGGGCAGAGTCCGCGAGCTTGCGGGCAAGGCTTATTGGACTCAGTTCGAGGCAGCGCCCGATTTCGTGATCCTGTTCATCCCCGGCGATCAGTTTCTGTCGGCCGCGCTCGCGGAACGACCCGAGCTCCTCGACGAGGCGCTGCGGCAGAACGTGATCCTCGCCACACCGACGAGCTTCGTCGCGCTGCTCAAAGCGATCGCGTACGGCTGGCAGCAGGTCAAGCTCGCCGAGAGCGCCGCGGAGATTCGCGAGCTCGCGGTCGAGCTCCACGCACGCCTCGGAATTTTTACCGAGCACCTCGACGCGCTCGGCAAGGCGCTCGCCGACGGAGTGAAGGCCTACAACGCGAGCGTGGGCTCACTCGAAAGGCGTGTCCTGCCGAGCGCACGGCGCTTCACCGAGCTCGGGGTGCAACCGCGCCGGGCGCTCGCGGAGCTCAAGGCCGTCGAGGAGCTTCCTCGCGAAGGAACGATGCTCGGCAGCGACGCCGACGATGCGGCCGACGACTCGCTTGGGACGCCCGCCGAGCCGTCGGGCCCACACTGAGGAGCCGATGTCGGCCCCGCTCGACCCGCGCACGTACAAGGCGCCGCCGAATCTCTTGGCGAATCGCGTGATTCTCGTCACGGGCGCGACGCGCGGCATCGGCCGCGCCGTTGCGACGGATCTCGTCAAGCACGGCGCGACCGTAATCCTCCACGGCCGCAATGCGCGCGCGCTCGATGCGCTCTATGAGGAGCTCCGTAAGCTCGGCCCCGAGCCCGCCGTCGCCGCGCTCGATCTCGAGCGCGCGCAAGGCGACGAGTATCAGCACCTGACCGCGCAGATCACCGAGCGTTACGCGCGCCTCGACGGCCTGCTCCACAATGCGGGGATGCTCGGGGATAGAAGTCCAATCGAGCACTACGATATCGGTCTCTGGCAACGCGTGATGCACGTCAACGTCACCAGCGCTTTCATTCTCACGCGCTGCTTTCTGCCTTTGCTGCGGAATTCCAAGGATGCGTCGATCGTTTTCACGACGAGCGGCGTCGGGCATCGCGGCCGCGCCTACTGGGGTGCCTACGCGGTTTCGAAATTCGCTATCGAAGGCATGAGCCAAGTGCTCGCCGACGAGCTCGAGAACACGCCTATCCGCGTCAACTGCATCAATCCGGGCCGCACGCGCACGCGCATGCGCGCGCACGCTTATCCGGCCGAAGACCCGAAGACCGTCCCGTTACCCGAATCGCTGACCGCTGCGTACCTTTTTCTTCTCGGCCCAGACAGCGTCGGCATCACGGGTCAACGCATCGAGTGCCAAGCGTCCTGAGTGCGGCCAATCCGAGTGACCGCTAACGACCATTTTCGCGCCGTTAACGCGGGTGCTAATTGTCGTCGCTCATTCGACAGCTATCGGCCAAATCAGGTCATTAGCTCTTTGGTTGAATTAGGTCCCATCGATTTCCGTAGAGATCCTCGAAGACGGCTACCGTGCCGTACGTTTCCTCTTTGGGCGGCCTCGTAAAGACGATTCCCTTCGCCTTCATGGCCTCATAGTCTCGCCAGAAATCGTCAGTATTTAAGAACAGAAACACCCGTCCACCCGTTTGATTGCCGACAGCCTCAGCCTGTTCGGGCGTGGCCGCCTTCGACAGGAGAAGGCACGCTTGGTTAACGGAACCCGATGGCCGGACCAAAACCCAACGCTTCTTCTCGATCGGCGTATCTTCGACGAGATCGAAGCTGAGCTTCTCAATGAAGAACTCGATCGCCTCATCGTAGTCTCTAACGATGAAGGCTATAGGGGAGATATGTTGTCGCATCTGTTCGCGCCTACTGCCTAGATCCGGCTGCCACGGATCTGCTTCTTAGGCACGTCCGACAGGTCGATCCCGTCGAGACACCTTGCATTCACACCCCATCCATCAAAAGGCTCTACGCCCTCGAGCAGTTCCTTCGCTGTCGGGTGACTGGGCCGACGAAACGGGAGGATCCCACAGGTTGGGCAGAAGTAATCCTTCGCCGTACCGCTGCCCCACTGATACAGGGTCAGGTCCGCCAACGGTGTCAGGATTCTCAGATCACCCTCATCCACGCGG
>DATBLZ010000103.1:0-26797 GCA_036555065.1 Gammaproteobacteria bacterium
GATCGAAATCGCCTCGAGCCCGGCTTGCGTCGACCAATTCCCGCCGACGGCCGCAATTGCGTCGGCGAACGCAAACGCGTCGCGATCGCCAGCGCCTTTCTCGAGCAGGCCCGCGAGCAGGCTCGCGGCGCCCTCCTTGCCTTGCGGGTCCGCGAGCGCGCCGCCGCGGAGCAGAGCCTGAAAGCCGACCAAAGGAATCTCGCGCCGCTCCATGAGCAGCAGCGTCAAGCCGTTGTCGAGCACGACGCGCTCGAACGGCGGCACGGCGACTCGCAACGGCGGCGTCTCGGCGGCGACAACGACCGTAGCGGCGGACATCAGAGCTCCCAGAAGCAGGCACCCGAGCGAGCGAACGGCCGCACGCATTACGCGCCTTCAGCGGCCGGTAGGAGAATGCCGATAGTGCGGTTCCGCGCCGCGAGGACGCGCGCGGCGAGCTCCTTGACCTTCTCGGCCGTAACCTCCTCGTAACGCTGCGGCGCCTCGAAGAGCTGCAGATAATCCCCATGCAGGACCGCATACGTGCCGAGCGCGCGAGCGCGGCCATTGATCGTCGCGAGGCTCCGCCAGAAATCCGCGACGACGAGACTCTTGGCTTTGTTGAGCTCTGCAGCCGTGATGCCGTCGCGCGCGACGGCTTCGATCTCGCGCGTGAACGCGGTCTCGGCGCGAAAGTCGTCACCATCGGCCGGCAGCGTCAAGAAGAACCATGCGAGCCCGGGGTCGAAGCCCTCCTGCCAATACCCGTCGACCGCGATCGCGACTTTTTGCTGCTCGACGAGCGCACGGTGGAGCCGCGAGGAATCGCCATCGGTCAGTATTCGCATCAGGAGCTCGAAAGCCGGCATGTCGGGGTCGGCCGCAGCCAACGAGTGATACGCGAACTGCAGCAACGGCGTTTGCGCCTCGGCGTAAACGTGAACGCGCCGCTCGCCTTGCTGCTCGGGCTCTTGGGTCCGGATCGGCGGCGGCGGCGCCTGGGCCGGAATCGGCTCCAGATACTTTCGCGCCAGGCTGAAAACCTGTTCGGGATCGACATCGCCGGCGAGCACGAGCGTGCAGTTGTTCGGCGCGTAGTAAGTGCCGAAGAACTTCTGCAGATCCTCGATGCTCCACGAGAGAATGTCCGACGGCCAGCCGATTGTGGGATTACCGTAAGGATGCGCGAGAAATGCGCTCGCCTGCACTTGCTCCATGAGCCGACCTTCGGTGTCATCCTCCGTGCGCAGCCGCCGCTCCGAGTACACGACGTTGCGCTCACTCTCGACGACCTCGGGCACGAACGCGAGGTTGCGCAGGCGGTCCGCCTCGAGCTCGAAAACCGCCTCGAGCGCCGTTGTCGGAAACCAATCCTGGTAGATCGTGAGATCCTCGCTCGTGGAAGCGTTGTTCGACCCGCCTGCCGCCTCCATGATCCGATCGAACTCGCCGGGCGCGCGCCGGCTCGTGCCGTTGAACATCATGTGCTCGAAGAAGTGCGCAAGGCCTGTCGTTCCCGGCACCTCGTTACGACTGCCGGCGCGCACGAAGTTGTAGAGCGCCACGCTCGGCACGTCGCGGTCGGGCCAGACGATTACGGTCATTCCGTTTGCCAAAGTGACGGCGCGCGGCGCCGCGGCAAGCGCGGCCATGCGCGCATCGTTCGTTGCGGCGAATGCGCTGTGCATAGTTACAAGTCCCACGAGTGTCGCGAACGCTTTCATGAGCCACGGCCAGTATAAGCGCCTTTGCGATTATTTGGACCGGCCTAACAGTTCTTGAGCCTTCTGCAGAGACTTGTGTAAGCCCTGTAACTATTCTTGCGTTATCGACGTATTAGGAACATGTCGAGATTAGGAGAACGGTCATGAACGCGATTAGGACATTGATGCTCGGTGGGCTAGCAAGTGCCGCGATCGGCCAAGCCCACGCCGCGGACGCTTTTGCGGCTCCCCACAACGCCGGCTGCATCGCCGATGAGGTCATCGTGACGGCCCCGGCGCCTTCGAGCACGTCGATTCAGCAGGCTCTCGCCGAGGTTTCGGCGACGATCGAGGCGCAGATCCGCGAGATCGTCGCTGCCGCGCAGGAGCACCCGAGCGACGTTACGAAAATTTCATCCAATGGACGAATCCTTTTCGCCCGTTGGCGCATCTAAGCTCATATTCGGTATGGTGGCGTTGAGGAGCTCCCGCTGCGGTTGAAACCATTCAGCTCTTCTCCCTCCCAGGATAGCTAAAAGGTCGCAGCGGGGGCTCCGTTTTGATATCGCCTCAGGGAAGAGGCAGCTCTGGACTCTCCGCGGGCCGCGCGGCTTCGAACGCCGCGCGCGGCTCCGCGCTTCTGATCTGCTCGAGCCACAACACTCCGTCATAAGGTCCGCTGTTCCCGCGTGTCGTCGCGAAATCGACGTCCCCGTCGCGGTCCATGTCGCGGGCGACGAACAAATCGAACATGCCGCGCTCGCGGCGCGAAAAGTCGTGCCGCAGCCACTCGGTTCCCCGCTCGCCGCGGTTCTCGTACCACGCGAGCCGTCCGAGCGCATCGCCGATTTTGGCGACGCCATCCTCCGTCCTCGATCCCAGGCTATAGCCGCCGGTCATGAGATCCGGGCGGCCGTCGCCGTTGATGTCGGCGATGCTCAAGCCGACGAGCGAATCCGGCGCGTATCGGCCGATGCGATGGAGCGCCCACGGCGCCCCGGACGCCTCGGGCTGCTCGAGCCAAACGGGACCCAAGCCCAAAAGCTGGCGCGTGTCGAACGTCACGATGTCGAGGCGACCGTCGCCGCTCAAGTCCACGAACTGCACATGAAATCCGTTGACGGTCGGCGCACCACCTCCGTCCGCGGCGTCCGCGGCATCGGCCACGCCGACCTCGATCGTGTGCTCGACGAAGTCGAACTCACCGTCGGCGCTGCGATTCTCGAACCACATCATGCGCCCTTGCGCGACGCTGCCGGCGACGATATCAATGTCGCCGTCGGCGTCGAGGTCGACGGTGTAAGAATCGATCGGCCACGGCACGCGCGTGAGCACGTGCTCGACCCACGAATCGTCGGCGAGCGGCGGTCCTTCGAGCGCGAAGAAGGATATCGTTTTCGGCTCGAGCCGCGCTTGCGTCGGATCCTGCGCGCCCTTGTTCGGGGTCACGATCTCGGGAGCTCCGTCCGCGTTCAAGTCCGCAAGGAACACACGGATGAACGAGCCGCGATTCTGGGTGACGCTCGGAATGAGGCGCGCCCAGCGCGTCGTGCGCGCGGCGGCGCCGGGATTTTCGAGATATATAAGATGCGCGAGCTCACACGCGGCGACCACGTCGAGCCAACCGTCGCCATTGAGATCGGCGATGGCGACGTCCTCGGCGGCGCCCGCCTCGGGTCCTTCGGCGAGCGTCGCGAGAACCCACTGGTCAGGATCGGCCGAGCCGTACGCGACGCGAACGTGGCCCTCGGGCACACCGTCGTATCGATCGTCGGACTCGTGAACCGAAACGATGTCCTCGTAGCCGTCGCCGTCGAGATCGGCGATGGCGAGGCCATCGCCGCCGCGCAGCATCGTCCCATCCACGGTTTCCCCGTCGATGAGATGCTCGCGCCAGGAAATGTACGTGCCGTCGGCCGCGCGCGCTTGTGTCAGCGCAGCAGCGAGACTGCCGCTATCGTCGGCTGCGGCCGGGACGCCGGCCATTACCGCGGCAATGGCGGAAGCCACGAGCGTGGGAGCGGCTGCAGCCGCGATCTTTTTCGCGTCGCGGCTACAGCCGCTCCCACGCCATTTCATCGGTCCCCCTTCACGCGGCGAGCGCAAAGCACTCGCGAACCCGGCGAAGCTGCTCATGCGCCGTCTCGGCGCCATTGACGATTTCGCGAAACCTGGCATTTTCAGGATGACCCTTTGCATACCACCCAATGTGCTTGCGTGCGATGCGCACGCCGGACGGCTCGCCGTAGAACTCGTGCAAGCGCTCGACGTGCTCGAGGAGCAAGCCCGCGACCTCGCCCGATGACGGCGGCGCTAAGTGCGCGCCCGTCGAAAGGTAGTGCGCGATCTCGCGAAAAATCCACGGCCGGCCTTGTGCGGCGCGGCCGATCATGAGTCCGTCGGCGCCGGTTTGCTGCAGCACGTCGGCGGCTTTTTCTGCGGAGGCGACGTCGCCGTTCGCAAGCACCGGAATCCTGACAGCCTGCTTTATCGCTGCAATCGTGTCGTACTCGGCCTCGCCCGCGTATTGCATGTCGCGCGTGCGCCCGTGCACGGCGAGCGCGCGAATCCCGGCGTCCTCGGCGATGCGCGCGATGCGCACGCCGTTCTTGTCGTCGCGACTCCAGCCCGTGCGCATCTTCAGCGTAACGGGCACCGCAATCGCGGCGACGACCGCGGTGAGAATCCGCGCGACGAGCATTTCGTCGCGGAGCAGCGCCGAACCGGCCCACGCGTTGCAGACCTTTTTCGCCGGGCAACCCATGTTGATATCGATGATCTCGGCGCCGTGCTCGACGTTGTAGCGCGCGGCGTGGGCGAGCGCCGCGGCCTCGGCCCCCGCGATCTGCACGCCGACGGGCTCGGGCTCGGCGGCATGGTCGAGCCGATGGCGGGACTTCCGCGTCGCCCAGAGACGCGGGTCCGAGGTTGTCATCTCCGAGACCGCATAGCCCGCGCCGAGCCGCCGGCACAGGAGCCGAAACGGCTTGTCGGTGACGCCGGCCATCGGCGCCAGCACGAGCGGCGGGTCGATCAGGTAGGGTCCGATGCGCATAAGACTCGCGGCTGAAGCCGCTCCCACGATTCGCCTAGTGCGCGAGCGGATCGGGCCGGATTTGGAACTTGACGGCCTTGCCGAGCGTGCCTTTACCGCCCTCGGTATGCCAGATCAAGTGTGTTCCGTAGTTCGCCCAAAGCGCCCGCCCCTTCCATCCCGCTTCCGGATCGTCGATGCGCCCGTCCATGCCGCGGTGATAGAAACCGAGCGGATACGGCACGCGCAGCATCGTCCACTCGCCGCTCTCGGGATCGAGCGCGAGCAACGCGTCGGAGTTCGAGCCCGTCGCGAAAGGGGTGTCTTTACCGAACCCCGAGACGTTGTGCTGATCGACCCAATTGAAATAGTGGAAATCGGCGGGAACGTCGGTGCCGCGGAACGTCGGCCCTTGCGTGCGATAGAGCGTCCAGCCCTGCTCGCAATGCGTGCCTGCGAGCGTGTCGGGCCCGTTCAACACATCGCACTTGCTGCGGTCGAAGCTCGCAAGATGACTACTGCCCGCAAGCGCGGTCCAGACGAGTCCCGTGCTGTCGATATCGATGCCGCGCGGATCGAAGCCCGGATCAGGCACCACGTAGACTTCGGTGATGCACGTTTCCGGCGGGTTGTTGCCGGGATCGACGCGCACGATGTAGCCGGGGAAGTCCTCCGACGCGCCCCAGACGGAGCTATCGACGGGGCTCGGGATCACCGCATACAGATTGTGCCGGACCTCGGTATCGCGGCGCGGATCGACGGGGCCGCCCGCTGCATTCCACGGCCGCGTGATGCGCCCGTCGCCGTTCGTATCGACGATCTGCGGGCACCAGCCCTGCGAAGCCTGCTCATCGCGCGTCTCGTCGAATTGCCGCGAGTTGACCCAACCGACGATCGGACCGAGCAGCTCGTTGAAGTACACGGTCTGATCGGGGTCGTTGTCGAACTGCAAGTGATGAGTCGCGAAACACGTGTCGATGAGCACGAACTCGCCGGTCGCGGGGTCGTAAATCGACGTCTGGCGGTTGCTGAAGTTGAGCGGATAGTACCGTGCGAACTTGTTATCCGACCCTTCGCGGCACCACGCGGGCTCTTCGTTCCTGATCTTCGACGTCATCCAGACGCGGCCCTTGCGGTCCATCATCGGGTTGTGCGGATCCGCAGGATTCTCGAGCCCCCACAGGTGCTGCATGCCCCAGAAATTCGACGGCATCGCGGGCGGCGGGAACCGCGAAGCAACGACGCGCGGATCCTCGCGCGTCGGAATCGTGAGCTCCCACGCATCGTTGCCTATGGGGTCGACGACCGTGAGCTTGCCGTGTCCCGCCGAGACCGCGTACACGTAACCGTAGCCGTTGACCGTCGGATCGTTCTTGTCGGTCGTGATCTCGTCGTGCATGAACGACGAATCGACGCCCCAATCCCAAAGCGTCACTACGACGTTGCGCTCGACTCCTTCGGGCCGCGCCGGGCGCGGCGGCAACGCGCCGGCCGCGATACGGTCGGTCCAATCGGCAAACGTCCGCGAGGCCGCTTCACGGCCGAAGATGTTATAAGCGCCGGCCATCGAGCTCCCGCGGACGCCGAGCTGCGTGCGGTATTCCCAGGTCGCCGCCGACGAACCCAAGTTCAAGTGCTTCATGTGATCGAGCGAGCGCGTGACCGCGTTGCCGACTTGATGGCAGAAATTGCACTGGCTCTTTTGATTGTTGAGCCACATCTTCTGCGACAGCATCGTCTCCGCCACGCCGTTCCCGCTCGGGCCCGTACCGGGAAATTCGCTTTCCGCCGGCGGCGCATAAAGCGAATACCAATAGTCCGCGGGATACACTCTCGCGGCCTCGGCCTCGCTCGGCGCGACGACCGCCATGAGCTCGACGTCGCGGTCGCCGGGACGGCCCTCTACGGCTACGGAATCAACGAGCCCATAACCGCGAACCCAGACGTTATAGGTCGCCTCGGGGAGCTCGGGCAGCACGAAGCGCCCGTCGTCGTCGGTCACGACAATCTTGATGAAGCCGGTTCTGAGCTCGTCGGTCTCGGCGATGACCCAGACCCCGGCCTCGGGCCCCGCGCTGCTCTGCACTCTCCCGGTGATGTAGCCGTCGGCCATCGCGGCGGGCCGAGGGGCCGCAGAGGC
The DNA here is from genome assembly GCA_036555065.1 of Gammaproteobacteria bacterium. Classification (GTDB taxonomy): domain Bacteria; phylum Pseudomonadota; class Gammaproteobacteria; order Steroidobacterales; family Rariloculaceae; genus DATBLZ01. The sequence continues at coordinate 6,857 of DATBLZ010000103.1, forward strand.
GGCGGCGGCCGCGCCGACGCCGAACAGAGCCAAAAGTGCCGCTCGAATCACGAATCCCCGCGCGCGGCCGCGCTCAACCACTAGCATAGATTCTCCCCTTCTCGATTCTCGTCTAGAACTCCGTGACGGCGAGGCTTGATGCGCTCTTAAGTTGAATCGTCGCCCGTCGCGCTCCCGTTGGATTATACGAAGCCGAGGCTGCGCTTGAACATTCTTTTGAGTTTCCGTGCATGGAAATTAGGGCGCGTCCTTATAGAATACGCGGCCTTGGTCTCCCTATCTCAGGAGCAGAGCTGATGGCCGACAAATCGTCGCTTGCAGTGGCTATCGACCTCATCACGGCCCCGAATCAGGCCTTTGCCGCGATCAAGGAGCGCCCGAGCGTATGGCTGCCTTTGATCGCCCTGATCGTGAGCTATGCGGCGGTGTCGTTCGCATACACGAGCTCGGTCGACATCGCGTGGCTCACCGACCAACAGCTCCAGCGGAGCAACCCCGACATGACCGACCTGCAGCGTGAGCAGCTCGTACGGGCGACCACATCGCTTTCGCCCACCACGTTGGGCGCGATCAGCGCCGTAACTGCGCCAATCGCGATCGTGATCGGACTGTTCATCTCAGCGCTCTACCTCACGGGCGTGTCCTTCCTGACCCACGACGGGGTCAGGCTCAAGCAATGGTTCGCGTTCTCCGCGTGGTGCTTCCTGCCAATCGTGTTCGGCCTAATCGCAAGTCTCATCAACATCCTCGTCAGCGATGCGCGCTTCATGGCCCAGGACCAGGTCAATCCGTTGGCCTTCGGCAACCTATTGGCTATCGATCGTGAGGGGCTCACGGGCCTACAGCGCGGGCTGCTCAGCGTCGACATCACGGCGCTTTGGTCGATCGTGCTCTGCGTGCTCGGCTACCAGGCATGGACGAAACGCTCGACGACGCTAGCGCTCGCGGTCGTGCTCGGGCCATTGGCCTTGATAATCGTTATCGGTGTGTTGCTGAGCTGAGCCTACAGTGAACAAGCGACTCCTCTTAATTCTCGGCGTCATTGCGGTCATCGTTGCCGTCCCGTTGCTGCAGGCGCGTTTCGGCCGCGGCTCCGCTTTGGAGGTCCAGGTCGAAAAGCTCGAGCCGCGCAGTATCGAGTCCTCCGTGCTCGCCTCCGGTCGGCTCGTGCACGAGGAGGAGGTCAAGCTGACGACCGAGGAAATTGGGAAGGTTACGGCGATTTACGTCGAAGAAGGCCAGCATGTGACGAAAGGTCAGCTCGTGCTGCAAATCGACGACCAACGCCACCGTGCCGCGGTCGAGCAGCAGGAAGCGCTCGTGCGGATGCAGGAAATCGCGATTCAGCGCCAGCAGCTGCAAGTCGACAACCTGCGCACGCAATGGGAGCGCACACGGCAGGTGCACGAGCGCAATCTCATCGACGAGGACACTTTCGTCAATGCGACGAATGCGCTCGAGGTCGCCGAAGTGGACCTCCGATCGAGCCGCGAATCGTTGTCGCAGGCTCGCGCCCAGCTCGAGCAGGCGCAGGACCGTCTGGCGAAAACGAGCGCTTATTCGCCGATCGACGGCACGGTGACCTCGCTCGACATCAAGGTCGGCGAGACGGCGATCTCGAGCTCGACCAATATCCCCGGGTCGAGCCTCATGACGATCGCGAACCCGCTGAGCATTCACACTGAAGTAAACGTGGATGAAGCCGACATTGCGAGCGTCGAGGTCGGGCAACGTGCAGAGGTCTTCGCAATCGCGTACCCCGACGACCCCGTCGAAGGCGTCGTCGATTCGATCGCCATTTCGGCCAAAGTCGCCGAAGGCCAACAGGGATTGAGCTTCGCGGTCAAGATCCGTCTGCTCGACCACAATGTTTCGCTCCGGCCCGGCATGTCGTGCCGCGCGGAGATTTTCACGGCGACGAAGAACGCCGTGCTCGCGGCGCCGATCCAGGCGGTGATCGTCGAGGAAGACCTCGAGCTCGACGAGACTACGCGCTACGCGTTCGTCAACCGCAACGGCGTCGCCGAGCGCGTCACGGTCGAAGTCGGCTTGTCGGACGATACTTATCAGGAGATTACCTCCGGGCTCAAGGCTGGCGACGAGGTCGTCACGGGCCCGGACCGCGTGTTGCGCGCGCTCGAGGACGGCGACCGTATCGAGGCCGTCGAAGACGAGGACAAGAAAGACGACGAAAAATCCGCGCCGGCGCAGCCCGCTGCGACGGAAGCCAGCGACTGACGCCATGCCCGTCATCGAGCTCGAGTCGATCAGCAAGCACTATGTGATGGGGCAGCACCTCATCAAGGCCGTCGACGACCTCGACCTTACGATCCAGCACAACGAATACGTCGCCTGCATCGGCTCATCGGGCTCCGGGAAATCGACGCTCATGAACATCATCGGCTGCCTCGATACGCCGACGTCGGGTCGCTATGTTCTCAACGACCGCAATGTCAGCGGTCTCAACGAGAACCAGCTCGCTGAAATCCGTAACGACGAGATCGGTTTCATCTTCCAGAGCTTCAATCTCTTGCCGCGGGCGAGTGCGCTCAAGAACGTCATGCAGCCGTTGATCTACCGCGGCCTGGGGCTTGCCGAGCGGCGCAGCGAGGCCGAGCGCGTGCTCGAGCGCGTCGGGCTGGCCGACCGCGCGCACCATCTGCCGAATCAATTGTCCGGCGGCCAACGGCAGCGCGTCGCGATCGCCCGTGCGCTCGTGACGCACCCGTCGATCCTGCTTGCCGACGAGCCGACCGGCAATCTCGATTCGCAGACGGCCGTCGAGATCCTCGCGCTGTTCGACGAGCTCCATGCCGATGGGCAGACGATCATCATCGTCACCCACGAGCCGGACGTGGCGCAGCACGCCAACCGAGTGATCCGGCTGAAGGATGGCAAGGTCGTCGAAGACTATGGCAACGAGCCCCGCCGCACCGCGCACTAGTCGCCGCACGAGCCGGCTCGCGGGCGGCCGGTTCTTGTGGTTCGCAGCCAGCGAAGGCGTTCGCGCCGCATTCGCGTCGATCCGCGCGCACGCGTTTCGCAGCTTCCTCACGACGCTCGGCATCGTGATCGGCGTTGCGGCCGTAATCGCGATGGTTTCGATCATTCAAGGCCTGAGCTTCTTCATCGGGCAGCAGTTTCAAGGCCTCGGCAGTAACAGCTTGACTGTGCAGTCGTACACGTCGGAAGAGAACTGGAGGCGGGGACGCCGCTCGCGCCTCACGCAGGACGACTTCGATCTGATCCGCTATCGCGTCGCGGGCCTCACGTCGATCACGCCGGTCATGTATTCCGAAGTCGGCAACCGGGTTCGCTACGAAGGGCAGACGTCGAGCGCCCAGATTTTCGGCACGACGTATGAGTACCAAGATGTCGCCCAACATTTTGCCGCGCGCGGCCGGTTTCTGTCCGAGAGCGACAACGATACGCGGCGCCGGGTCGCGGTCGTCGGCGCAAAGGTGCGCGAGGACTTATCGTTGCCCGAGGACCCGGTCGGCGAATTCATCGAGATCAACGGCGAATGGCTCAAGATCATCGGGCTGCTCGAGGAAAAGGGCGAGATCCTCGGCAACAGCCAAGACAACCAGGTCGTGCTTCCCTATTCGACGATGGTGAGCCTCCAGGGGAACCAGCGTCAGCCCGACATATGGGTCCAAGCTACGATCGCGGACCTCACGAATCTCGAGAACATCGAGCAGACGATCACGCGTCTTCTGCGCAACGCTCACGATCTCGACGACGACGAAGAAGACGATTTCCGCATCCAGACCGCCGAGCAGCTCCAGGACACGATCAACTCCATCCTCAACAACGTCACGGTCGTTGCCGCCGGCATCGTCGGCATCTCTCTGCTCGTCGGCGGTATCGGCATCATGAACATCATGCTCGTTTCGGTCACGGAGCGAACGCGCGAGATCGGCATCTGCAAGGCGATCGGCGCGAAGCGTCACCATATCTTGCTGCAGTTCCTGCTCGAAGCGTTTGCGCTCTGCGTCGCCGGCGGTCTCGTCGGCCTCGTCATCGGCTATGGGATCGGCGCGCTCATCGCCTCGTTCATCCCCGGCTTCCCGGCCGCGCACACGCCGTGGTGGGCGGTTGTGCTCGCGCTCGGCTTCTCGGGCGCCGTCGGCCTCATATTCGGCATCCTGCCCGCCGCCAAGGCCGCCAACCTCGATCCCATCGCCTCGCTGCGCTACGAGTAGTTGCGTTCTCGAGTCACTTGTATGAAGGGCTCTCCAGGGCCGTCGCGCGCAGGACGCGCGCGCCGGAGCCTACAGGGACGTATTCACGGCGTCCCTGGAGAGGCCTTTATACGAGTGACTCGAGAACCCCGACTACTTCGCGGGCTCGAGCGCAGCGAGGCCGCCCATGTAGGGATGGAGCGCGGCCGGCACGCGGACGGAGCCGTCGGGTTGCTGGTAGTTCTCGAGGATCGCGATGAGCGCGCGGCCTGCCGCGACACCCGAGCCGTTGAGCGTGTGCACGGGCTCGGGCTTCCCTGTCGCCGGATTCCGCCAGCGCGCCTGCATGCGGCGCGCTTGAAACCCTTCGAAGTTGCTGCACGAGGAGATCTCGCGATACGCACGCTGCCCCGGTAGCCAGACCTCGATGTCGTAGGTCTTTGCCGAGCCGAACCCGATATCGCCGGCGCAGAGAGTCATGACGCGATACGGCAGCTCGAGTCTCTGCAACACGATTTCGGCGTGACCGGTCAACGCCTCGAGCGCCGAATAGGAATCTTCGGGCCTGACGATTTGCACGAGCTCGACCTTCTCGAACTGATGCTGGCGAAACATCCCGCGAGTGTCTTTGCCGTAGGACCCCGCCTCGGAGCGGAAACACGGCGTGTGCGCGACGAGCTTGATCGGCAGCCGGTCGGCCTCGATGATCGACTCGCGCACGAGATTCGTCAGCGGGACTTCGGCGGTCGGGATCAGGAAGAACCGTGTCTCGCCCGCGACCGCGAACAGGTCGTGCTCGAATTTCGGGAGGTTCGACGTCCCGAACAGCGCGCGCTCGTTCGCAAGATAAGGCACATAGGCCTCGGTGTACCCATGCTCTTTCGTGTGTAGGTCCAACATGAACTGAATCAAGGCACGCTGGAGCCGCGCGAGCGCGCCGCGCAGAACCACGAAACGGCTGCCCGCGACCTTGGCCGCACCCTCGAGATCGATCATGCCGAGCCCTTCGCCGACGTCGACATGGTCGCGCGCGTTCTCGAGCGCGCGCACGGTTCCCCAACGCCGCACCTCGACGTTCGCCGATTCGCCCGCGCCCGCGGGGACCGATTCGTGCATTAGATTCGGGATGCCGGCCAGCAAGTCGTCGAGCTCTCGCGCGACGTTTGCGAGCCGCGCTTCGCCCGCGGCGAGCGTCTCCGCGAGCTCCCCAACCTCGCGCATGAGCGTCGCGGCGTCCTGACCGGCGGCTTTCGCGCGCCCGATCGCTTTCGAGCCCTCGTTGCGCTTCTGTCGCGCGGTCTCGACTTCGACCTGGACCTTCTTGCGCTCCGCCTCGAGCTGCTCGAACGCGCCGCGATCGAACTCGTAGCCGCGGCGTGCGAGATTGCGCACAACGCCGTCGAGATCGTTGCGCAGCTTTTTTACGTCAAGCATGGAAGCATACTAACGTCAATGCGCCCTCATGCGAACCAGCGCCGCTCGACACGTTGGCACCACCCGGCGAGACCGATCCGTGCAAACACGAGCCCGACCACAACTCCCGCACAGTTCGCGAAGACGTCGAACAGCGAAAACGTCCGTGACTCCGTAAGGTTTTGCAGGAGATCGAGGCCGAGGCCCGCGGCGATGAGCACGACCGCGATCGGGATCTGGTGGCGCCCCTCGTAAACGCCGGCGAACCAGATCATCAATATCAAGTACGAACCGGCATGCAGCAGCTTGTCGAATGCCGAAACGTCGATGAGGACCTCGCCGGGCACGAGCGAGCCGACGCCGACGCCGGCCGCGAGGACCCAGCCGACCGCGAGCCAAAACCACGGGTAGCGCAGCGGCAACATCGCGCCTAGTCAGCGCTACCGATGACGTCGGCGCCGGGCGGGGGGGCGAACGTGAACACGCCCGCGTCGAGCGTGGGGTTCACGCGGATGTCCGAGAACACGACCCGGGTAACCTGCTCGAGCCCATCGACGAGCTCGAGCTGCTCCGGCAAATCGCCGTTGAAGCCGATCAGAACGGACTGGTAATCGCCGCCCTTAGATTTCGGGGCGAGCTCGATCCAGTCGCGGCCCTCGAGCCGGTACGCCCGCGTGATATCGAACTGGTCGCGCCACGCCGTATCGCCGCTCAGCAACATTGCCGGCGTCGCGGCCGTGATGTCGGCGAGCGGACTCTGCGCCACTTGTGCGAGCTCGACGTCGTACGTCCACAAAACGCTGCCGTCGGCGACGACGATCATCTCGGGCGCGGTCTCGAAATGCCAATAGAATTGGTTCGGCCGCTTGAGCGACATCGTGCCGGTCGACGTCTCGATGAGCTCGTTCTCGGCCGTCCAGACGTCCTGGCGAAATTCCGCGCTCAGGGTTTCAACGTCGGCTAGAAACGCGTCGAGCGCGGCGACACCCGCATTCGAGGCAGCGCCTTCCCCTTGGGCTTGGGCGGCAGAGCTGAGAGCAAGCGCGCCGCAAATTGCGAAGCGGCTAATCGTCTCCGGGCGGGGGCGGCGCGAGAACTTCTCTGAATCCATTCGACTGCAAGCTCCCAACGATTCCGGCCTCTTCCATCGTCTCGACCATCCGCGCGGCCCGGTTGTAGCCGATCTTGAGCCGCCGTTGAATCCCGGAGATCGACGCCTTGCGCGTCTCGGTGACGATTCTCACGGCCTGATCGTAGAGCGGATCTTGCTCGCCCTCGAGCTCGACGCCGCCGAACGATTCTACACTGCCGCCCTCCGCGGCGACGCCGGCGACGATGTCCTCGATGTACGCCGGGCTGCCGCTCGCGCGCAAAGCCTTGACGACGGTGTGGACTTCGTTGTCCGAGACGAACGCCCCGTGCACGCGCGTCGGCACCGACGTGCCGGCCGGCAGATAGAGCATGTCGCCGTGGCCGAGTAGATGCTCCGCGCCGATTTGATCGAGGATCGTGCGCGAATCGACTTTGGCCGAAACCTGAAACGCGATTCGGCACGGAATGTTGGCCTTGATGAGACCCGTGATCACGTCGACGGACGGCCGTTGCGTCGCGATGATCATGTGAATGCCCGAGGCGCGTGCCTTCTGCGCGAGGCGCGCGATGAGCTCCTCCACTTTCTTGCCGACGAGCATCATCATGTCGGCAAGCTCGTCGATGATGACGACGATGAAAGGCAGCGGGTGCAGATCGGGCGCCGCTTCGCCGTCGAACGTCGGAGTGAACGTCGGATCCTTGAGCGGCGTGCCCTTGGCGAGAGCTTCGCTGACTTTGCGGTTGAAGCCCGAGATGTGCCGGACGCCGAGCGGCGCCATGACCGTGTACCGGCGCTCCATTTCCGCCACGCACCAGCGCAGCGCGTTCGCGGACTGCTTCATATCCGTGACGACCGGCGCGAGCAAGTGCGGGATGCCCTCGTACACGGAAAGCTCGAGCATCTTCGGATCGATCATGATGAGCCGCACGTGCTCGGGCGTCGACTTGTAGAGCAAGCTCAGAACCATTGCATTGAGCGCGACGGACTTGCCCGAGCCCGTCGTGCCCGCGATCAAGAGGTGCGGCATGCGCGCGAGATCGGCAACGACGGGCTTGCCGCCGATGTCCTTGCCGAGGGCCAGCGTCAGCGGCGACTTCAACTCCTCGTAGGCTTCGGACTTGATGATCTCGCCGAGAGCAACTGTCTCACGAACCTCGTTCGGAATCTCGAGCCCGACGAAGGGCTTCCCCGGGATTACCTCGACGACGCGCACGCTCACGGTCGACAACGAGCGCGCGAGATCTTTGGCCAGAGTGCTGATTTGGCTGACCTTGACGCCCGCCGCGGGTTTGAGCTCGAAACGGGTTACGACGGGCCCGGGGTGCACGGCCACGACTTCGACCTCGATGCCGAAATCGGCGAGCTTGAGCTCGACGAGGCGTGACATTGCCTCGAGCGCCTCGGTGGAGTACCCGCCCTCCTTCGGCGGCGCATCGTCGAGCAGCGACAGCGGCGGGACCTCGGTCGCGGCCGGCGGTTCGAACAACGGCACCTGCCGTTCGCGCTCGGTGCGCGCGCTGACTTCGACTTTCTCGAGCGTCGGCTCGATGCGCGGGCCGACTTTGAGCTTGCTGCGGGTCTTCGTCACGAGCTCGAACCGTTCCTGCTTCGCGCGGCGGCCCGCAAGCCAGGTCTTGACGTGGTTGACGGCGATATTGATCTCGGTGACGCCCGCAAGCACGGCACGACCCGTGTGATCCATGATCGCGAGCCACGAGACGCCTGTTGCGACCGATACGGAAGCGAGCCAGAGCACGAGCAGCAAGAGCGTCGCGCCGAGCAGGCCGAGCACGGCCTCGAGCCCGAGCCCGACGCCCTGCCCGAGGAGCCCGCCGGCCGTTTCGCGCAAGCCTTGGAGCTCGAAATGCAGCGTCGCCAAGCCCGAGCTCGTCATCATCATGACGCCGAAGCCGATACCGCGCAGAATCTTGGCGTTGCGCGTCGCGGCCATGCGCCGTTCACGAAAGAAATAGATGCCCGCGAGCAACACCAAGGCCGGTAGCAGGTAGGCCGACATGCCGAAAATGAGGAATGCCAAGTCCGCGAACCAGGCGCCGGCCGGCCCCATGCGGTTGGTGACCGACTCGCTGTCGCCGACGACGCTGAACGATGGGTCGTGGAGATCGTAGCTCAGAAGCGCCATCAGCAAGATGACGCTCACGCCGATCAGCAGCCAGAATGCCGACTCGCGAACGCCTCTTATGCGCGGCGCGAGGAACGACAGCGGTGCTGCGCTCAATCGGGCTCGAGTCAAGTTTTACCGCAAATAGTTAACTTAATGTGATGATTATACTGATAAGTATCCGAGATCAAAGGGCCGCGACTTCGGCAGTCTCGAGGCGGGCTTGCCGCGGTGCCTTAATATCGTGACCGCGATGTCCACGAGCGCCCGGCACAACGAGATCGAGCAAGTATCGAGCATCCGCGAGGTCGCGGCCGAGGAATGGAACGGGCTTCTCGCGGATGGCGATCCGTTCATGCGCCACGAGTTTCTCGCGGCGCTCGAAACCTCGGGCTGCGTGGGCGTAGGCACGGCCTGGCGCCCGTGCCATCTGCTCGCGCGCAACGACCGCGGCGAGACCATTGGCGCGATGCCGCTCTATTGGAAATACGACTCGCACGGCGAGTTCGTGTTCGACTGGAGCTGGGCGGAAGCCTACGAGCGCGCGGGCTTGCGCTACTATCCAAAGCTCGTGTGCTCCGTGCCGTTCACGCCGGCCACGGGGCGTCGGCTATTGAGTCGCGACGCGGCGGACTCAGGGCCCGTGGGCAGCGCGCTCGTGGCTGCAGCACTCGAGCTCGCGGCGAAAAGCGACGCGTCGTCGCTGCACGTGCTCTTTCCCAGAGCCGCCGAGGCCGGCCAGTTCCTCGATAGCGGGTTCCTCGAGCGCAAGGGCTGTCAGTTTCACTGGCATAACGACGGTTATTCGAGCTTCGACGACTTCTTGGGCCGCTTCAGCTCCGAGAAACGCAAGAAGGCGCGCCGCGAGCGGCGCCGCGTGGCCGAGGCAGGAATCGTGTTCGAGCGCTTGCGGGGCAATGAGCCGAGCGATGCCGACTGGGAAGCGATCTATCAGTTCTATACGCGAACATTCGCACGCCGCGGCCGCGCGCCCTATCTGAACCGAGAATTCTTCGCGACGATCGCGCGGTCTCTGCCCCAGAGCCTCGTCATCATCCTCGCACGCTTCCAGGGCCGGCCGATCGCGACGGCGATCTGCTTTCGCAGCGCCGACACTTTGTATGGCCGCTATTGGGGCAGCCTCGCCGACTTTCACAGCCTGCACTTCGAGGCCTGTTACTACCAAGGCATCGAGTATTGCATCGAGAACGGCTTGCAAAGCTTCGAGCCGGGAACGCAAGGCGAGCACAAGATCAGCCGCGGCTTCCGGCCGACTTCGACGTGGTCATATCACTGGCTCGCGAATCGCGAATTTCATAGCGCCGTCGGCGAGTTCCTCGCGCAAGAGACCGCGCACGTCGACACGTATATGGACGACCTCGACGAGCACGTTCCTTATCGCTCATGACGAGCTTGCGTTGGCTGCAGGCGTCCGAGGGACCGCAAGCGTTGCCGAATCCCGCGTCGGCACTGCGCAATCCCAACGGACTTCTGGCGGCCGGGGGCGCGCTCGAGCCCGAATGGCTGCTCGCAGCGTACCGAAACGGCATCTTCCCGTGGTATGAGCAAGGCCAACCGATTCTCTGGTGGTGCCCGGACCCGCGCGCCGTTCTTTGGCCCGACGATCTCAGGATCTCGCGGAGCCTGCGCCGCACGCTGCGGCGCCGAACGCACGTCGTAACCGCCGATTGCGCATTCGCTGCCGTCGTCGACGGCTGTGCCGCGCCGCGCCGCTACACCGACGCTACCTGGATCACACCCGACATGGTTGCGGCTTACAAGCGCATGCACGCGCTCGGGTGGGCCCACTCATTCGAAACGTGGCGCGGCGACGAGCTCGTCGGCGGGATATACGGCATGGCGATCGGCCGCGTGTTTTTCGGCGAATCCATGTTCTCGCGCGAGAGCGACGCGTCGAAGATCGCGCTCGCGCGCGCGATGGGTTTTCTGCGCGCCCACGGCTGTGTTTTGCTCGATTGCCAGGTGCCTTCGAGTCATATGACGAGCATGGGCGCAACGTTGTTGCGCCGCGAGCGGTTTCTCGATCTGCTCGCCGAGTTCTGCGTTGCGCCCGGCTCGCCGGGCTCGTGGAGCGAGGCGATGGGCGAGCTCTGACGATGCGTCTTGCGAGTGCTGGTCGTTTGCGGGGTCGTGAAGCGTGTGCAACAATTCGCCGGCTTTAGGCGGCGAGACAGAAATGGCGAAGGAAGAAGCGATTCAAATGGAAGGCACGGTAATGGAAACGTTACCGAATACGACCTTTCGCGTGGAGCTTCAAAACGGCCATGTCGTCACGGCGCACATATCGGGCAAGATGCGCAAGAACTACATCCGCATCCTCAAAGGCGATGCGGTCACGGTCGAGCTCACGCCGTACGACCTCACGAAAGGCCGCATCATTTACCGCGCGCGGTAAGAATCGCGGCTAAAGCCGCTCCCACGGAATGCCCGCGGCAATCGCCTACGAGTCGAGGTGCTCGAGCTCGGGGACGCTCGGCTCGGCGAGTAGCACGAGCCCGTCTTTGTCGCCGTCGCGATCGACCCGCACGTGCCCGCCGTCTTTGAGCTTTCCGAACAACAGCTCCTCCGCGAGCGGCCGCTTGATGTGCTCCTGAATGATCCGCGCCATGGGCCGCGCGCCCATGCTCTTGTCGTAGCCCTTGGCCGCGATCCAATCGCGCGCGGCCGGCTCGAGCTCGATGGTGACATCGTTCTTCTCGAGCTGCGCCTCGAGCTCGAGCACGAGCTTATCGACGACACGCGCGATCGACTTGTCGTCGAGCGGCTGGAACTGAATGATCGCATCGAGCCGGTTCCTGAACTCGGGAGAGAAGATCTTCTTGATGACCTCCATGCCGTCGGTGGAGTGGTCTTGCTCGGTGAAACCGACCGACGCGCGGCTCATTTCCTGTGCGCCGGCGTTCGTCGTCATGACGATCGTGACGTTGCGGAAGTCGGCCTTGCGGCCGTTGTTGTCGGTCAGAGTTCCATGATCCATGACCTGCAACAGAAGATTGAACACTTCCGGATGCGCCTTCTCGATCTCGTCGAACAACAGCACGCAATGCGGGTTCTTCGTGATCGCTTCCGTCAAAAGCCCGCCTTGATCGAAGCCGACATACCCGGGCGGTGCGCCGATGAGGCGCGACACCGTATGCCGCTCCATGTATTCCGACATGTCGAAGCGGATGAGCTCCACTCCCATCGTCAGCGCAAGCTGACGCGTAACCTCGGTCTTGCCCACACCGGTCGGCCCGGAAAAGAGGAATGAGCCGATCGGTTTGCTCTCATCACCGAGACCCGACCGCGACATCTTGATCGCGGCGGCCAGCGCTTCGATCGCCTTGTCCTGCCCGAAAATCACGAGCTTGAGATCGCGCTCGAGCGTACGTAGCGCATCGCGATCCGACGCCGAAACGTTCTTCGGCGGTATGCGCGCAATTTTGGCGACGATATTTTGAATGAGCTCGACGTCGACGACTTTGGGTCGCGAAGCCTCGGGTTGCAACCGGCAGTGAGCACCGGCCTCATCGATGACGTCGATGGCCTTGTCGGGCAAGTGCCGGTCGTTGATATGCCGGCTCGCAAGCTCCGCCGCAGCGACGAGCGCCTCGTCGGCATAGGTCACGCCGTGATGCTCCTCGAACCGCGTCTTCAACCCGCGCAGGATCGCTACGGTCTCCTCCTTCGTCGGCTCGACGATGTCGACTTTCTGGAACCTGCGCGCGAGCGCGTGATCCTTCTCGAAAATCCCGCGGAACTCGGTGTACGTAGTCGACCCGATGCAGCGGAGCTCGCCGTTCTGGAGCACGGGCTTGATGAGGTTCGATGCGTCCATGACGCCACCCGATGCGGCACCGGCCCCGATCACGGTATGAATCTCATCGATAAAAAGGATGGCGCCCGGCTGCTTCTTGAGCTCCGCGATCACGCCCTTGAGGCGCTTCTCGAAGTCGCCGCGATACTTCGTGCCCGCGATCAGCGCGCCCATATCGAGCGCGTAGATCGTGCAATCGCGCAAGATCTCGGGGACCTTGCGTTCGACGATCAACCGCGCCAAACCCTCGGCGAGCGCGGTTTTGCCGACGCCGGCCTCGCCGACGAACAGCGGATTGTTCTTGCGTCGGCGACACAGGATCTGCACGGTGCGCTCGATCTCGAGCTCGCGGCCGATCAAGGGATCAATGCTGCCCTCGGCCGCAAGTGCGTTGAGGTTCGTCGTGAACCGCTCGAGCGCACCAGGTTCCGGCGCGCCGCCGCCCTCTTCGACGGACGTGCCCTCCTCGGCGTTCGTCTTTTCGCGATGCAGCTTCGGTACACGATGCGAGAGGTAGTGGACGACGTCGAGGCGCGTGATGTCCTGCAGTCCCAACAAGTACACGGCCTGCGATTGTTTCTCGCCGAAGATCGAGACGAGCACGTTGCCGGGTCCGACTTCCTTGCGGCCGCTCTGTTGCACGTGGAAAACGGCGCGCTGGAGAACGCGCTGGAAACCGAGCGTCGATTGGACGTCGACCTCTTCGTCGTCTTGCGTCGTTTTGAGCCGCGGCGTGGAGTCGGCGATCGCTTCTTGCAAATCCTTGCTGAGCCGCGCGATGTCGGCGCCGCAATTCTCGAGAATCTCGATGACTTGGGGCGTATCGAGCAACGCGAGCAATAAATGCTCGACCGTGATGAACTCGTGACGCTCCTCGCGGGCGCGCTGAAATGCCTCGTTCAAGCAGTATTCGAGCTCGGCGGACAGCATTATGTCTCTTCCATCGTGCACAGAAGCGGGTGTTGGCTCTGCTGAGCGAGCCCAGTGACCTGCGCTACTTTCGTCTCCGCGATCTCATACGTATATACGCCGCAGATGCCTTTGCCCTTGGTGTGCACCTCGAGCATGATCCGCGTCGCCGTGTTTCTATCGAGTCCGAACACTTTCTGTAATACCTGTACGACAAACTCCATCGGCGTGTAATCATCGTTGAGGAGAATAACGCGGTAAAGCGAGGGGCGCTTCAGCTTCGGCTGGGACTCCTCGAGCACCACGCCGTGATCGGCTTCGCGGTGGTGTTTTCGCGGATCGTCGGACATAGGTTTGATTTTATAGGTCTTTGAACTGCGATGAACAGATCGATGTCGCACTACGCAGTGCAATTCAGGCACGTTGCAACGTGCGAGCAAGCCCGAACAAATTCAGTGGCTTGTTACGTACAGCTCGCCTGCCCTATGATGGCTGGTCAGGCTTAGCCGCGAGAGGCCCATGGCGATCTCATTGGATGCCGCGAAACGCCTTGCCGCTTGGAAGGATCAGCCCCCCGAACAGTGGCTCAAGCTCGCGAATCGCTACCTGCCGCCCGCCATAACCGCCGTGCTCGTGCTCGCGATCGCCTACGGGCTCGCGGAGCTGACTTGGCTCATCGTGCCGAGCACGCCGCCGGACTCGCCGCCGCCGCCCGTCGTCGCGGCGCGGACCGCAGCCGCGGCGCCGGCGACTGCAAACTATGGAAGTCTCGCAAGCTGGCATCCGTTCGGTGTCGCGCCCGAGGTGAGCGCGACGCCGGTCGTCGCGACGCTCGATGCGCCCGATACGACGCTCTCGCTCGTGCTCAATGGCGTACAAGGGTACGAGGACGCGACGGACGGCTACGCATTCATCTCGAGCGGCCGCGGCGAGCAAAAGCTGTACCACGCGGGGGCGACGATCGAGGGCGCGAACGGCGCAACGCTGCATTCCGTCTATCCCGATCGCGTGCTCATCGACCGCGGCGGGCACGTGGAAACGTTGCGTTTCCCGGAACCTCAGGACCTCGGCCGCGCGGCGGCGCCGACGGCCCGTCTCGCGCCGCCGCCGCCGCAGAATCCCACCGGCTCGTTACGTGAAGTGATCAGCGCCAATGCATCGCGAATCACGGACGTTATTCGCGCGGTCCCGCATGTCGACGGCGACAGAATGATCGGCTATCGCGTGACGCCGGCGCGCAACCGCGAGGCGTTCGCGGCATTGGGCCTCGAACCCGGCGATGTCTTAACGGAAGTTAATGGCACGGCCCTGACCGACCCGGCATCATCGCTGCAAGTATTCGAATCCTTGGGCGAGGCCTCGATGGCGACAGTCACGGTGCTGCGCAACGGCAGCCCGCAGGTCGTCGTCATCGACATGACGCAGGTCCAAAATATCGCGGAGAATCTCCAATGAGCCCATTCGCGCGTCGCGCAGAGCGCGCCTTCAAGGCCATCGTCGCCGCTGCGTGGCTCGCGGGGTTTTGCCTGCCGGCGCAGAGTCAACAGATAACCCCCGTCTATCGCGACACCGACATTCGCGTCGTCATCGAGGGCGTTCAAGCGGTCACGGGCCGGCCGATGATCGTCGATCCGCGTGTGCGTGCCAACGTCACGCTCTACAACTCCACACCGTTGTCGCCGGACGAGTTCTATCAGCTGTTTCTGCAGATGTTGCAAGTCCATGGGTACATGGCCGTCGAAAGCGGCGGCGTCGTGCAGATTCTCCCGGACGCGAACGCGCGCCAGGAGGTGGGCTCCGGTTTCGAAGGGCAAGGCGCCGACATGGTCACGCAGACGATTCAGCTCGCCAACGTCGGAGCCGCACAGCTCGTACCGATTCTGCGGCCGATGATGCCGCAGTATGCGCATCTCGCCGCCGATCAGAGGGCCAATATCCTTATCTTGTCGGACCGCGCGAACAACCTCGCGCGCATCGTCGATATCGTCCGCCGGCTCGACCGCGTCGGAACCGAAGAAGTCGAGGTCATTCCGCTCGAGTACGCGGCGGCGAGCGAGGTCGTGCGCATGCTCGGAACGCTGACGCAAGCATCGGCTGCCGCGAGCGGCGTTCCCGCGATGCAAGCCTTTGCCGACGAGCGCACGAACAGCGTCGTCCTGGCCGGCCCCGCGAACCGCAAGACCGAATACCGAAATCTCATCGCGAGCCTCGACACGCCGTCGCAAACGGGCGGTGAGACGCTCGTTCGCTATCTCAACTACGCCGACGCAGAGGAGCTCGCAACGAAGCTCCAGACTCAATACAGCGCGCAGGCCGCGACCGAGGGCGCGGCCGCGGGCCCGAACGCCGGCACGATCAGCATCTGGTCGGACCCGGGCACGAACGCGCTCGTGATCAACGCGCCGGCGCGCATCCGCCAGGACATGCTCAGGGTCATCGACCAGATCGACATCCGCCGCCTCCAAGTGCTCGTCGATGCGATCATCGTCGAGGTCAGCGAAGACAAGGCGGCCGAGCTCGGGCTCACCTGGCTCATCGACGGCTCCGACGACGACAGCGCCGTCGGCTTCACGAATTTCAGCAATACGACCGGTAGCTTGCTCGACCTCGCCGCGGTCGGCCAAGGCGACACGCCCGATACTTCGGTGATCCGTCAGGGCATCACGATGGCGATCGGGCGCATCCGCGACGAGGGCACTAGCTGGGCGGCGGTGATTTCGGCGCTGCAAGGCGACGCCGCGACCAACATCATCTCGACGCCGACGATCACGGTTCTCGACAACGAGGAAGCGGAAATCAAAGTCGGTCAAGAAGTGCCGTTCTTGACCGGACAATTCACGAATACGGGCGCCGCCGCCGGATCGGTGAATCCCTTCCAAACGATCCAACGCGAGGAAGTCGGCACGCGCTTGAAGATCACGCCGCAAATCAACGAAGGCACGGGCGTCAAGCTCGCGATCGAGCAGGAGACGTCGAGCTTGAGCGCGGGCGCCCAAGGTGCCGTGGACCTCGTCACGAATACGCGCAGCATCGCGACATCCGTCTTCGTCGACGACGGCGATGTGCTGATCTTGGGCGGGCTCATCGACGACTCGCTGCTCGAGAGTGAGCAACGCGTGCCCGTGCTCGGCAAGATCCCGGGCTTGGGCTGGCTGTTCCGCGCCCGCAAGACCGACCGCGTGAGAAGCAATCTCATGGTATTCATACGCCCGCAAATCCTCCGCGACAGCGGCGATGCATCGACCGCCACGAGCGGCAAGTACGAGGAGCTCCGCCAACAGCAGGAAGGACAGGCCGAAGAGCCCGTGCACTTGATGCGCCAGGAGACGCGTCCTCAGCTCGAGCCGTTGCCCAATGACGCGGCACCTCCAGAGCCCGCGAGCGATGGCGACAACGAACGCTAAGCCGCCGAGCGAAGCGCCCCTGCCGCAACCCCAGCTGCCCTTCGCGTTCGCGAAGCGGCACGGTGTGCTCGTCGAGCACACGCCGAAAGGGCCGCGAATCGTTTATCGCGCGGGCGCCTTACCGCAGAGCCTCGCCGAGGCGCGCCGGTTTATCGGCGCACCGTCGGGCTACACGGCCGTCGACTCGGCGGCCTTCGATGCGCGCCTGCAAGCGGCCTACGAAAGCGGCGCGGCAATGACAATGGTCGAAGGGCTCGACGACGATACCGACCTCTTCGCAGTCGCCCAGCAGCTGCCCGAGCCATCGGACCTTCTCGACAGCGTCGACGATGCGCCGATCATCCGCCTCATCAATGCGCTCCTGACCCAGGCCATCAAGAACAACGCATCGGACATTCACATCGAGCCCTACGAGAACCGGCTCACGGTGCGGTTTCGAATCGACGGCGTGCTCGAGGAGGTGCTCCAGTCGCGGCGCGCCGTTGCACCGCTCGTCGTCTCGCGCATCAAGGTGATGTCGAAGCTCGATATCGCCGAGAAGCGGCTGCCGCAAGACGGGCGTATTTCGTTGCGGATCGCCGGCCGCGCCGTCGACGTCCGCGTCTCGACGATTCCCTCGGGCCATGGCGAGCGCGTCGTGTTGCGCTTGCTCGACAAACAGGCCGGGCGGCTCGATCTCCAGCATCTCGGGATGTCGGCGCGCGATCAAGGCGTCATGGACGATCTCATACATCGGCCACATGGCATCTTGCTCGTCACGGGGCCTACGGGCTCAGGCAAGACGACGACTCTTTACGCCGCGCTCGAGCGCATCAACGACTCGAGCCGCAACATTCTCACGGTCGAGGACCCGATCGAGTACCACATCGACGGCATCGGGCAGACCCAGGTCAACACCAAGGTCGACATGACGTTCGCGCGCGGCTTGCGCGCGATTCTGCGGCAAGATCCCGATGTCGTCATGGTGGGCGAGATCCGTGACCTCGAAACGGCGGAGATCGCCGTGCAAGCGAGCCTCACGGGCCACCTCGTTCTCTCGACTCTGCACACCAATACTGCTGTCGGCGCCGTGACGCGCCTTCGCGACATGGGTGTTGAGCCATTTCTGCTGTCCTCGAGTCTCATCGGCGTGCTCGCGCAGCGGCTCGTCCGCGTGCTCAATCCCGAGTTCCGCGAGCCGTACAAGGCTTCGGAATACGAGTGCCAGCTCATGGGCGTCGACGTCGCGCAGGCACCGACGTTGTACCGCTCCGGCGATAGCGAGCGTGCCTACGAAGGCCGCACGGGCATCTACGAGCTCGTCACGATCGACAACGAGATGCGCACGATGATTCACGATGGCGCCGGCGAGCACGAGCTCGAGCGCAATGCCCGGCGCCGCGGTCCGAGCATTCGTGAGGACGGCATCCGCCGCGTGCTCGAAGGCTCGACGACTCTCGAGGAGGTTCTCAGAGTCACGCGGGGCGATTGATGGGCGCATTTCAATACGTCGCCGTCGACGCCGGAGGCAAGGAACACAAAGGCGTCCTCGAAGGCGATACCGCCAAGCACGTTCGCCAGCTCCTGCGCGAGCGCCAGCTCCTGCCTGTCGAGGTCGGCGAAGTCGAAGCCGAAGAGCACCGCGTCAAGAAGCCGCTGCTGCCGTTCGGGCGCGGTATCGGGACGCTCGATCTCGCGCTCGTGACTCGGCAGCTGGCGACACTCGTACGCGCAGCGCTGCCGCTCGACGAGGCGCTGCAAGCCGTCAGCGAGCAAACCGACAAACCGCGGCTGAAGAGCATCATGCTCGGGGTGCGCGCAAAAGTCGTCGAGGGCCATCCGATGGCCGCAGGCCTCGAAGATTTTCCGCGCGCGTTTCCCACGGTCTATCGCGCGACCGTCGCGGCGGGCGAGCAGGCCGGCCAGCTCGACTCGGTGCTCGAGCGGCTCGCCGAATACACGGAATCGCGCCATGGGCTTCGCCAGAAGGTCAGCCAGGCGTTGATTTACCCCATCGTGCTGACCGTATTGGCGCTTTCGATCGTCGTCTTCATGCTCGTTGCGATCGTGCCGAAGGTCGTCGCCGTGTTCGAAAACACGGGGCAGGAGCTGCCGATCCTCACGAAGGCCTTGATCGCGCTGTCAGCGTTCCTCACGGCCTGGTGGTGGGCGGTCCTCGCAGTGGTAGTCGCATTGGTGTTCGGCGCCCGCCAGATTCTGCAGGACCCGGCCGCCCGCCGGCGGCTCCATGTCGTGTTGCTACGCCTGCCGGTCGTAAGCCGCGTCGTTCGGGGCCTCAATACGGCGCGCTTCACGCGCACGTTGAGCATACTGACCTCGAGCGGCGTGCCGGCGCTCGAGGCGCTGCAGATAAGCGCCGCGGTCGTAACAAACCTGCCGATGCGCGAAGCCGTCGAGCAGGCTAGCGTGCATGTCCGCGAAGGCGCGCCGATTGGTCGTTCCTTGATGCAATCACAGTTGTTCCCGCCGATGAGCATCCATCTGATCTCGAGCGGCGAGGCGAGCGGCAAGCTCGACGAAATGCTCGAGCGGGCCGCTATTCACCAAGAAAACGAGATGGACAGCCTGCTCGCGATGATGCTCAACGTGCTGCAGCCGGCCTTGATCGTGCTCATGGGGCTTATGGTGCTCGCGATCGTCATGGCTATCTTGCTGCCGATCTTCCAACTCAACCAGCTCGCCGGTTGAGACGCGCTCGGCGCTTCCGTTCCGCATTTGTGCGCGGATTCACATTCCGCGACGAATGGGTATTGCGCAAGGGTTTGCCCTGGGTTTATAACAGCGCCGATTGCATTTTTTGGTTGGGCCTCCGTGGTTGGGGGAGGTATGGCCGAGAACTTGGCGCGCAAAGACGATCCCGAAGACGACGAAACCGAGGAAGAATCGGAAGAGTCGGAAGAGTCTGAGGGCGAAGAAGAAGGCGAAGACGAGGCGGAAGCGGCAACGGACAACGTTGGCGATCCGTCGGTCGAGATCAACGTCGAAGAGCTCATTCACGA
>DATBLZ010000146.1:0-18518 GCA_036555065.1 Gammaproteobacteria bacterium
TGCGCATCCGGAGCCGGCGCGCTTGAAGCAATTTCGCTGCGCGGTTCCCGAGCATCTCGCGACGATCGATACGCCGCACGCCGCGCATCCAGGTTGCTTTGCGACGACGATGCTGCTCGGCATCGTGCCGCTGGCGCGCGCCGGCATCTGCACGGGCACGTTCTATGTCAGCGCCGTCACCGGCAGCACGGGAGCCGGGCGGACGCCGCGCGATACGACTCATCATCCCTTTCGGCACAGCAACCTGTTCGCTTACCAGGCACTCAAGCACCGCCACGATCCCGAGGTGCGCGCGCTCACGCGCGCAGCCACGGGCGTCGACATTGAGCTACGGTTCGTACCGCAATCGGGGCCGTTTGCGCGCGGCATCCACGCAACGATCTTTGCCGAGAAGGCCGCGCGTTTCAGCACAGCGGACGTGCGCGCCGCGCTCGACGATTTTTATCGCCATTCGCCCTTCGTGCGCGTGGAGCCCGAGCCGCCGCGCGTGAAGGACGTTGCCGGCAGCAATTATGCGGCGCTCTCTGCTTGCGTGAGCGGCGATACCGTCGTCGTGTGCTCGGTGCTCGATAACCTGCTCAAAGGCGCCGCTGGAGGAAGCCTGCAATGGATCAATCGGTTGCTGAAGTTCCCGGAAACGCTGGGTTTGGAAGCGGCCGCGGCGGGGTGGATCTAATGGATACCGAGAACACTCAGCCCGGCGCGCACTTGGGCGAGGTCTACGCGCAGCTGCCGTTCGCGCCCGTGCGCGGCGAGGGCGCCTATCTGTACGATGGCGACGGCCGCCGCGTGCTCGACCTCTACGGCGGACACGCCGTCGCCGTGCTCGGCTACGGGCATGCTGGACTGGCTGCGGCGATCGCCCGCCAAGCGAAGGACATGATATTCCAGAGCAACGCCGTGCCGTTGCGGGTGCGCGATGAGGCTGCCGAGAAGCTCGTCGAGTTCGCCGGAGCGGGGCTCGAACGGGTCTTTTTCGTCAACAGCGGCGCAGAAGCGAACGAGAATGCGCTGCGGATCGCGCTCAAAGCCACGGGGCGCACGAAGGTCGTCGCTCTCGAGCACGGATTTCATGGCCGCACGGCCGCGGCCGCGGCCGTGAGCTTCGGATCGAGCAAGGGCTGGTACGGCTTTCCGCGCCTGCCGTTCGACGTCGTATTCGTCGCGCGCGACGACCCTGCGGCCATGACTGCGGCCGTCGACCGGACCACCGCGGCCGTGATCGTCGAGCCCGTGCAGGGGCTCGCCGGCGCCTACGATCTCTCGCGCGAGTATCTCGCGGCCGCCGCGAGCGCCTGCGAGCGCGCGGGCGCGCTGTTGATCCTCGATGAGGTCCAAACCGGCATGGGGCGCTTGGGTGCGCCGTTCGGGGCGAACCTCTTCGGCATCGAGCCGCATCTGTTGACGACGGCCAAAGGCGTCGCGGGCGGATTCCCGGCCGGAGCCGTCCTCATGCGGCCCGAGATCGCGCGCGATTTCAAGGTCGGTGTGCTCGGTACCACGTTCGGCGGCGGACCGATCGCCTGCGCGGCGATGTGCGTCGTAATCGACACGATTCGCCGCGACAATCTGCTCGCGCGCGTCCGCGACGTCTCGGCGTATATCCGCGCGCGCTGCGCCGTCGGCCCCGTGACGGGCTTTCAAGGCGCGGGCTTTCTGCTTGGGCTGCGCACGCGCGTGCCTGCGGCCAACGTGCGCGACGCCCTGCTTGCAAGCGACATCCTCACGGGGACGAGCGCGGATCCGAACGTGCTGCGCCTGCTGCCGCCGCTCGTGCTCGAGCGACGGCATGTCGACGACTTGGCCAATGCTCTAGGGGAGATTCATGCAACGCTTTAATGACCTGGCCGATTTTTCATTCGAGGAGGTGACTGCGCTGCTCGAGCTCGCCGCACGGCTCGATCGCGAGCCCGAGCCGCGGGCTCTCGACGGAAAAGTTCTCGCGCTCTTGTTCCTGAACCCATCGCTCAGGACCATGGCGTCGTTTCAGGCCGCAATGATCCGGCTCGGCGGCGGCGCTTTCGTGATCTCCCCCGAGATGTCGATCCACGGCCTCGAAACGCGGCCGGGAATCGTCATGGACGGCGCTGCGGCGGAGCATATTCGCGAAGCCGTGCCCGTGATTGCATCGTACGGCGATGCGATGGGCATCCGTGCATTCGCGCAACGACGCAGCCTCGCCGACGATGTTGCGGACAAGGAATTCGAAGAGCTCGTCGCTCTCACGGGCAAGCCCGTCATCAACATGGAGTCGGCCATCAACCATCCGTGTCAGAGCCTCGCCGACTGGAAAACGATGGACGATCTCATGATTCCGCGCCAGGGCGGGCGCTTCGTGCTCTCGTGGGCCTACCACCCGCGTCCGCTGCCGCTCGCGGTCCCCGCGGCCACCGTGCAGATGGCGGCGATGCGCGGCATGGACGTCGTCGTCAACCGCCCGCCGGGCTTCGAGCTGCCGGACAGCATCATGCAGAAGGCGCGCGAGGCTGCGGAGCTCTCGGGCGGCCAAGTCATCGAGACCACCGACCGGCGCGAGGCCATGGAGGGCGCGCACGTGATCTACGCGAAGTCCTGGACGTCGACGCAACACTACGGGGATCAGCTCGGCGATCAAAAGCTCCGCGAGGGTCTAGTCAGCTGGTGCGTCGACGAGCCGTGGTTTGCAAACGCGCGGCCCGAATGCAAATTCATGCATTGCCTGCCGGTCCGACGCGGCGTCGTCGTCGCCGACCGGATTCTCGACGGCCCGCGCAGCGTCGTGATCCAGGAGGCGCGCAACCGCATGGTCGTGCAGATGGCAGTCCTCTATCGGATGCTTCGAGGTTAGACCGATGACGCGACTCACAGGCAGCGAACGCGCGATCGTCGTTACGGCGCTGCGGCACGCTGTGCCCTACATTCGGATGTTCAAGCGCAAGGTGTTCGTCCTCAAAGCCGGCGGCGACGCGTTCAACTCGCCGGAGACGGTCCAATCGCTCGTCGAGCAAGTCGGCATACTCCACCAGGTCGGCATCCGCGTCGTGCTCGTGCACGGCGGCGGGCCGCAAGCGACGGAGTTGTCGACGCGCCTTGGCATCGAGACGCGCATGGTCGACGGCCGACGCGTCACGGACGCGGAGACTTTGCGCGTCACGACCATGGTGCTCAATGGCGAGATCAACACGCGTATCGTCGCGAAGTGTCGAGAAGTGGGAATCCCGGCCGTCGGCCTAAGCGGTGTCGACGCGGGTCTGATCAGAGCGCGCAAGCGCCCGCCGGTCACGCGCGCAGGTGCTGCGGAACCCATCGACTACGGCTTTGTCGGCGACATCGAGAGCGTCGACGTCGGCGTGTTGGTGCAGCAGCTCGAGAACGACCTCGTACCGATCGTGAGCCCGTTGTCGGCCGACGATAAAGGCACGCTGCTCAACGTGAACGCCGATACCGTCGCCGCCGTCATCGCGGCCGCGCTCGGCGCCGAGAAGCTCATCGTGGCGACGGGCGCGCCCGGAATCCTCGAAACGCTCGCCGACCCGCGATCGTTGATTTCGTATGTCGATCGAGCGGGGTTGAAGAGACTCCGTGACGAAGGGCGGCTCACGGAGGGCATGCTGCCCAAAGTCGCCGCGATCGAGCGCGCGCTCGCGGGCGGCGTGCCGCGCGTGCACGTGATCTCGTACACCGTGCCCGACAGCCTATTGCTCGAGGTGTTCACGAACGAGGGCACGGGAACGCTCGTCGTCGACGACATCAAGCAACTGAGCCCCGCCGAGCAGAAGAGTTAGCGCGCATGGGTCGACTTTGGGACAAAGGAATCTCGCTGGATGCGCGGATCTTGCGCTTCACGGCGGGCGAGGATCACCGCCTCGATGCGCGTCTCGTGCCGTACGACGTGCGCGCGTCGATCGCGCACGCGCGCATGTTGCAGGCCCAGGGACTCCTCAGCACCGACGACTGCACCGCGATCACGGCGGGTCTCGAAGCGCTCGCCGCCGGCCACGCGGCCGGCGAATGGGCGATCGAGCTCGACGACGAGGACGTCCATGGCGCGCTCGAGCGGCGTCTTGTCGAGAAGATCGGCGCTACGGGCGGGCGCGTGCACTTGGGCCGCTCGCGCAACGATCAAGTGCTCGCGGCGCTCAGGCTCTATCTCAAGGACGCGATCGACGGGATCGCCGAAATCACGGCAGGCGTCGTCGATTCACTCACGGAGCTCGCCGCGAAACAGGGCGACATTCGTCTACCCGGCTACACGCACATGCAGCCTGCCATGCCGAGCTCGGTCGCGCTCTGGGCGCGCGGCTTTGCGGCCGAGCTCGACGACGATCGCGCGGGGCTTCTTGCGGCCGTCCGGCGCGCGGATCTCAATCCGCTCGGCTCGGCTGCCGGCTACGGCGTGCCCGGCGTCGACGTCGATCGCGAAATGACGCGCGCCGCGCTCGGCTTCGCGGGCGTTCAGGAGCCCGTGACGGCCGTGCAATTGAGCCGCGGTAAAGCCGAGGCTTCGGTCATATTCGAGCTCGCGCTCCTCGTCGGCGATTTGGGCCGCCTCGCCGCGGACCTGATCCTCTTCTACACCGACGAATACGCGTTCGTGTCGCTGCCGGCCGAGATGACGACGGGCTCGTCGATCATGCCGCAAAAGCGGAATCCGGACGTGTTCGAGCTCGTGCGGAGCTCCCCGGCGACGATCCATGGGGCGCTCATCGAATCGCTCGCGATCACGAACAAGCTCACGTCCGGCTATCATCGCGATCTGCAGCGGCTCAAAGCGCCGTTGTTCCGCAGCATCGACTTGAGTCTCGATTGCGCCGCGATCATGGCGCACGCTTTGCGCGGCGTGCAATTTCGACCTGAGAATATCGTGCTCGCGGACGAGCTGTACGCCGCAGCGCGCGCGAACGAGCTCGTCGTCAAGGAAGGGCTGCCGTTTCGCGAGGCCTATCGAAAGATCGCGGCGGCACTAGGCAAGAAGAAGAAATGAAGCGGGGCTCGGTCAAACGCTATTTGCGTTCGTCGCTCGCAGCCCTGCGCTCGCCACTCTTGGCCGCTCTACTCCTTGCCGCAACGGGCTGCGGCCAAACGGGACCATTGACGCTACCCGAACCCGCAGCGCCCATGAGCACGAGCGGCACGCCGCCCGCCGATGCCGCCGCCGACGAAGACGACCAATCCGACAGCGATGAGCGCTAGCCCGCTCGTCCTCGTGGACGGGTCGTCGTACCTGTACCGCGCGTTCCACGTGCCGAATTTGCAGAAGCTCACGAGCTCCTCGGGAGCGCCCACGGGCGCCATTCACGGCGTGCTCAACATGGTGAACCGGCTGCTCACCGACTTCGCTCCCGAGCTCATTGCGGTCGTCTTCGACGCGCCGGGCAAGACGTTCCGCGACGCCATTTACCCCGATTACAAGGCGCATCGGCCGCCGATGCCCGACGAGCTCCGCGCGCAAATCGAGCCCGCGATCGCCGCAATCGAGGCGCTCGGTATTCGCGTTCTCAGGATTCCGGGTGTCGAGGCCGACGACGTCATCGGCACGCTGGCCACGCTCGCAACCCAGGCAGGCATGCGGACCGTGATCTCGACGACCGATAAGGACATGACGCAGCTCGTCAACTCGAGCGTCGAGCTCTTGAACACAATGGACGATCGCCGCCTCGATGAACGCGGAGTACGCGAGCGTTATGGTGTTGTGCCGGGCCAAATGATCGACTACTTGGCGCTCGTCGGCGACAGCTCCGACAACATACCGGGCGTCCCTGGCGTCGGCCCGAAGACGGCGACGAAATGGCTCGCCGACTACGCGACGCTCGACAATATCGTGCGCCACGCCGACGAGATCGGCGGCAAGGTCGGCGCGGGCCTGCGTGCCGCGATTCCGCATCTGCCGCTTTATAAGCAGCTCGTGACGATCAAGTGTGACGTCGACTTACCCCTAGGTCCCGCGGACCTGCGGCGCGAAAGCGTCGACGAGGCGCGCTTGCGGGGCGTGCTCGCGCCGCTCGACATGCACGGATTCCTGCGCCGCATGGGCGCCGCCGAGCCGCCGCCCCCGCCCACATCAACGCCTACGCAGCGCGCCGAGCCGCCGTCCTACGCAACGGTGTTCACGCCGGAGGAGCTCGGCGGGTGGCTTAAGAAAATCGAGGCTGCCGAGCTCGTGGCCCTCGACACCGAGACCACGAGCCTGAGCTACATGGACGCGGAGCTCGTGGGGCTTTCGCTCTGCGTGGCACCCGGGATTGCCGCTTACATCCCCGTGGCGCATTCGTATGCAGGCGCGCCCGAGCAGCTCGCGCGCGATGTCGTGCTCAAGAAGCTCCGTCCCTGGCTCGAATCGGCGCAACACGCGAAACTCGGCCATCACTTGAAGTACGACGCGCACGTGCTGCGGAACCACGGCATCGAGCTTGCGGGCATCGCGCACGACTCGATGCTCGAGTCGTACGTTCTGAATTCGACCGCCTCGCGCCACGACATGGATTCGCTCGCCGCGAAGTACCTCGGAATCAAGACTACGAAATTCGAAGACGTCGCCGGCAAGGGGGCGAAGCAGCTGCGCTTCGACGAAGTCGACGTTGCGACCGCTTCGGCCTATGCGGCCGAGGACGCCGACGTCACGTTCCGGCTCCATGCGCATCTTTGGCCGAAGCTCAGAGCCATTCCGGAGCTCGAGCGCGTCTACACGGAGATCGAGCGACCGCTCATCGACGTGCTGCGCAAGATGGAATACACGGGAGTCATGGTCGATACGGCGATGCTCGCGCGCCAGAGCGCCGAGCTCGCGGGGGCGATGACCGCTGCCGAGCAGGCTGCGCACAAAGCGGCGGGCGGGCCGTTCAACATCGGCTCGCCGAAGCAGCTCCAGGAAGTTCTATACGAGCGCCTGAAGTTGCCCGTGCTCGGCAAGACTCCCACGGGCCAGCCCTCGACCGCGGAAGATGTGCTCGCGGAGCTCGCCGAGAAGTACGACTTGCCGCGCAGCGTTCTCGAGTACCGCACTCTGGCCAAGCTCAAATCGACGTACACCGACAAGTTGCCGCGCGAGGTCAACGCACGCACCGGAAGAATCCACACTTCGTATCACCAAGCCGTCACGGCGACGGGCCGGCTGTCGTCATCGGATCCCAATCTGCAGAACATTCCGATCCGCACGCCCGAAGGACGGCGCATCCGCCAAGCGTTCGTCGCAGCACCGGGACGCCGGTTGATCGCCGCCGATTATTCGCAGATTGAGCTGCGGATCATGGCGCACCTATCGGCGGACGCGCGGTTGCTCGAGTCGTTCAAGGAGGAGCTCGATGTGCACCGCGCGACGGCCGCCGAGGTCTTCAGTGTGCCGCGCGAGGCAGTGACGAGCGAGCAACGGCGCGCCGCGAAGGCGATCAATTTCGGGCTCATGTACGGAATGTCGGCGTTCGGGCTCGCGCGCGAGCTCAAGATCGAGCGCGGCGAGGCGCAAGCGTACGTCGACCTCTATTTCGAGCGGTATCCCGGCGTCAAAGCCTTCATGGAACGCACGCGGAAGCTGGCCCGCGAGCAAGGTTACGTGACGACCGTATTCGGCCGACGGCTGTATTTGCCGGATATCAACGCGCGCAACGTCCAGCTGCGCCAATATGCGGAGCGCAGCGCGATCAATGCCCCGATGCAGGGTACGGCGGCCGACATCATCAAGCGCGCCATGCTCGAGGTAGAGCGCTGGATTGGGCGCGAACGCGTCGCGGCACAGCTCATCATGCAAGTCCACGACGAGCTCGTTCTCGAAGTCGAAGCGTCGGCCGCCGCAGCGGCCGCACGCGCCTTGACCGCAATCATGGAGAAGGCTGCCGATCTCGCGGTGCCGCTCAAGGTCAAAGCGGGCATCGGCAGCAACTGGGACGAGGCCCACTGACGCCAGGAACTTTTTCACGGTCGGAACGGACTAAACGGCAGGTGTCGAAAATAGGGACACCCCCGCGACTCCTCCCCTTTGACGCGGGCTTTTTCCCGGTCACCCCACCGGGATGTCTGCCCCGGGCGTGTCCCCCAAAACCGACGCCCGGGGCTCTTTATTTATGGGATCTCGAGCCATGCTTTGAGGCGCACGCGCGCCTCGTCGGTCCCTTGTTTCGTCAGCGCCGAGAACAGGATCGTCGGAGCCCCGGCCGCCGCCGCGATCGTCTGCTGCGCCGCGAGAGCTGCGGGTCGACGGAGCTTGTCGGCCTTGGTCGCGAGCAGCGCGATGGGAATCCCGAGGCCACGCGCGTTCTGCAGCCAGCGCAGGTCGAGCTCCAAGAGCCCGCGGCGCACGTCGACGGTAAGCAAGAGCCCCGCGAGCGACTCGCGCGTGCCGAGATACGTCTCGATTAGGCTTTGCCAGCCCGCTTGCATGCCGCGCGGGACGCGCGCGAATCCATACCCGGGCAAGTCGACGATACGGCGCTCGCTCGCGACCTCGAAGAAATTGACGAGCTGCGTACGGCCCGGAGTCTTACTGACGCGCGCGAGCTTGCGTACGCCGACGAGGCAGTTCAGCGCCGTCGACTTCCCCGAGTTCGAGCGCCCGACCAAGGCGACCTCGAGCCCACGGTCGGCTGGAAAATCGCGCGGGTGTGCCGCACTGCGTAAGAACACTGGCGCAAACACGACGATCTTCCGAGCCCACATCCTGCGGGAATCCGCGAGTTTAGTGTACAATTTGCGCGCTTTTTTCGGCGGCGGACGACGGCGGGTTCAGCGTGAAATTTCTCGTTCTTTCAGTCGGTTTGATCGGCGTCCTCGCGAGCGCGGGCGCACTTGCGCAAACCGCGTCGGCCGAAGCCGGACAGGCGAAATCGGCGATCTGCGCCTCTTGCCACGGCATCGACGGCAACAGCGTCACGCCGGAATGGCCGAGCCTTGCGGGACAGCACGAGAGCTATATCGTGCGCCAGCTCGAAGCCTATCGCAGCGGCGAGCGCCAGGACGCAGGCATGCAGAACTTTGCGGCGCTGCTCTCGGAAGAGGATATGCACGACATCGCCGCGTATTTCTCGAGCCAGACGCCGCGGCCGAAAGGCGCGGACCCCGCGCTCGTAAGCTTGGGCCAAGAGATTTATCGCGGCGGTGTGCCCGACCGCGCGATCCCGGCGTGCATCGCCTGCCACGGGCCGACGGGCTCGGGCAATCCGCTCGCGGCCTATCCGCGCTTAGGCTCGCAACACGCCCCATATACTCTCGCGACATTGCGTGCGTACGGCTCGGGCACGCGGCGCTCGGACGGCGAAGCCCAGACGATGCGCAACGTCGCCGAGCACCTGCTCGAGGACGAGATGCGGGCGGTCGCGAGCTACATTCAGGGACTCCGCTAACACGCGGCAGCAACACCGGGAGCCAAGACGTGAAACTGCGAGCTCTATGCGTACTGACGTCCATTCTGTTGGCCGCTTGCGGCGAGAGCGAGCCACCCCCGCCCGCGACGCAGCAACCGGCAGAGACGCCGCCGATTGCGGTCACGGAGACTGCGGCGGAAGCTTCGCCGGCGCCGGCGCAAACGGCGGCGGACGAGCCCGCGGCAGAGAGCGCCGCCGCGCGCCCCGCGCGCGTCGAGCTCGCGGCGTCCGACGCCGCCGAAGCTGCGCTCGCGGCCGCGGGATACAAAAGCGGCGTTGACTATCTGCGGCTGTCGCCGACGCAACCGACGAGCTCGAGCCCCGACCAAGTCGAGGTCGCCGAGTTTTTCGCTTACAGCTGCCCGCACTGCTACAACCTCGAGCCGTATGTCCAGCAGTGGTTGACGACGAAGCCCGAATACATCAATTTCATTCGCGTGCCCGTCGTCTGGAACGAGCTCGCACGGCTGCACGGTCAGGCCTTTTACGCAGCAGCAGCGCTCGGCAAAATCGAGGAAATGCACACGCCGTTCTTTCGCGAGGTGCACGTAAACAACAATCTGCTCCAAAGCGAGGCCGCATTGACGGAGTTCTTTGGGCGCTTCGGCGTCGATGCAGCGGCTTTCAAAACGGCGTTCGGGTCTTTCTCCGTGCATACGAACGTGCAACGCGCCGACGAGCTCACGCGGCGCTATCGCGTCGACGGCACGCCAACGATGGTCGTCAACGGCAAGTACGTCACGACCGCGACGAGGGCCGGCGGCCACGAGCAGTTGATCAAGCTCGTCGCCGTGCTCGCGGCCTCGGAGCACGCCCCGAACTGATCTACAGGACCCGGAGCTTTGCGGCTGCGGCCGCGAGCGTTGTGCGCTCGCGCGCGAAGCAGAAACGGATGAGGCGCGCGCGCGGCGCGCGCGCGCAGAAAACCGATACGGGGATGCTCGCGACGCCGTGCTCGACCGTGAGCCAGCGCGCAAACTCGACGTCGCTCTTGTCCGAAATGGCGTCGTAGGCCGCGAGCTGGAAGTACGTTCCGCGCACGGGCAGGAGCTCGAATCGAGATTCTCGCAGCAGGCTCGCAAAGTAGTCGCGTTTCTCGCGATAGAACTCGGGCAGCTCGAGGTAGTGCTCCGGGGCCTCGACGAGGTAGTCGGCGAACGCAAGCTGCATCGGCGTCGTCGTCGCGAACATCACGTACTGGTGAACACGGCGAAACTCGTCGGTCAGCGCTTGCGGCGCGATGCAGTACCCGACCTTCCAGCCCGTCGCGTGGTAGGTCTTGCCGAACGACGAGATCACGAAACTGCGCGCGGCGAGCTCGACATTGGTGAGCAAGCTCACGTGCTTGCCGTCGAACACGATGTGCTCGTAGACCTCGTCGCTGAGCACGAGGCACTCGGTGGAGCGCACGAGCTCCGCAAGCCGCGCTAGATCGGCCGAAGACAGGAGCGCGCCCGTCGGATTGTGCGGCGAGTTCGTGATGATGAGCCGCGTTCGCGCGGTAAGACTGTCGGCGAGCCGTTGCCAGTCGATCGCGAAATCGGGCGCCCGCAAAGGCACGTGCACGGTTCGTCCGCCCGCGAGCGTGATCGAAGGCTCGTAGGAGTCGTAGCAGGGGTCGAGGACGATGACCTCGTCACCGCGATGCACGACAGCCTGGATCGCGCAGAAGATCGCTTCCGTCGCGCCGCTCGTGACCGTGATCTCGGACTCGGGCTCGATGCGCGCGCCGTAGACCGTTTTGGTTTTCGCCGAAATGGCCTCGCGCAGGCTTCGCGCGCCGATCATCGGCGCATATTGGTTGCGCCCCATCCGCATGTAGTGCTCGACGAGCTCTTGGAGCCTGGCCGGCGGCTGAAACTCCGGAAACCCCTGCCCGAGATTGATCGCCCGGTGCTCTTCGGCGAGCTTCGTCATCACGGTGAAAATCGTCGTGCCCGCGGTCGGCAGCTTGCTAACGAGCGGCTTCATTGCGCGAATACCTGGGTTCCCTTCGCCTCTAGTGTATCCTCGGCGCCCATGCCGGAACCGACGATACGCAGCGAGCTCACCTGGCGCGGTATGCTCCTCGGCAGCCTGATCACGCTCGTGTTCACGGCGGCGAACGTGTTCTTCGGGCTCAGGGCCGGACTCACGTTCGCGACCTCGATCCCCGCGGCCGTGATCTCGATGGCCGTGCTCCGCGGCCTCAAGGGCATGACGATCCAGGAGAACAATATCGTGCAGACCGTCGCTTCGGCGGCGGGCTCACTATCGTCGATCATCTTCGTCCTGCCGGGCCTCGTGATGATCGGCTGGTGGACGGGCTTCCCCTACTGGCTCACGTTCGGAATCTGCGCTTTCGGCGGCATCCTTGGCGTTATGTACTCGATTCCGCTCAGGCGTGCGCTCGTCACGCAGTCGGACCTGCCCTATCCGGAAGGTGTCGCGTGTGCCGAGGTGCTCAAGGTCGGCGGTGGAGAGCACGCCGCGGCCACGGCCGTCGACGAGAGCCGCGCGGGATTGCGCGCGCTCGTCTCGGGCTCCCTCGTCTCGGGCGCGTTCACGCTGATCGTCGCGACGCGCCTCTTCGCGAGCGACGTCGTGCGCTACTTTCGCGTCGGGGCCGGCGTCACGGGCTTCGATTTTTTCCTGTCGTTCGCGCTCTTCGGCGTCGGCCACCTCGTCGGCCTCTGGTGTGGTCTTGCGATGCTCGTCGGCGCGCTCATCGGCTGGGGCTGGGGCGTCCCGCATTTCTCCGCCGCCGGCGCCGCCGGCGCGGCGGCGCTCGCAGACCTCGCACAGCAGACTTGGAGCGAGAACGTGCGCTTCGTCGGCGCCGGCACGATCGGCGTCGCGGCCGTGTGGACGCTCGGCAAGCTCGTGAAGCCGGTGGTATCGGGCCTCGCCTCGGCGCTCGCGGCCTCGCGCGCGCGCGCGG
Organism: Gammaproteobacteria bacterium; assembly: GCA_036555065.1. Taxonomy (GTDB): domain Bacteria; phylum Pseudomonadota; class Gammaproteobacteria; order Steroidobacterales; family Rariloculaceae; genus DATBLZ01. The sequence goes on from DATBLZ010000146.1 coordinate 12,253, forward strand.
AGGGCAAAGGGGCGCTCCTGCCGCGCACGGAGCGCGACATCCCGATCGGCTGGGTCGCGCTCGTCTCTGTCGTCTGCCTCGTGCCCATAAGCTTCCTGCTCGCGTACTTCGCGACGACGAGCGGCCTCGGCGACCACCTGCTCGTGCTCGCGATCGGCGGCTTCATCTACGTGGCTCTCATGAGCGTTTTCATGTCGGCGGTGTGCGGCTATATGGCGGGGCTCATCGGCTCGTCGAACAGCCCGCTCTCTGGGATAGGCATACTCGTCGTGATCGGCGCGTCGCTGCTGCTCGTATTCGGCGTCCGCGAGGCCGTGCCGGCGGGCGGCGAGAGAGCGCTCGTTGCGTTCGCGCTGATCGTCACGGGCGTCGTGTTCGCGAACGCGGCCATCGCCAACAACAATCTTCAGGATCTCAAGACCGGACAACTCGTCGAGGCAACGCCGTGGAAGCAGCAAGTCGCGCTCGTCATCGGCGTGCTCGTCGGCGCCGCGATCATTCCGCCCATTCTCGACCTGTTGAACGAGGCCTACGGCTTCGCGGGCGCGCCCGGCCCCGTACGCGAGCAGGCGCTGCCGGCACCGCAGGCGGGACTTATTTCCGCGCTCGCAGGCGGCGTCATCGAAGAGAACGTCGACTGGAGCTTGATCCGGATCGGCGCGCTGATCGGCGTCGCCATGATCGTGGTCGACGCGACGCTGCGCCGCGTGACGAAGGGCGCGCACCTGCCGCCGCTCGCCGTCGGACTCGGCATTTACCTCCCGACGTCAAGCACGCTCATGGTCGTCGTCGGCGCGGTTGCAGGCTGGCTCTTCGACCGCAGCGCCGCGCGCGCGCCTAGGCCTGAGTCGACGAAACAGCTCGGGGTGCTGCTCGCGTCGGGGCTCATTGTCGGCGAAGGGCTCGTCGGCGTCGGCGTCGCCGCGCTCGTCGCGTTCTCGGGCGAGAACTTCCCGCTCGGGCTCGTCGGCGACGGTTTCGCGGGCGGTACCGCGGTCTGGCTCGGCGGCACCGCCTTTGCGCTCGTGGGATTCCTGCTCTATCGCTGGACCGCGCGCGTGCGCTTCTAACCGGCCGCCGCCGGCGCGCGCCGGGCCCGCCTCCACCGCCGGTGGCGGGCTTGCGGGGTGTGCGGCCGCTCTCCTGCGGCTTACTTCACGCCGTGCGTGAGCCTCTGCATGAGCGGCGCGATCAGGAACAGCACGCCCCCCGCGATGAGGAGGGCCCAGAAGCCGAACGTGTAGCCAGCGTGGGCCGACTCGACCGTCATGCCCGACTCACCGCTCACGTGGCTCGCGAAGATGCCCGACAAATTGTTGCCGATGCCCGTCGACAGGAACCAGCCGCCCATCGCGAACCCGACGAGGCGCACCGGCGCGAGCTTGGTCACCATCGAGAGCCCCACGGGCGACAAACACAGCTCGCCGATCGATTGGATCACATAGACCATGAACAGCGTCCAGAGGGGGATCATTCCGGCATCGTCGACGAGGCTCGACAACGTGAACATGAGGAACAGGAACGCGAGACCGTTGATGAGGAGGCCGAGGCTGAACTTGCGCGGAATCGAGGGACTCGCGTTGCCCATCCTGACCCATACCCACGCGACGATCGGTGCCAGCATGATGATCGCGATGGGGTTCACCGATTGGAACCAGCCGGTTTGGAAGATCCAGCCGCCGAGGTCACGATCCACGATCCTATCGGCCAAGAAGTTGAAGGAGCTCCCGGCCTGCTCGAAGAACATCCAGAACAGCACGTTGAAAGTGAAGATGATGAGCATCGCGATGACTTTGTCGCGCTGCACGGCGCCCTCGCGTATGCCTTCGACGAGCAGTACGACGGCGAGCGTGACGAAGAGCGCCGAAAGGATCCACTGCAGGACGCCGGCGCCGAGCGCGAGCAGGAAATAGACGATCGGAATCGTCACGAGCGCGCCGGCAACGACGTAGACGATGCGCCGGCTGCTCGCGCCGTCCGGCGGCGGCGCGCCGATGCCCTTGAGCTGCCGCCGTCCGAACCAGAACCACACCAAGCTGATCAGCATGCCGACGCCCGACGCGAAGAAGACGACCTTATAGGTGGGTGCCAAGTCGGTGCCGAAGACGGATGCGGCCAACCAGCTCGTGATGATGGGTGCTACGAAGCCGCCGCCGTTGATGCCCATATAGAAGATCGTGAAGCCCGCGTCGCGGCGCGGATCGCCGGACGCATAGACCTTGCCGACCAAGGTCGAAATGATGGGCTTGAAGAGGCCGTTGCCGACGATGATCGTCGCGAGCCCGAGGGCGAAGATGCGCTGATCCGGCAGCGTGATCATGAAGAGGCCCGCCGCCATGATGACGGCGCCGACTAAGATCGAACGCTGGTAGCCGAGGATGCGGTCGGCGACGAAACCGCCGAAGACGTTACCGGCGTAGACGAGAGCGAGGTAGGCGCCGTACGTGAGATTCGCGGGCGCCTCGCCGCTCGGGTCGCCGTCGAAGAACTGCGCGACGATGTAGAGCACGAGCGCCCAGCGGATGCCGTAGAACGCGAAGCGCTCCCAAAACTCGGTCATGAACAGCATCCACAACGGCCGCGGATGTCCCAGGACCTGATTGAACTCCGGAACTCGCGTGCTCTCGGACGTATTGGCGGCTGCGCTCATGCCGTTCCCCTCGCGGTTATCTGGCTCACTCGGGCGTCTCGTCGGCGGCCTGCTGCGCCGCGATTTTCTCGGGGATCAAGTACCGCGCCATGATGATCCCGCCCTCATAGAGGAAATACATCGGCAGGGCGAGCATGGTTTGCGAGAAAACATCGGGCGGCGTCAAGAACATGCCGACGACGAAAGCGCCGATGAACACGTACGCGCGCGCGGCCTTGAGGCTCTTGACGCTCACGAGCCCGCTCCAGATCAGGATCACGGTCGCGACCGGAACCTCGAACGCGACGCCGAACGCAAAACAGAGCGTGAGCACGAAGGTCAAGTACTGGCCGATGTCGGGCATGTTCGTGACGCTCTCGGGCGTCACGCCGATGAAGAAGGCGAATATGACCCGAAAGATCAGGAAGTACGCGAAAGCGATGCCCGTGTAGAAGAGCGCGACGCTCGAGACGAGCAACGGAATCGTGAAGCGCTTCTCCTTGCGATAGAGACCCGGCGCGACGAAACGCCACACCTGATAAAGCACGATCGGCATCGCGAGAAAGAGCGCGACGAAGAACGTCGCTTTGACCGGCACCATGAACGGCGCCGTGATGCCGGTCGTGATGAGAGGTGACCCCGGGGGTAGCTGCGCTTTAAGCGGCTGCGCGACGAAATCGAATATCTCGTCGGTAAAAGGCAATAGGCCGAAGAAGATGAGGGCGATCGCGAGCACGCCTTTCACGAGCCGCTGACGGAGCTCGATCAGGTGCGAGACGAGCGTTCCCTCGGCGAGCTTCTCCTCCTCGGGTTCGCTGCTCTTCTGGACCGGGTCCGGTTTTTTCGCGGGCAGCGTCATCCGGAAGGCGTCGAATCCCGGGTCCCGCCCGCGCCCGGTGTTGGTTCGTGCTTACTCGGTGGGGCGCTCGGCGGTGCCGCGCCGGGCGTCGAGGACGTAGCGTCCCCGGCGGGTGCGCCGGGCTTCGTCTGTTGACTCACGAGTGTCTTGCGCCGCTCCTCGAGCTCCGCAAGCGCGATCTCACGCTCGAGCTGGTGGCGCAGGTGGCTGGCGGTTCGGCGCGCTCGGCCGATCCACTTGCCGAGCACGTTCGCGACCTTGGGGAGTCTTTCGGGGCCGAGCACGAGTAGCCCGATGACGAAGAGAAGGATCAGCTCGTCGAAGCCTACCTCGAACATGGCGGCATCGACCGACTATCCGTGGCGCTCTTTGTCCTTGGTCTCGGCGAATTCGGCGTCATCGGAGTCGGCTGCGAGGCGCTTCTGCTCGTCTGTCTTTGGAGCGGATTTGTCGTCCTGGTCCATGGCCTTGCGGAATCCCTTGATCGCGCTGCCGAGGTCGCTGCCCAAGGTCTTGAGGCGCTTCGTGCCGAAGATGACGATCACGATCCCAAAAATGATCAGCAGATGCCAAATGTGAAGACCGCCAAGTCCCATTGGTTTCTCCGCGCGACGCTAAGTGAGGCAATGATACGCTATGGGGCAGGGCCGCGACTAAGCTCCGTGCCCGCCTCCAGCCAAAAGGTTACGGGGCCGTCATTAACGAGGCTGACCTGCATGGCGGCGCCGAAGCGGCCTACGGCGACGCGTTTGCACCGCCGCTCGCACTCGCCGACGAACGCGGCAAAGAGTTCCTTGCCGAGCGTAGGCGCGGCACCGCTCGAGAAGCTCGGTCTATTTCCCGACTGCGTATCGGCCACCAGCGTGAATTGCGGCACGAGCAGCACCGCGCCGTCGACATCGCACACGCTCAAGTTCATCTTGCCGGCAGCATCCGGAAACACGCGGTAAGCGAGCACCCGCTCGGCGAGCCGGCGCGCCGTCTCGGCATCGTCGTGCCGCTCGACGCCGACGAGCACCAACAGCCCGCGGCCGATCGCCGCGGCCCGTTGCCCTTCGATCGCCACGGCAGCCTCGGTGACGCGCTGAATGAGGCCTATCATCCCACCTATACCTCCATTAGCGCCATGATCTGCACAGCGCCGTCCCACTCTCGTGACGTCTTTCCCAGTGCTCGCTGTAGAAGAGGCGATCCCCAAGATAGTGGGACGTATCCTCTGGAATGCCCTGATTCAAGCCAAGAATGTGGGCACATCCGCTTCCTCATGGGTAAAATACCCCCTAGATGTGGGCTCCCCCGGCGGCGATCGCCCTGGAGCCCGAGCCCATGGTACTGCCACGCTCCGGACCCGGTCGAGCGCGCTCGAGGTCGCTGTCGTTTCGCGCTCCGGCGCACGGACGCCCGCTGACCGGATCTTCGGTTAAGTGCCGACGGCATGCGCGTCCGTGCGCGCCTCGTTCATGACCGCGCCGGCCGCCTTCTGCTAACATTCGCGGCCGTAAAATTCACACCGTGGTATTCGTAAGGGGTCTTATGAAAAGGAACTTCGCGCTGCTCGTAGGCATCTTGTCTCTCGCGGCGAGCGGCATTGCGTCCGGCGCGGAATGCGCGCTGACGGTCGAAGGCAACGACATGATTCAGTTCGTCCAGAAGGAGCTGCGCGTGAGCTCGAGCTGCAAAGAGATCACGGTGACGCTGAAGCACATCGGCACGCTCGCGGCCAACATCATGGGCCACAACTGGGTGCTCGCCAAAACCTCGGACTACATGGCGATCGCGCAAGCCGGCCAGGCAGCGGGAGCGCCGAACTATCTTCCGGCCGGAGACGCTCGAATCCTCGCCTCGACCACCGTCGTCGGCGGCGGCCAAGAGACGTCCGTCACGTTCGCGACGAGCGCGCTGCAGAAGGGCGGTGACTACACGTTCTTCTGCTCGTTCCCCGGGCATTTCGTGCTCATGAACGGCAAATTCATCGTCGAATAGGCTTAGAATTCTCGCGTTTGGGTCGGACCACCCGCTAGGCAACGAAAGGTTGGGGGTATGGCTTTAGCCGTCGTTCTCGTGCTCCTCGTAGTCGGCTCGCTGTATTTTCATTTCGCGAGCCCGTGGTACTTCACCGAGCTCGCGTCGAACTGGAGCACCGTCGACTTCACCGTAGACGTCACGTTCTGGGTTTGCGGCATCGTATTCGTTCTCGTCAACCTCTTCAGCGCCTACTGCCTCGTACGGTACCGCCACCGTGAAGGCCACAAGGCCCACTATGAGCCCGAGAGCAAGAAGCTCGAGCTCGGCCTCACGATTTTCACGAGCATCGGCGTCGCGGCGATGCTGATTCCGGGGCTCTTCGTCTGGGCGGAATTCGTCGCGGTGCCGGACGATGCCCTTCGCTACGAAGCCGTCGGCAGGCAGTGGCATTGGAGCTACCGATTCCCCGGCGCGGACGGCGAGTTCGGCCGGACCGACGTGCGTCTCATGACGCCCGCGAATCCGCTCGGCGTCGACCCCGAGGATGCGGCCGGGCTCGACGACGTCATCGTTGCCGACCCGATCGTGCACTTGCCGCAGGGCTCGCCTGTCGAGGCGCTGTTGCGCTCGACGGACGTCCTGCACAATTTCGCCGTGCCCCAATTTCGCGTGAAGATGGACCTCGTGCCCGGCATGGTCACGTATCAGTGGTTCACGCCGACGGTACCGGGCACGTACGAGGTGCTCTGCGAGGAGCTCTGCGGTGTCGGGCATTTCGCGATGCGCGGCAAGGTCGTCGTCGAGGCGCCCGCT
>DATBLZ010000162.1:0-39995 GCA_036555065.1 Gammaproteobacteria bacterium
CTTGCCGCCGAGGGATGCGACGTCGTGGTTGCCGCGAAGACTACCGTGGCCGATCCGAAGCTCCCCGGGACCATTCACGACACTGCGCGCGAGATCGAGGCGCTCGGCCGTAGTGCGCTGGCAGCCGAGCTCGACGTGCGCGACGACGCGTCCATCGAGCGGGTCGTCGCGCAGGCTCTTGCCCGGTGGGGACGCATCGACTTCCTCGTCAACAACGCCGCGGCACTCTACTGGCACCCGGTCGTCGACACGGAGATGAGACGCTTCGACTTGGTCATCGGCGTCAACGTGCGCGGGGCGTTCGCCTGCACGCGCCACGTGTTGCCGTCGATGATCGCGCGCCAGTTTGGGCACATCCTGATGCTGTCGCCGCCGGTGAATCCTCACGCCGCCAGCGGTAAAGTCGCCTACGCGATCAGCAAGTTCGGCATGACGATCATCGCCCAAGGGGTTGCCGACGAGGTCCGCGGCCACAACGTCGCCGCGAACGCGCTCTGGCCCGCAACGCTGATCGAGAGTCAGGCGACCATCCGCTTCGGGCTCGGCAGGCGGGCGCAGTGGCGCAAACCCGACATCGTCGCCGACGCGATGGTCGGGATCTTCGCCAAGGAGCCGCGCACTTTCACCGGGCAGACACTCATCGACGAGGACTTTCTGCGCGCCGAAGGGATGACCGACTTCGCGCGCTACCGGTGCGATCCGGAGCACGAACCTCCCCGCGTCGGCTTCGACTTCAAGCTTCAGGCCGGCTGAACCTATAATGAGCTAATGCACACGCGCTACCAGCTCAGGGATTTCTCCGGCGCCACGCCCGCGCAGATCGAGAATGCGATGGAGCGCTCGGAGGTCGTCTATTGGGAGCACTGCCCGATCGAGCTCCCGGCGAAGCAGGATCTCGACTTCATGCGCGGCGAGATGGCGGCCGTGCTCAAAGCCAAGAACGTCAGCTACCACCCCGAGTCGGACTCCATTCCGCGCTTCGAAGCGCCGGCTGAGGTGACTAACCGCGTCGAGCAGATCTTGCGCACACATGGGCAGCGCGTCGAGCAGTTCTTGCGGCGCGTCTTGCCCGACTATGTTCCCGGATGGTCGCTTGGAACGACGAGCTTCCGCCCCGTCGAGGAGCGCGGCCGTGATCTGAAGCCGCGGTCGAGCAACGAGCTCGTGCATATCGACGCGGGCGCCTATGGCGCGACGAACGGCGCGCGGATACTGCGCTTCTTCGTGAATGTGCATCCCGAGCGCGAACGCATTTGGGGCACCAAGGGCAGCTTCTACGACCTCATGCACAAGCACCGCGAGCTCTGGCAAGCGGCGCGCGGCACCAAGAATCGCGTGCCGTTGCAGAAGACGCCGCTCGACAACGCCTATAGCGGCCTCGTGCGTACATTGAGCAGAATCTATCCGCTCGCGCGCGTAATCGATTCGAGCCCCTACGACCGGTCGATGCGGCGAATTCACAATTACATGAAGGAGACTCCGGCTTTCATCGAGGATCTCAAGGACTACAAGGAGATCCATTTCCCACCGCTGTCGGCCTGGATGGTATTCACCGACGGCATCAGCCATTCGGTTTTGAGCGGTCAACACGCGCTCGTTACGACGGCGCTGATCCCGCTCGCGAATTGCCGGAATCAGGAGCTCACGCCTTACGGCATCCTGGCCAAGTCGGCCGCCTGATCGGTATGCTCGGCGAATGCCGCAGATCTACTTCACGCCCAATCTGACGCGGCACACGGCCTGCCCGCCGACGGCGATCGCAGCCGGCACCGTCGCAGAGCTCCTCGAGCGCTACTTCGAGCGCTGGCCGGACGTGCGCGGTTTCGTGCTCGACGATCAGGGTCACGTGCGTAAGCACGTCAAGGTTCTCGTCGACGGCCGCAACGTGCTCGACCGCGCGGGCCTCAGCGATCGGCTCGCGAGCGACAGTGAGGTATACGTTTTCCAGGCGTTATCGGGGGGTTGATCGTGAGCGACACCGTGCTCGTCGCAACGCGCAAGGGACTTTTCATCGTCAAACGCAAGGCGCGCCGCTGGGAGATCGCGAGCGCCGCGTTGCTCGGCGATCCCGTGACGATGGTGCTCGAAGATCGCAACGGCGCGATTCACGCGGCGCAGGACATGGGCCATTTCGGCGTCAAGCTCAAGCGCTCTCTCGACGGCGGCGCCACGTGGGAGGAGCGCGCGGCGCCTACGTACCCGCCAAAACCGGAAGGCGTCGAGGAGCTCGACCCCGTCCGCCGTGCACCGGTACCGTGGACGCTCAAGACCGTATGGTCGCTCGAGACGGGCGGCAAAAGTCGCGACGGTGAGCTCTGGTGCGGGACGATTCCGGGCGGGCTTTTCCGTTCCCGGGACGGGGGCGAGAGTTGGTCGATCGTCGACAGCCTCTGGAACGATCCGCGCCGCAAGCAATGGGTCGGCGGCGGCGCCGACTTTCCCGGTATTCACTCGATCATGATCGATCCGCGCAACCCCAACGTCATTCGCATCGGCGTCTCGTGCGCGGGCCTCTGGGTCAGCCGCGACGACGGCGCGACTTGGCAATGTGAAGGCAAAGGCATGCGTGCCGAATACCTGCCCCCCGAGATGGCCTATGAGCCGAGCGCCCAGGACCCGCATCGCATCGTCCAATGTCAGCGCTCGCCCGATCGGCTCTGGATTCAGCACCACAACGGGATCTTCAGGAGCACCGACGCGGGCACCACATGCACGGAGATCAAGGCGCCGCCGTCGAGCTTCGGCTTCGCCGTCGTCGTCCATCCCGAAGACCCCGATCGAGCTTGGTTCGTGCCCGGCGTCAAAGACCAGTTTCGTTACCCCGTCGACGGGGCGCTCGTCGTCACGCGGACCACGGACGGCGGCGAGAGCTTCGTGGCCCTTCGCGAAGGGTTGCCACAGAAGCACGCGTACGACCTCGTGTATCGCCACGGCCTCGACATCGACGCGAGCGGCAACCGTCTCGCCTTCGGCAGCACGACGGGCAATCTCTGGATCAGCGACGACCAGGGCGATCACTGGCAGGAAGTCAGCCACAATCTGCCGCCCGTCTACTGCGTGCGTTTCGCGAGTTGAATCATGTCGGCGACTGCGGCGCTCGCTGCGTACGTCGCAGATAGCGACCGGGAAGACATACCGACCGACGTTCAGCAGGAAGCCAAGCGCGCTCTGTTGAACTACGTCGGCTGCGCGCTCGGCGGCAGCGTCGAGCCTGCGCTCGACGTCGCGATCGCGACTCTCGCGCCTTACTCGGGAAAGGCGTCGGCTGTCGTGCTCGGGCGTCGCGAGCGGTTCGACGCATTGCACGCTGCGCTCTTGAACGGCATCGGCTCGCACGTGCACGAGTACGACGACACGTTGCCTAAGAACTACATTCACCCGAGCGTGCCCGTTGCGTCGGCGCTCTTCGCCTACGCGAGCGCCAACCCGGTTTCAGGCCGCGATTTCGTGCATGCATTCGTCCTCGGCTTCGAGACCGAGTCGCGAATCGGCAATGCCGTCTACCCGGCCCACTACGAAGCCGGCTGGCACATCACCTCGACGACCGGCGTCTTTGGAGCGGCGGCCGCAATCGGCAAGCTGCTCGGCCTCGACTCGAGGCAGTTGGTTTGGGCGTTCGGTCTGGCGGCGACCCAAGCCGCGGGCATCCGCGAAATGTTCGGCTCGATGGCGAAATCGTTTCAGCCCGGTCGCGCGGCGCAAAATGGTTACACCGCGGCACTGCTCGCACGCGCGAATTTCACGGCCGGCGAGCGGGCGCTCGAGGGTCCGCGCGGCTTCGCGCCCGTGACCGCCCGCGAGTTCGATCTCGGCAAGATCACGGCGCGGCTGGGTGAAGACTTCGATCTGCGGGCCAACGCGTACAAGCCCTATGCATGCGGGCTCGTCGTGCACCCGACGATCGACGGCTGCAGCCAGATTCGCGCCAAGCACCGCATCGACCCCGCGGCCGTCACGGCGGTGCGGCTGCGCGTCGCGCCGCTCGTTCTCGATCTCTGCGACAAGAAGGATCTCGAGCACGCGTTGCAAAGCAAGTACTCGATCTATCATGCGGCCGCAATCGGCCTCGTGCGCGGCAAGGGAGGCCTCCAGGAGTTTACCGAAGAAGCCGTGCGCGATCCGACGCTCGTGCGCATTCGCGGCATCACGACCGCAGTCGCGGATCCGTCGATCGGCGAGGATCAGGTCCGCATCGAAGTCGCCTTGCAGGGCGGCGAGACAATCGAGCTCTTCGTCGCGCAGTCGCTCGGCAACGTGCACCGCCCCCTCACGAATGCGGACCTCGAAGAGAAGTTTCGCGATCAGGCCGTGCTCGCGCTGCCCGCCGCGACGGTCGAGACGCTCATCGAGCGTTGTTGGAACATCGATGAGTTCGCGGATGTCGGCGCTCTGTGTCGCGCGACGATCCCGCGAGCACGGCGCGTAGCGCGAGCGCGCGGCGTCCGGCGCGCCGGCAAGAAGGCGCGCGTGCGCAAAGCGCGCGCGCGCAGGCGGTAGGGCGATCGATGTCGCGACTGCTCGGCAAGCCGCGAATGTCCTTCGCCACTTTGGCTCTCGCTGCGGCGCTCGGCTGCTCCGGCGATCGCAGCGACACGGAAATCCGCATCCCGCTCGGCGCGGGCGGCGTCGGCTTCTTGCCGCTCATGATGATGCGCGAGCACGGGCTCATCGAGCAGCATGCGCGCGCGGCGGGGCTCGAGGATCTAAAGGTTACGTGGATCGACCTCGGCGGACCCGCAGTCATGAACGACGCGCTGCTCTCGGAGTCGGTGGACTTCATCGCCGCAGGCCCGCCGGCGTTCTTGACGCTCTGGGACCGCACGCGCGACTCGGCGCAAGTGGCCGGCGTCGCCGCAATGGCCTCGCTGCCGATGTACCTCAACGCCCGCGCCGCACACCTGAGCTCGCTCGAAGATCTGACGCCGCAGGATAAGATCGCCGTCACGGCGGTCAAGGTCTCGATACCGGCGATCATCATGCAGATGTACGCGGTCGAGAAATACGGTCTCGAGCAAGCCGATCGATTCGATAAGTATACGGTCACGATGACTCATGCCGACGCGCTCGTGACGATGCTCGCGGGCTCGAGCGAGATCAGCGCGCATTTCACGTCGCCGCCGTTTCATCAACGCGAGATCAAGGACCCCGCGATCCGCACGATCATGAGCTCGGATGACGTCATGGGCGGCGCGACGACCTTCACGATGCTCTCGACGACGGCGCGGTTCCGGCGCGAGCACCCGGCCGCCTATGCGGCCGTGCTGGCCGCGCTCGAGGATGCCAACGCGATGATCCGCGCCGACCCGGCCGAGGCGGCGCGCGTCCTGATTGCGGCCGACGGCGGCGGCGGTTTCTCGGTCGATGAGATAGTCGCGGTGCTCGAGGACCCCGACATCGAGTTCACGACAACGCCGCAGAACCTCCTGAAGTACGCGACGTTCATGCATTCGATCGGCTCGATCGGGAACCGGCCTGAATCGTGGCGGGAGCTCTTCTTCCCCGAGATCCACGGAGCGCCCGGCAGCTGACGCCGCGGCACTCCTATGACGACCACTCCCAAGGCCAATGCGCCCTTGCTCTCGGTACAGGGCGTCACGCTTCAATACAGAAACGAAGCGCAGCTCTTCACGGCCACCTATCGCGTGAGCTTCGACGTTCTCGAAGCGGACCGCTTCGTCGTTCTCGGCCCGTCGGGCTGCGGCAAATCGACGCTGCTCAAGGCGATCGGCGGCTACCTTACGCCGAGCGAAGGACGGATCCTGCTGAGCGGTGCACCGGTGACCGTTCCCGGACCCGATCGCGCATTCGTCTTTCAGGAGTTCGATCAGCTGCTGCCATGGAAGACCGTGCGTGACAACATCAGCTTCGCGCTGACGGCGAGCCGGAAAATGGCGGCGCGCGAAGCGCGCGAGCGGGCGTCCCACTTCATCGCCAAGGTCGGCTTGAGCGCGTTCGCCACGAGCTTCCCGCATACACTGTCCGGGGGCATGAAGCAGCGCGTTGCGATCGCGCGCGCGCTCGCGATGGAGCCGACGATCCTGCTCATGGACGAGCCGTTTGCGGCGCTCGACGCGCTCACGCGCGAGAAGATGCAGGACGAGCTCTTGCGTCTGTGGGAAGGCGCGAAGTTCACCGTCGTGTTCGTCACGCACTCCATCCCGGAGGCAATCCGGCTCGGCAACCGCATTCTGCTTTTGAGCGCTCACCCGGGCCAAGCGAAAGCCGAGATCGATTGTCCCGGCGCCGATGTCGCCGATGCGAGCGGCATGCGCCTGTCCCGGCGAATTCAAGAGATTCTGTTCGACCGCGCCATCGCCGAAGGAGGCGCCGACGATGTCTAACCTGTCTACGACGCGACCCGAGATCATCAACAAGATTCAAGCGCGCGATTTCGCCGTCGCCGCCGCTGCAACGAGCATCTGGACGCGCCTCTACGCCAACGGCGCGCTGCGCAAAACGCTGCTGCTGCTCGGGCTCGCCGTCGCGTGGGAAGCCTACGCGCGCGCGCTCGGGAATCCGCTGCTCTTCCCGCCGCTCACGGCCACGGTCGCCGCGCTCGCGCGATCCATCTTGTCGGGCGAGCTGCCGAGCGCGGCCGCGTACACGCTTGCGCTGTTATTCAAGGGCTACGCGGCGGGGCTCGCGCTCGCGGCGTTGTTGACGGCATTCGCGAGCATGAGCCGCATCGGCGCAGATCTCCTCGAAACCTTGACGGCCATGTTCAATCCGCTGCCGTCGATCGCGCTCTTGCCGCTCGCGCTGATCTGGTTCGGGTTGGGCGAGGCGAGCGTCATCTTCGTGCTCATCCACGCGGTGCTCTGGGCCGTCGCCCTCAATACGTACTCCGGGTTCCGCAGCCTGAGCCCCACGCTGCGGATGGTCGGCCGAAACTACGGCCTATCCGGCGCCGGGTTCATTACGCGGATTCTGATTCCCGGGGCGTTTCCGAGCATTCTCACGGGTCTCAAGGTCGGTTGGGCGTTCGCCTGGCGCACCTTGATCGCCGCCGAGCTCGTGTTCGGCGTTAGCTCCGGCGAAGGCGGCCTCGGCTGGTACATCTTCGAGCACAAGAATCAGCTCTTGATCCCCGAGGTTTTCGCCGGCCTCTTGACCGTGATCCTATTCGGGTTGTTCGTCGAGAACCTCGTATTCAAAGTCATCGAGGATCGTACGGTGCGCCGCTGGGGTATGGCGATGTAGCCGACGTCGGCGCGGCTTCGGCAGCGATCTTGCGGCTAGCCGCAATTGCGTGCCGGCGAAGCGTGCGCCTATCATGCACGTGTGCGTGAGTGGAGATTCCTTGCGCTTTCGGCCGCCGCGCTCGCAGCGGCGTGCACTCAAGGGCAACCGCCGCCGTCTGCTTCGCCCGAGCCCTCGATCGCATCGCGCGTGCTTGCTGCGTCCCCGGACGTCATCCGCGCCGCCCCCGAGCTCGACGCCTTCGTCACACAGACTGCGGAAAAAGCGATTGCGGATCACTGCGCGGTTTGTCACGGCGCCGACCTCACGGGCAAACCCGGTGTTGCGAATCTCGTCGACTTCGACTGGCTCTGGGGCATCACGTTCGAGGAGACGACCAACGTCGCCCCGGTCATGGAGATCGAGCAGACGATTCTCTACGGCATTCGCAATACCGACTGCCCGCTGATCGCAGATCAATCGCGATACGGCGGGTGCGTGGATACTCGCTATTCCGAGATGCCGGCGTACCGCGATATCGGGATCTTCAACGCCGACCAGACCCACGATCTCGTCGAGTATGTCGTCTCCCTGAGCGGCGCAGATGCCGATGCCGATGCCGGTGCCGCGGCGCGCGGCAAGGAGCTTTGGACGACTTGCATCGAATGCCACGGCGACGACGGCCACGGGTATCGGCCGTACGGCGGGCCCGACCTCACCGACGATATTTGGCTCTACGGCGCCGACCGCGCGACGATCACCGACGTCATCCTCGCCGGACGCAAGGGCCAGTGTCCGCCGTGGGCCGACAAGCTCGACGCGGCGACGGTCAAGTCGCTCGCCGTGTACATCTGGCGCAAGGCGAGCGGCGGCTAAAGATCGCGGCTGAAGCCGCTCCCACAGTTACGGAAGGCCGAACGCGAGCAGCACGTTTCCGGGCGTGCCGACGAAACCGCCGTTGCCGGCCGTGACGAACAGCATGCCGCCCGCGACTACCGGGCCCGGCCCGTCGATCGAGCCGCCGCGCGCCGCAACTCCGTTGACGGTCGCGAAGCTCTTGTTCGTATCGAACGTCCAGAGAATCTTGCCGTCTTCGGCCGCGTACGCCCGCATGCCGCCGTCGGCCGAGCCCGAGAACACGACGCCCGGAATCACCGTGAGCGCAGCCGACTGCGCGGTGTTGCAACCGGGACCCGGCGCGCAAAGCGCCGGCTGCGGCGGCACGTGCCAGAGCGGCTTACCCGTCGCGAGCTCGACGCCGTGAATGCCTCCGGGGCTCGGCGTGAACTGATCGGCGACGCCGAAGAACGCACGCGCGCCGTCCGTGGCCGCGCCCCAGACTCCGCCGACGGGGCTGCCCTGCCCCCAGCGGTACTCCCAGACGATACGGCCTTCGGCAGCCGGATCGAGCAGATAGCCGACGCCCGACTTTTGCGTCACGAGCAAACGCTCGACTCCATCGGCAAGCGTCACGAGCACGGGCGACGCCGAGAAATCGAAATCCGGCCCGACGTCCGCGGGGCAATTGGGATTGTCGCCGGCATCGGCGTTGCCCCCCGACGATTGCGCGTCGCAGCCGAGAATCCAAACGTCGCCCGGCGTGATCTGCCGGCTCCATTGGATTGCGCCCGTCGCGATCGAGAACGCGACGATCGCATCGCTCGTCGGCGGATTCGGATCTGCGTATCCGTTGCCCGTCGCCGCGTAAATGAGCCCGCGCTTGGTATCTATGGTCGGTGCGCTCCAGATCGGCGCGCCCGCCGGGCCCCACAGTTGCGCACCCGTGCTGCTCTTGCCGCGCGGCTTCGGCTCATCCACCGTATAGGTTTTCCACACGACCGCGCCCGTTGCAGCATCGAGCGCCGTGAGGCTGCCGCGAAAAGTGCAGCACTCATAGCCCGGCATCGAAGCCGCCGTCTCCTCGGAGACGCCGGACAGCGGCACGTATAAGCGGCCCCCATGCAGCGTCGGCGCTCCGGTCGCGCGCGCCGCAGGATGCTCATCGACTTTCGTAACCCAGAGCTGTCTTCCGGTCTCGGCGTCGACGGCGTACGCACGCGCAGCTGCATCGGCGAAATAGATCGCGTAACCGCTCGCGATAGGGCCGACGGAAATCGCCGTCCGCACTCCCGCTTGCGCCTTGAACGTCCAATAGGTGCAACCCGTTGCCGCGTCGAGCGCAAACACGGTCCCCGACGGGCTTCCCATGAATAACCGTCCGCCGACGACTGCGGGCTGCGCGCGCGATTGCGTGGCGTCGGGAATTCCGAACGCCCACTTGAGCTCAAGACGCGCGACGTTGCCAGGCACGATGCCGCCCGCATCGGGCTGAAAGCGCGCATTGCCGACGTCATGACCCCAGCCGTTCCAGATGTCTCTGGCCACCAGCACAGGCAACGGCGGACCGGCGACGCAGATTCCGGTCGTGAACGGCGCCGATGGAGCCTGCACCGAGCGGCCCGTGAGGTGCTCGGCGACAACGATGCGCTCAGCCGGTGTCAGGAGCCGACCTTGGATACGCATATTGCCTTCGGTCAACGAGGTGACGATCGCATTGGGATCGAGCGTGCGCATCGCGTCGGCCGTGGGGATCTTGTCCTCACTCGGATTCGCATGACAAACGGCGCAGAAGGACTCGTAGAGCTGCGCGCCGTCGGGCGCTTGCCCTTGCGCGGCTCCGCCGAATAGACCTAAACCGAGTATCGAGCCCGCCGCGAGCGCGACTCGAACTTCGCGACGATCCAGGCAACCGCCGTACAGCGCGTCGTCGTTCATGCCTCTCGTTTCCTTTCTATAGGTTTCGGCGAATGCGCGGCCTCGGCCATGAGCCACTCGCGAAATTGGGCCACTTTGCCGAGTGTGAGATATGCCTCGGGGCACACGAAGTAGTACCCGAAGGCGAACGGCAGCGCTCGCTCGTACGGCATCACGAGTCGACCGCTCGCGATCGCCTGCGCCGCGAGCGACCAACGCGTCAACGCAAGCCCCTGGCCATGCTCGGCCGCGTGCAGCACCGTCGCCGAATCGTCGAACGCGGTCCCTACGTCGGGCCAGAAGTCCTCGCCGACGCCCGCTGCGAAGCTCTCGTTTAGCCAGAACGACCAGGGTTCGGTCGAGCTGTGCAGCAGCGGGTAATCGCCCGTGCCGCCGGTGTCGCGCAGCGGCCCATATCGCTCGCGCAACGCCGGTGCGCAAACCGGCACGAGCCATTCGTCGAGAAGCTTTTCCGCGTGGACGCCAGGCCAGGTACCGCGCCCGAAACGAATGGCCACGTGCACGTCCTCGCGCGCGAAGTCAACGATGGCCGTAGACGTGCGAAACTGCAAATCGATTTTCGGATGGGCCGCGCGGAACGCGCCGATACGCGGTAGCAGCCACCTCTGGAGGTAAGACGCGAGCAAGCTTACGACGAGTGCGCCGCTCGAGCGGCCTAGCTTCACCGTTCGAAAGCCGAGCTCGAGCTCGTCGAGCCCGCGGCGCACGAACGGCAACAACGACTGCCCTTCCGCAGTCAACTGCACGTTGCGCGCATTGCGCTGAAGCAAGCGCACCTGCAAGTAATCCTCGAGTGACTTGATCTGCATGCTGACCGCTGCGGTCGTGACGTGAAGTGCGTCGGCCGCCGCACTGAAGCTGCCACGCGCCGCGACCGCCTCGAAAACGCGGACCGCGTTCAAAGGCAGACGCGCGAGGTGCGCAGTTTCGGTCGGCGGCGAGCCTTTGCGTCCGCCCGCCGCGCGCCTAGACCGCGCGGGTTGGCCGCGGACGCGGCTGACTTTCTCATGATTCATAGGAATTGAACGACGCTTCAAACATTCGAATTGCTGATTCCGTAGCCCGCAGCAAGATGGCCACCATCGAAACGCACAAATGGTTGCAGGAGACGAAGATGTTTACAACCGCGAGAAACGAATTGGTCGCGCTGGTCGCGACCCTGGCTACCGGTGCTGCTTTGCTGTCTACGTCTATAGAGGCGCGGCCTGCCGATCCCGAGATTCCGACCGTCGCCGTGAGCTACGCCGATCTCGATCTCACGACCGACCCCGGCGTCAGAGCGCTATATCGGCGCCTGCAGGGTGCCGCAAAGCAAGTTTGCAGTGAATTCGCAACACACGACCTCTGGAGAGCATCGAAGCATCGTGCCTGCTACAACCAGGCGCTCTCCGCAGCCGTCGCGAAGGTCAACGTCGAAATGCTCAGCGCTCTGCACAAGAACGCGGGCGCCCGGCCGCGCGTCTCCTAACTCCCAGAAGGTGTCGCGCCTTCGTGCGGTCCCCTCCCGCGGATACGTGAGGGGACCGCACGTCGATTCATCTCTGCGAGCTAGTCGTCGACGGGCGGGCGGGCGAGGTCGCTGCGAACGCGATTCAAGCGCTCATTGATTCCCTGAACCGCCCCGAGCCCCGCCGTCATCAACCGCGCGCCTTCCTCAGCGCCGAAGTGCTCCTCCATGCGCTGGGGAATCGGTTTCGGCTCGGCGTCGAGATCCGCCCATTGTTGGAACGTCACGACGACGCGATAACCCGCCGTGTTGCCCGGGCCAAACATGCGTTGGCGCATGGCCCAATAAGCTGTCGGTGCCGTCGCGTTGGTCGCCTCGATGATCTGCTTCACGTAGTCCTCGAACGGCTGCTCCATGCCGAGCCGGACAGTGAGATCTATATAGAGAACTGCGACTGGCGTTGTATCCGACTCGGGCGGGGGCCGGCTCAGGTCGGGGCGCCCGACGTAGATTGTCGTCGTTATGCTTTCGACCGAGTCCTCGAGCAAGTCGAGAATCCGCCGCGCCTCATCTTCCCCATAGGCTTTGACCATGGGGTCGCCGTCGGCCGGTGGTGGACCGAACTCCGCGAACGTCGCGAACGGAACGTTGACCGTATAGATCGCGTTGCCGCTCATCGACTGGCTCGTGAGCCAGCGTTGCGGCCCGTTGGTCTGCTCAACGGCATCGCGGAACTTCGCGAAGACCTCTTCGAGCTGGCCGTTCATTCCGGGCTTGACCTCGATCGTGACCGACGAGAACTTCGGCGGCGGCTCCTGTGCCGCGGTGCCGCAGGAAGCCGTCAGCATGACGGCGCTGATACCGAGAACGGCCGTCGATTTGAGATGCGAAAGCATGAGTTTCCTCCCTTATCGTGTTGTTGTCGTTGAGGAAGAGAGCGCGCGCCATCATGCGCCGCGCTCAACTGCCGGACAAGCGAGCCGCGGCAAGGCGCTTCGCGAATACGTATAATTCCGCGTGTAAGCGACACGTCCTTGCATTAATATTGTTTATTATTTCAATCAGTTGAGACCACGCGGCGAATGCTAATCACCCGCCGGCACTTACCGAGGCGAACGTTCCTTCGCGGGATCGGAGCAACAGTTGCATTGCCGCTCCTCGATGCGATGACGCCCGCGCTCGCGCAGGCGCCGGCGGCGGCGCCGCGGATCGGCTTCGTCTATTTCCCGCACGGCGCAATCATGGCGCAGTGGACGCCGGACACCGTCGGCCGCGGCTTCGCGCTCAAGGAAACGCTGCAAGCACTTGCGCCGTATCAGAACGACCTTAGCATCGTAAGCGGTCTCCACCACCGTGCTGCGGACTCGACGGCCGTGCACTCGTTGAGCCCGACGACGTGGCTCAGCGGCGTGCGTCCGAAACCGACGCAAGGTGTCGACGCGTTTGCCGGGGTCACGGCCGACCAAATCGCCGCAGCATCGATCGGTCAGGAGACGCTGTTGCCCTCTATGGAGCTTGCAACCGAGGACCACTCGGGCCTCATCGGGGCCTGCGACCGCGACTACGGTTGCATCTACATGAACACCCTTTCGTGGCGGACGCCGACGTCGCCGATGCCCATGGAGATCAACCCGCGCAAGGTATTCGAGCGGATGTTCGGTCAAGGCGGCAGCGCCGAAGCGCGCCTTGCCCGTCAGCACGAGGACAAGAGCATTCTCGATGCCCTCTTAGGCCAAGCGACCGACCTCCAAAACAAGCTCGGCGCCCACGATCGTGCGAAGCTCGACCTATACCTCGAAAGCGTTCGCGAAATCGAGCGCCGGCTCGAGCGCGCGGAATCTCAAGCAAGCCGAAATAGCGATCTCGAGATTCCCGAAGCGCCGCCCGGAATCCCGTTCGCCTACGAAGAGCACGTCGGATTGATGTTCGACTTGCTCGCGCTCGCCTTCGAGGCGGACATCACGCGCGTGTTCACTTTCATGATGGCGCGCGAGATCAGCAATCGCACCTATCCTCAGGTCGACGTCGCCGAAGGGCACCACGCGGTCTCGCATCACGCAAATCGGCCCGAAAAAATGGCGATGAACGTGCGCATTCAGCGTTATCACGTGAGCCTTTTCGAGAAGTTCCTGGCGCGGCTCGATGCGACGCTCGACGGCGACGGCTCATTGCTCGACCACTCGATCCTGCTCTACGGCAGCAACATGAGCAACAGCAACGCACACGACCATTTCCCGCTGCCAAACGTCGTGGTAGGCGGCGCGAACGGGCGCCATCGCGGCGGCCGGCACGTCAAAGCCGAAGATCACACGCCGATGACCAACCTGCTCGTGGCGTTGCTCGACAAGGCCGACGTCCGGGTCGAGACTCTCGGCGACAGCACCGGCACGATCGCTGAGATCTAGCACCGCACGATGCGATCCGTAACTCTCCGCCGCCTCACGCTATCAGCACTGCTCGTCGGCGTGGCTGGCGCGACGACCGCGAGCACATCCCTCATCGAAGCCGTGAAAAGCGGCGATCGCGAGAAGGCGCTTGCGCTCGTTGCAGACGAGATCGGAGTCAGCAGCGCCGAGCCGGACGGCACGACGGCGTTGCATTGGGCCGTGCGCAAGGACGATCGAGAGCTCGCAGCCCGGCTGCTTGCCGCAGGCGCCGATCCCTCCGCGGCGAACCGCTATGGCGTTACGCCGCTCTACCTCGCGGCAGAGAACGGCAGCGCGCGCATGCTCGAGGCGCTGCTCGAGGCCGGCGCGAGCGCTCGGGAAGTCGGCCGCGAAGGCGCGACCGTGCTCATGACGGCCGCGCGTACGGGCAACGTCGAGGCCGCCCGTGTGCTGCTCGACGCCGGCGCGAGCGTCGACGCGCGCGAGAGCTGGCACGGCCAAACAGCGCTCATGTGGGCAGCCGCGCAAGGCCATCCCGCGATGCTCGAGGCACTGCTTGCGGCAGGCGCCGACGTCAACGCGCGCTCGAACGTCGAGGAATGGGAACGGCAGATGACGGCCGAGCCGCGCGAGAAATGGCTGCCTCCGGGCGGCTTGACCCCGCTTCTGTTCGCGGCGCGCGAAGGTTGCACGCCGTGTGTGCCCGTGCTCGACGCGGCCGGCGCGGACGTCGATGTGACGACGGCTGACGGCCTCAGCGGCCTCGTGCTCGCGTTGATCAACGGCCACTACGACACGGCAGCCGCGCTCGTCGACGCCGGCACGGATCCGAATCTTCTCGATTACGCCGGCCGTGGCGCACTTTACGCGGCGATCGATTTCAACACGATGCCGAGCTCCAATCGGCCCGCCCCCGACGTGCTCGAGAACGAGCATACGGCGCTCGATGTCGCAGTCATGCTGCTCGAGCACGGCGCGGATCCGAACGCCGCACTCGACCGAATTTCGCCGTACCGCGCCAAGCTCGACCGCGGCAACGACACCGTGCTCGGACGCGGAACGACGCCATTACTGCGCGCTGCGAAAGCCGCCGATCTCCCCGCGATGCGCGTGCTGCTCGAGCACGGCGCGGATCCCGCGGCAACGACGAATCGCGGCATCAATGCGCTCATGCTCGCGGCGGGGCTCGGCACAGCCGAGGAGGACACGACCGGGCGATACAAGACGGCGGCGCAAGCCATAGCGGCCATCGACGTCATGCTCGAGCGCGGTCTCGACGTGAACGCCGTCGATAGCCGTGGCCGTACGGCTCTGCACGGCGCAGCGCTTCTCGGGCACGATGAGGTCGTGCAAGCGCTCGTCGAGCGCGGCGCGCAACTGCAGATTAGAGACAGCGAAGGCTTCACGCCGCTGGATACGGCGCTCGGCCTCGCGGGCGGCTGGGGTTTCGCGCGCAACGTCGGCGTCGTTCAAGAAAGCACTGCGGCGCTGCTACGAAAGCTCGCAGAACCGCAGCCATCGACCCTACCCAGTCTCGACTAACACACCAGCGAACAGAGAAGACGGGCAGACGATGAAAGGCGCAACTGAAGTCGTACAGGTTCTCAACCGCGTGCTCTACAACGAGCTCATCGCGATCAATCAGTACATCCTGCATTCGCGGATGCTCAAGAACTGGGGCGTTACGAAACTGGCGGAATACGAATTCAAGGAATCGATCGACGAGATGAAGCATGCCGATGAGCTCGTCGAGCGCATCCTGTTTCTCGACGGCCTGCCGAACCTTCAGGACCTCGGCAAATTACTGATCGGCGAGGACGTCGAGGAGATACTGGCCTGCGACCTCAAGCTCGAGCATGCGGCGCTGCCGACACTACAGCAGGGAATCGCAGTCTGCGAAAAACACGCGGACTTCAACTCGCGTGAGCTGCTCGTGAAGATTCTCGAGAGCGAAGAAGAGCACATCGATTGGCTCGAAGCGCAGTTCGAGCTCTTAAAGCGGATGGGTGTCCAAAACTACGTGCAGCTTCAGAGCGCCACGTCCGAGAAGTGATCCTTCCTTATGGGAGCGGCTCCAGCCGCGGTCGGATTCGCTACGCCGCGGACTGCTCGACCGACCCGTTGCCGGGAGCCGCAGCGCGGTGAACTTCCTCGATGACGCGTGCGGCGAGATCCAGGCACCGGCCGCAGCGTGCCGGCTTGCCGAGGTGCGAATAGATCGCCCGCGCGCAGCGCAGGCCCGTTGCGGCTGCACGGCGAATGTCGTGGTCGCGATGGCCATTGCAGATACATACGTACATGGCCCTAGAATGGGCTAGACGCGAATGATTGTCAATTGCGTCTGTTGCGTGTCGATGGCCCCCGAGCTCTGGCCACGGCACAATGCGGCGGCCCGTTGGCGAACCGTGCCGCGTCAGGCCCTCGTGGGGATTATGTCAAGTGGGGAAGCGCTCTTATATGTCTAGAGGCCGAAGGGCCGCGGCGCTCGCGATCGGCGGATCGATCGTCGTTGGGGCCGCGCTCTTCGGCGGCTTGCTCGCCCAGGAGCCCGATTCCGTCACGCGCGTCGCCGCGCTCGAAGCCAAGCTCACGGCGCTCGAGCGGGAGATCGTGCTCCTCGAGGATACGAAAGCGATCAAACGCCTCCAACGTGCCTACGGTTATTACGCCGACAAGAAGCTCGCGGGCGAGATCGGCGCGCTCTTCGCGGAGAATGGGACCGCGGAGATCGGCGGCCTCGGTGTTTTCGTCGGCAAGAGCCGCATCACCGAGCTCTACGATTTCCTGCTCGGCGACGGCCTCGCGGACGGCGAGCTCGCCAACCACATCATCCTTCAAGGCGTCGTAGACGTCGCACCCGATGGCAACACGGCCAAGGGCCGCTGGCGCGCGCTGATCCAGCTCGGCCAGCACGGTGAAACCGCCGTTTGGTCGGAAGGACCCTACGAAAACGAGTACGTCAAAGAAGACGGCGTTTGGAAATTCAGCAAGCTCCATTGGTACATGACCGTGGCGGCGCCCTACGACCCCGGCTGGCATCGCGCGCAGATTCCGCTCGCCGACCCGAGCCCCGAGCTGCCGCCCGATCGTCCGCCGAGCGAGACTTATCAGTCCTACCCATCGGCCTATTTGCCGATGTACCACTACGACAATCCGGTCTCCGGCCGCAAAGCGGGAGGCACGCCATGATCGCGCGGGCCGACCCGAGGCAAGGACGCACGCGAGTGCTTGCGCCGGCCGCGCGCGCAACGGCCGTGGTCGCGCTGCTTCTTGCGCCGGGTGCTTTGTTGCATGCTCAGGACGATCTCGCTGCGCGCGTCGCGGGCGTGCAAGCGCGGTTGGCTGCGATCGAGCAACGCGCAGACCGGGTCGCCGACGTCAACGCGATCGAGAATCTGCAGCGCAGCTACGGCTATTACCTCGACAAGATGCTGTGGGAGCACGTGGTCGACCTCTTCAGCGACGCCGCCACGATGGAAATCGGCACGAGCGGCGTCTATGTCGGCAAAGACAGCATCCGCCGTTACCTATACAGCCTGAGTGGCGGTGTCGAAGGGCCGCTCGAGGGCGTGCTCTACGACCATTTCCAGCTGCAGCCGGTCGTCACCGTTGCCGATGACGGCCGCACGGCCAAAGGCCGTTGGCGCGCCTTGATCATGACGGGAACGTACGGATCGGGCTCGGGCGGGAATTGGGGCGAAGGACCCTACGAGAACGAATACGTCAAAGAGAACGGCGTCTGGAAGATCAGCAAGCTCCATTGGTACGCGACTTTCTACGTGCCATACGAAGGCGGTTGGCTCAATTCGAGCCCCGACGCGGTGCGCGCTTACAGCGAAGGCCGTGGCGTCACCCCGGACCGACCGCAGAGCGAGCAATATGCGCCCTACCCGGCCGCGTTCGTGCCGCCGTTTCACTATCCGAATCCCGTGAGCGGGCGATGACCGGGAACATGATGTCGCGATTCAATCTGGCCTTTGTCGCTCTCACCGTGTGCCTGAGCACGTTGGGCGGCTGCGCGCGTGAGAGCCCAACCGACGCCGAGCTCGCGGCATCCATCGCAGCGCTCGAGCAGGCCGTGGCCGAGGCGGAGCGCAAGATCGAGCGGCTCAAAGATTTCGATGCCATCGAGAATCTCTCCGGCGTTTACGGCCACTACGTCGACGAGTCCATGCAGGACGACATTGCGGACCTTTTCGCCGCCGACGGCATCGTCGAGATCCTCGGCCGCGGCGTTTTCTACGGTCAGGATCGCGTGCGACAGTACATGCACAACCTCGGCCCCGTGGGACAACAGGACGGCCGGCTCTTCAATCACATGCACCTTCAGCCCGTGATTCACATTGCCGAGGACGGCCAAACTGCAAGGGCACGCTCGCGGCTATTCGTGATGTTCAGCGTCTTGAATGCCAACGCGCAGTGGGGCTCGGGAATCTACGAGAACGAGTTCGTCAAGCAAGACGGCGTTTGGAAATTCAAGTACTTGCACGGATATCAGACTTTCTACACGAACTACGAGGATGGGTGGGCGAAACGCGCGTCGGCGATTTTTGCGCCCTACGAGCGACTCCCGCCGGACGGACCGCAATCGGTGGCGTACGACCCGTACCCGGCCGCGTTCGTGCCGCCGTTCCACTACGCGAACCCGGTCTCGGGCCGAATGGATTACTACGGCCGGCCGCAGCCCCCGCCCGCACCGGCGAGGTAATCGTCGGGTGAGCATTGTAGGAGCGACTTCAGTCGCGACGTTTTCGAGGAGTCGCGGCTAAAGCGGCTCCCACAGAACGGGTCCCCCGCGCAAGGAGATGCGGCAGCTCGCGCATGTGGAGGAACACGTGCGCGCCCGCGGCTTCGAGCTCACGAGCATCCGTATAGTCCTCGCCCGCATACCCGAGAACGGTCATTCCGGCCGCGATCGCGCCGTCGACACCCGAGCGGGAGTCCTCGATCACTACCGTTCGTGCCGGCACCGCGTCGAGTGCCTTTGCCGCAGCCAAGAAAAGATCCGGCGCAGGCTTCCCGGCGATGCCCATGTCCGCCGAGAAGAGCCGGCCCTCGAACCGCGGCAAGAGTCCCGTGACGCCGAGCGTCGTCTGCATCTTGCGCAACGTTCCGTTCGATACGACGCAGGTCGGCATCGGCAACGAATCGAGCGCCTCCACCACGCCGTCGATCGGCTGAACCGGAGCCTGCCGAAAGCGCTCGTAGAGGCGCTCGCGCCACACGGGGAAGAAGTCTTCGGCAAGTCTCCGGCCGAGCCGTTCCTCGATGATCGCCACGCTCCGGGCAGTCGTATTGCCGCGGAAGAGGGTAAAGGCTTCCTTGAGCGTTAGGGCGAGACCAAGCTCGCTCAGCGCCTCCACCAGCGCGCGATGCGCGATCGTCTCGCTGTCGACGAGCACGCCGTCGCAGTCGAATATCGCGAGCTGCCAGCGATCCTGCGCGGGTGGCGGTGTTTCATTGCTGCGCATATCGTAGGGCGCGAATTGTAGGGGATAATCGCAGCCCATGGGCAAGTTGATCGGCGCCATCGACCAAGGCACGACGAGCACGCGAGCGATGCTGTTCGATGAGCGCGGACGGATCGTCGGTGTAGGGCAGCGCGAGCACCGCCAGATCTTCCCCGAGCCCGGCTGGGTCGAGCACGACGCCACGGAGATTTGGGCGAGCGCTCAGGCCGTGATGGCCGAAGCGCTGCAGAATGCGCGCGTGGCCGCGGCCGACCTCGCCGCCGTCGGCATCACGAACCAACGCGAGACGACGGTCCTGTGGGACAAGCGCACGGGCCAGCCACTGCACAATGCGCTCGTCTGGCAGGACACGCGCGTCGAGGATCTCGTCGCGAGCTTCCGCAGCCACGGCGGCCCGGACCGTTTCCGGGCAAAAACGGGACTGCCGCTAGCGACGTATTTCAGCGGCCTCAAGCTCAAGTGGCTGCTCGACCATGTGCCGGACGCGCGCCGCATGGCCGACGCGGGCGATGCGCTATTCGGCACGATCGATTCTTGGCTCGCGTGGAATCTCACGGGTGGGCCGAAAGGCGGTCTGCACATTACTGACGTCACGAACGCGAGCCGCACCCAGCTCATGAGCCTCGCGACGCTCGATTGGGACGACGACTTGCTCGGCGCCTTCGACGTGCCGCGCGCAGTACTGCCGAAGATAGTGTCCTCGAGCAAGGTCTACGATGCCGTGCGCGTGCCGCAGTGGCGCGGCGTGCCGATCGCGGGGATTCTCGGCGATCAACAGGCCGCGCTCGTCGGGCAAACGTGTTTCGCGCCCGGCGAAGCCAAGAATACCTATGGCACCGGCTGTTTTTTGCTCATGAACACGGGCACGCGCGCGATGCAGTCGAATGCGGGCTTGCTCACGACCGTCGCCTATCAAATCGCCGACGAGCCCGCGCATTACGCGCTCGAAGGCTCGATCGCAATCACGGGCGCGCTCGTTCAGTGGCTCAGGGACAACCTCAAGATCATCGCGAAGAGCACCGACGTCGAGGCGCTCGCTCGCGAGGTCGAGGACAACGGCGACGTGTATTTCGTGCCGGCTTTTTCGGGCCTCTATGCGCCGCACTGGAAAGAGAGCGCGCGCGGCGTCGTCGCGGGTCTCACGCGCTACGCGAACCGAGCCCACCTCGCGCGCGCCGCGCTCGAGGCCACGGCCTATCAAACCCGCGAGGTGCTCGACGCGATGGAGCGGGACTCGGGCATTGCGATGAAGGAGCTGCGCGTCGACGGGGGCATGGTCGCGAACGAGCTGCTAATGCAGTTTCAGGCGGACATTCTCGACGTTCCCGTAATTCGGCCCAAGATGGCCGAGACCACGGCGCTCGGCGCCGCGTACGCGGCGGGCCTCGCCGTCGGATACTGGGCCGGCCAGGAAGAAATCAAAAAGAACTGGGCGCTCGACAAGCGCATCGAGCCGCGCATGGCGGCGAGCGAGCGCGAGCGCCTCTATAAGTCTTGGCAGAAAGCCGTGCGGCGCTCGTTCGATTGGGTAACGACGGGATAAGCGATCGCGGCTAAAGCCGCTCCCACAAGAAGACGGAGGACATCATGGCCGGGGCATTCTGGGGCGAATTGTTGGGCACAATGACCCTGATCCTGTTCGGGAACGGCGTGGTCGCGTGCGTATCGCTGAAACGGTCCTACGGACAAAACTCCGGCTGGATCGTCATTACCGCGGGCTGGGGTATGGCGGTCCTGGCAGGCGTGCTCGTCGCGCTCGCAGTCGGCAGCAATGCGCACTTGAATCCCGCGGTGACGGTCGGTGTCGGGATCGCGACCGGCGATTGGAGCAACGTCGGGGTTTACATCGCGGGCCAACTGCTCGGCGCAATGCTCGGCGCGACGCTCGCCTGGCTCCACTATCTGCCGCATTGGGCCGAGACTGATGATGCGCTGGTCAAGCGCGCCTGCTTTTGCACGTCGCCCGCGATTCGCAGCGCACCCGCGAACTTCTTGAGCGAGATCATCGGCACGTTCTTTCTCGTGTTCGTCGCCGCGGCGATCTCGTCCGACAACCTCTCCCCGACATCGCTGCCGCCCGGCTTCGGTCCGTTCCTCGTCGCCCTGCTCGTCTGGGGCATTGGCATGTCGCTCGGCGGCCCGACGGGCTATGCGATCAACCCGGCACGCGACCTCGGGCCGCGCATCATGCACGCGCTGTTGCCGATCGCGGGAAAAGGCAAGTCGGGTTGGGACTACGCGCACGTGCCCGTGCTCGGTCCACTCATCGGCGCGGCCTTGGCCGGAGTGACCGTCACCATCGCAGGCATGTAAACTGGCATTCGGCTTCCGGGGGAGAATGCAATGCCGCCATCGTCGCCGACCACCGGCATCGAGCCGCCGTCGGGCAAGCGCATCGCCGTCAGCGCGCTCGTCGCGTGCGTAGTCGCGGGCATCGTTCTCGTGACAGCCGTGCTGCCCGCCGAATACGGTGTCGATCCCACTGGAATCGGCGGGGCGCTCGGTCTCACGGCGCTCAATGAGCCCGTGCGAACCATCGAGATCACCGACGTCGTCGGCGGCAATGAAGCCGTCCGCGAGGCCAAGATTCCCGACTTCGGCGAGCCCGTGCCGCTGCCGAACCCGGCCGTGCATCAAGCCGAGGACCACGCGCCACGCAGCCAGCAGTTCGTCGTCACGATACCGCCGGAGGGTGAAACCGAGATCAAGACCGTGCTGCGTGCAGGGAAAATGATCCTGTACACGTGGAGCGTCGACCGTGGAACGATTTACTCCGACATGCACGGTCACAACCCCGAGTTTGGCAGCGATTTCTTCGTGCGCTACCTGGAGCACTGCGGCGACGAGGACGATTTCGAGAATGGTATCTGCAAGGAAGGGTCCGGCCAGAGCGGGTCGCTCGTCGCACCTTTCGACGGCGAGCACGGCTGGTACTGGCTCAACTTCAACGAATTTCCGGTTACGGTGACGCTCGACGTAACTGGGTTCTACGACGACACGATCGACTACGGGATATTCGGCCGCTGAGCCGGGCAAAAGAACGCCTCCCCGAATAATAAGCACAACGGAGACTTTGCATGTGGCAGCACGACTACTACCCCATAGCGGACAGCCTTGCGTTGTCGGCGCTCGTGGCCGCGGTGCCAATCGTCGTGCTGCTGATCATGATCGGCGTGCTGCGCAAGCCCGCGTGGATGTCCGCGCTCGCGGGCCTCGCAACGGCGCTCGTCGTGGCGACGCTCGCCTACGGAATGCCGGCCAATCTCGCCGTGCGCTCCTCGCTGATGGGCGCCGCGTTCGGCCTGCTGCCGATCGGCTGGATCGTCTATTGGGCCGTCGTTCTGTACCGCATCACGCTCGAGACCGGCAACTTCGAGATCATCAAGGATTCGATCGGCGGCATCACGAAGGACCGGCGGCTCCAGGCGATGCTGATCGCGTTCGCGTTCGGCGCGTTCGTCGAGGGCGCCGCGGGCTTCGGCACGCCCGTCGCCGTCGCGGCTGCGATGCTGACGGGCCTCGGCTTCTCGCCGTTCTTCGCGGCCGGCATTTGCCTGCTCGCGAACACGGCCCCCGTCGCGTTCGGCTCGATCGGCATTCCGGTCACGACGCTCGCGAACACAACGGGCATCGACGAGCTCACGCTGTCGCAATGGGTCGGGCGCATCTGCGCGCCGGTCTCCGTGTTCATCCCGGCGTACTTGATCATGGTGATGGGCGGCTTCCGCGGCTTGAAGGGCGTGCTGCCGGCCGCCATCGTCTGCGGCATCTGCTTCGCGAGCGTGCAGCTTGCGGTCTCGAACCTCATCGGCCCGCAGCTCGTCGATATTCTGGCCGCGCTGACGGCGATCGTCGGCATGGTCGTGCTGCTCAAGGTCTGGCAGCCGAATGACAACTTCGTGCTCGTCGGCGAGCACGCCGCGGTGGCCGAGCCGAAGCAGCACGGCTTCGGGCGCACGCTGCTGGCCTGGTCGCCGTACCTGTTCCTCGTCGCGTTCGTGCTCGTCTGGGGCTACGCCCCTTCAAAACGTGCGCTCGAGACGACGAACATCGTGTTCGCGTGGCCCGGCTTGCACAACGAGATCACGCGGATGGCGCCGATGGTGCCGCAGCCGGCGCCGTACGCCGCGAACTACACGTTCAACTGGCTCGCGGCGGCGGGCTCCGCGTGCGCGCTGGCGACGATCGCGTCGGCGCTCGTGCTGCGCGTCTCCGTCGGCATGTACATCGGCATCTTGGCGCGCGTGCTGAAGCAGCTTGCGTTCTCGCTGCTGACGATCGCCTGCGTGCTCGGGCTCGCTTACGTCATGAACTACAGCGGCGCCGTCGTAACGCTCGGCCTCGCATTCGCAACCACGGGCGCGCTGTTCCCATTCTTCAGCGCGCTCGTCGGCTGGCTCGGCGTGTTCCTGACGGGCAGCGACACGTCGGCGAACGCGCTGTTCGGCAACCTGCAAGTCGTCACGGCGAACAGCTTGGGTTTCGATCCCGCGATCATGGCGGCCGCGAATTCCGCGGGTGGGGTCATGGGCAAGATGATCAGCTTGCAAAGTCTCGCCGTTGCCGTAGCGGCAACCGGAATGGCGAGGTCCGAAGAGGGGAAGCTCTTCCGCTTCACGGTCAAGCACAGCATCTTCCTCGCCTCCGTGCTCGGCGGCCTCGCGGCGTTGTACGCCTACTTGTGACGAGGAGTCGCGGCTAAAGTCGCTCTCACGCGGCCGCGAGGCGGCTGATCTTCGCAGCGAGGTAGAAGTCGCTCTCCGTGAGGCCGCTGATCTTGTGCGTCCAAATTTCGACGCGGCACTGGCCCCAGCGCACGTAGAGATCAGGGTGATGGCCCTGTTCCTCGGCGACCTCGCCGACGGCGTTCGCGAGCCGCATGGCCCCGACGAAATCCTTGAAGTCGTACGCCCGCTCGAGGTGTCCGGCCGAGTTGACCTTCCAACCACCCCCAAGCTCCTTGAGCAGCGCCGTGACTCGCTCCTTTGCAAGCGGCGGAATGCCGCCGCGGCAGGGGATGCATTGCTGGTCGGCCAATCCCATTTGCTACTCTCCCTGATCGATTCCGTGTATGTACAAGTCGCAGTATATCCCCGTGCGAGTCCGAACTAGGATCGCCTGATATGCGAAACGTAGCGCCTGTACTCGTAGTTGCGGCCGCGCTTGCGGCCTGTGCAGCCGAACCGCCCGCCCCTGCGCCCCCATCCGGAGCCATGACGTTTGCAACGCACTGCGCCTCGTGTCACGGTCCGCAAGGTGAAGGCGACGGCCCCGTCGCCGCCACGATGGCCGTCGCGGTTCCCAATCTGCGCGCGTTGACAGAGCGCAACGACGGCGTGTTTCCAGCCGAGGCCATCGCGAGCTATATCGACGGCCGAGCTCTGCCCGCAGCGCACGGCACGCGGCTCATGCCGGTTTGGGGCGATGTGTTCTCGGCAACGCAGAGGCTCGTCGTCGACGCCGCAGACCCCGAACAGCGGATCGCGGCCGTGGTCGACTTCCTGCGCGAGATTCAACGTTAGATCTTCTGCGCGAAGCGCACGAGCTCGGCGAGCGAGCGAGCCCCCATCTTCTGCATCACGCGCGCACGGTGCAGCTCCACGGTTCGCTGGCTGACCCCGAGATCCATCGCGATGACTTTGTTCGCACAGCCCTTGACGACTTTGTCCATGACCTCACGCTCGCGAGGCGTAAGCCTGCTGACTCGTTCTTGTATCGTTGAGATTTCGCGGCGTGCATCCTGAGAGCTTTGGGCGATTTGTAGGGCCTGGTGAATGCGATCGAGCAAATCCTGATCCCGGAACGGCTTTTGGATGAAATCAATCGCGCCCGATTTCATCGTCTTCACCGCCATCGGGATGTCGCCATGCCCCGTTATGAAGATGATCGGAATATCGAGGTGCCGCTCGGCCAGCTCCTGTTGAAGCTCGAGTCCGCTCAAGCCCGGCATGCGGACGTCTGCGACGAGGCACTCGACCCGACGGGGTGTATAGGCGCTGAGGAACTCGTCGGCCGAGGCGTACGTGCGGCACGGCAGCCGCACGGTGCGCAGCAGCAGCGCAAGTGCGTCGCGCACGGCGGCGTCATCGTCGACTATGTGGACCATCGCGTCATTATCGGCCACGGCTGGCGCTCTCATTTGATGGGGAGCGACACGGTGAACACTGCGCCGCCGCCAGAGTTCGAATCATAGGTCAACGTGCCCCCGTGACTGTTGACGATCGTTCTGCTGATCGCGAGCCCGACGCCGAGGCCTTCCGGCTTCGTCGTCACAAAGGGGTGAAACATTCCTTCGCCGAGCTGCGGCGGAACGCCGGGCCCATGGTCGCGAACCTCGAAGCACACACCCGCCTCCGTCGACGAGAAAGTCCTGATCTCGATGCCCTTGGCGCGTTGCGCGGGTGTCTGCAGCGCGTCGACGGCGTTGTGCGTGAGGTTCAGCAACACTTGCTGAAGCTGCACAGCGTTGCCTTCGATCTTCGGCAGATCCGCGGCAAAGCTCGAAGAAACAGGAATGCCGGCTCGATCGGTATCCGCGAGCACGAGACTCATCGCATCGTTGATGACGGCGTTGAGATCGAGCTCCCTCTTCTCCGCGTCGCGTTTACGAATGAAGTTGCGCAGATTCTCGATGACTTGCGCGGCACGCTGCGCCTGGTCGGAGATGCCCTTGCAGGCTTGCGCCAGCGAGTCGGTGTCGAGCTCCTTGCCATCGAGCAGGCGGCGGGCCGCTTGCGAGTATGTGACTATCGCGCTCAAGGGCTGATTGATCTCGTGCGCTATTCCTGCAGCCATCTCGCTCATGAGGCTGAACCGACCTACGTGCGCGAGTCGAGCCTCGAGCGCGCGGCGCTCTTCCTCGAGCGCGCGCTGCTCGGAGAGATCCCGAATGATACCGACGAACCCGCGTGTGGTCCCGGACCGCGCTTCACCGACCGAGAGCCAGACGGGAAACACGCGTCCGCTGCTGTGTATCGCCGCTGCCTCGCGGCCCGTTCCGATGACCTTCTTCTGTCCGGTCGCTCGGTAATTCTCGAGGTAGCTCGCATGCGCGCTGCGATAGGGCTCGGGCATGAGCACCTGTATGGGCTGGCCGAGAACTTCCGCAGCCGAATAGCCAAACATGGTTTCCGCAGCATTGTTGAAGCTCACGATTGCACCGCTCTCGTCGATCATGACGATCGCATCGACCGCCGCATCGAGCAGCGCTTCGAGAGCCGCCGTCGACATCCGCTGCCAAGGTTGCGAAGCGTGCACAGTGGACATACGTAGTTTCCGCAACTCCTTAAGGACTTCGTCCGATTACCGTTGTCGTCGCGATCCAATATACATGTAGCCTCGGCGACAATCTAAGAGTGAGAAGTACGTACTATGAACGGCTTTAGCAAGATTCTCGTCATCGTCGATCCGACGGCCAAGGAGCACCCGGCGCTCGAACGCGCGCGCTGGCTCGCCGAGAAAACCCACGCGTCGGTCGAGCTCTTCATATGCCACTATGATCAGAACCTCGCAGTCGGGCAGTTTTTCGACGCGGTGGCCTTGGAGAAGGCGCGCGCAAGTATCGCGCAGACCAATCTAAAGAGGCTCAAGAAACTCGCGCAGCCGTTCGAGAGTAGGGGCATCGACATCAGCGTCGACGTCGCCTGGGATCGACCGCTCCATGAAGGGATCATCCGCAAAGTGGCTGAAGCGCGTCCCGACGTCGTGCTCAAAGATACGCACTATCACCACCTGATCCGGCGGTCGCTCTTCTCGAATACGGATTGGAATCTCATCCGCGCGTGCCCGGTCCCGCTCATGTTGGTGAAGCCGGCCTCACAAGCCGCGGTCAAGACCATCATTGCGGCCGTCGATCCCGTCCACGACCGCGACAAGCCCGCCGATCTCGATCACGACATCATTACGACCGCACAAAAGCTCGCGGCAATCGCGAACGGCGAGTTGCATGTCGTGCATGCGTTCGATCCGGCGCCCGCCTACGTCGTATCGGTCGACGCACTGTCGTTTCCGATCGCCGAGCCGATTAGGGAAGTCATGCAGGGCCTCAAGATGCGCCACACGAAAGCGCTCGATGCACTTCTCGCGGGCTACGCGATTTCGAAGGACCGCATCCACCTCGGCGAGGGTGGTACGCGTGAGGTGTTGATGGCCTCGATCGACGATCTCCACGCCGACGTTGTCGTCATGGGCGCCGTCGCCCGCGGCGCACTTAAGCGCATGCTGCTTGGAAGCACGGCCGAGCTGCTTCTCGATCACGTCCCGTGTGATCTGCTCATCATCAAGCCGGAGCCGACGAAGAGGCGCGTTCGCGTCACAAAAAAGAACAAGCGCCGCCGATCGAAGGCGTGATCGCACGCCGATAGAGCGGCTCACTCCCAGCTTCGCGGGAAGATCGAGTGCGATGCCGCCGCTTGCGTTTTCGCGCCCGATTCGGTCACTCTATGGGCTTGTCCAACAGCCCAAAGGAGGTGATCCCATGTCTAGTGAGATTGTTGGGGTTTCAATGCACGTACGGCGTTTCAAACCAACCACTAGAAAGGGCTACGCCTCCTGAAGGGCATGAGACCTCGTCTCACGGAGGGCCGCGCGAGCGGCCCTCTTCTTTTCTAGCGGCGCACGAGCCGCACCGCGTCGGTCGCGATGAGCGCGGCCATTACGACACCCAGCACGAACAGCGTGACCCGAAAGGCCAGATTCATGCTCCAAACGGCGCGCTCGGCCTGGCCGGGATCGACGAGCGCCGCTCCAGCCTCGATGAGGCCGTCGGCGCGGAACAGCAGCACAATCAGCGCCAACCAAATGCCATTGAGGCATAGCCGGCATAGCGTGCGCGGTGGCGTGCGATAAGGCCGGATGAGGTCGACGCCGAGCCGAACGAGCTCGAGGAGGCATACTCCGACGACGGGCCAGAAGAACGGGTCGATCCCGCGCGTGAATTGGACCGAGAGTCCCGACGGAACGATCGTCCTGAAATCGAGCCATCCGATCCACCAAAGGAGGAGAATCACAGTCGTCGCTACCTCGAATATCGTGTCATGCCGAGAAATCGGGCTCAGGGGCGCAGCGCGCACACCGAGGATTCCGCTGTGGAGCTTGCGCGGCTCGAAGGCGTCGAGTGAGCGAAAGCGCACGCGTGCGTGATCGATGACGGCGAAAGCAAGCGTTACGAGAGCACTGGCGAGTAATAGGGTCCAAAAAATGTCGGCGACGACCTGGAGCGCGGCCTGTGCGGGGCGAGCCGCCGTCAGCAAAGCGATCCCGGCGACGATCCCGCCGATCACGGCAATGACGATGGACACGCCCTGCAAGGCATACCAATAAACGGGAAAGACCCCTGGACCGATCAGGTGCTGCATCGGCAAATAGCGACCGGCGACGACCAGTGGGTGCCCATAACCTTTCAGCACCGCGCCGAGCTCCGCGTCGCTGAGCTCGTGGCCGAGCGCGCGCTCGCGCTCCTCGACGGCCGCGCGGATGGTCTCGCCGAGCTCGGCCGCGATATCCTCGCGGTGCTTCGCCGGCAAGTAGCTCTTGAGCTGGAGTAAGTAGTAATCGACGAGACTGGTCATTGGACTTCTCCTACACGAGCTTGTCGAGCGCGGCGCTCAGCGCCCGCCACTCTTCCAGCAATTGATCGCGCACCCTTTGCCCTTCGGCTGAGAGCTTGTAAAACCGCTTCTGCCGCTTGTCTTCCTCACGCCATTCGCTCGTCAGCAGGCCCTGCGACTCGAGGCGACGCAGCAGTGGATAGAGCGTGCCCTCGTCGATCTCCAGGCCGCGCTCGGCGAGCGACTTGCGCAAGGTGTAGCCGTAGTGCTCCTCGTGCAGCTGCGTGAGAACGGCGAGAATCAGGGATCCTCGGCGCAGCTCCAGACGCAGGTTTTCGATGAGCTCGGGCGGCACGGTCTTGGCTTGGCAGTCTTACCCTATACGGCACACACTGTATGTCACATAGTATATGCCTGTCAAGCCCCGGCCGCGGGCAGCCGTGGTGTTAAGCTCTCCGTGCCGACTCGAGGAGCTTTGATGATCGATCTGACCCGTCGTGATTTGCTTGCCCTGTTGTCGGCCGTGCCCGCAGCTGGGCTCGTTTCAGAGACCCTCCTCGGTCAGGACGCCATGCCGGAGCGGCGCATTCCGAGCACCGGGGAAATGCTGCCCGTGATCGGCTTAGGGTCGAGCAAAGTCGTCCAAGAGATCGCCACGAACGGCGAAGAGCCGGTGCGCCAGGTCCTCCGCACCCTCGTCGCCCGGGGCGGCAAGCTCGTCGATACATGGCCCCGAAACGCCGCCAACGATGCAGCGTTCGGCCGCGTCATCAACGAGCCGGAGCTTCGCGACCGCTTGTTCGTGACGACGAAAATCGACCAAGTCGGCAAGGAAGCCGGGATCGCTCAATTTCAGCAGACTCTCGAGCTCTACGGCCGCGAGGTCATCGACCTCGTCCAGATATTCAGCCTCACGGATCTCGACGTCCATTGGCCGAGCCTGCGCGAATGGAAGGAGTCGGGTGCTGCGCGCTACATCGGCGTCACGGTCGCAGAGTCGCGGTTGTACGCCCAACTCGAAGAGTTTCTGCAGCGCGAGCGGCCGGACTTCGTGCAGCTCAACTATTCGATCACCGAGCGCGAGACCGAGAATCGATTGCTGCCGATGGCCGCGGCTCGGGGCCTCGCCGTGCTCGTCAACCGGCCGTTCATGAATGGCGCGTATTTCCGCCGACTCGAAGGAACGCCGCTACCCGAATGGACCGCCGCGTTCGGCTGCAGGACCTGGGCGCAGTTCTCGCTCAAGTACATCCTCGCGCATCCTGCCGTCACGTGCGTGCTCACGGAGACCACGGACCCCGAGCATATGGCAGAGAATACGCTCGCGGCTCTCGGCGATGCGCCCGACGAGGCGGCGCGCGCGCGCATGCGCGAGCTCATCGACAGCTTGTAAGTCAAGGACGTTCACGCGTCTCGCGCCCCGAAACCGGCGAGGAAATTCGCCAACCGCCCTTCGTCGACGCCCTCGATCTCGACGAGCTTGGCGGGCGCCGCATGCCCGCTCACTACTCGCACGCGACGGCGGGGTATATCGAGCGCCTCGGCAAGCAGCGTTTCGAGCGCCGCATTGGCGCGCCCACGCTCAGGCGCGGCGGTCACGCGAACGCGCAAACGACCGGCGCGCCATTCCACGATCTCGTCACGCGCGGCGCGCGGCACGACTTTGACACGCACTTTCAAGGTGCGAGATATGCGGCGAGCGCCTCGAGATCGGAGTCGCTTATCTCGGTCTTACGAAAGAATGGCATCACCGAGACGCCCGTGCGCACGAACTGCTTCGTGAGCTCCGGCACGAGATCCGTGCGCTCCTCGAGGAGCGCGGGCTTCTGACCTTTATATAGAGCGTTCAGGGCTGCCGTGCCGGGCTTGCCGGGACCGTCGCCGTGGCACGGCGCGCACCAATGATCGAACACTTGCTTGCCGCGCTCCGAAGCCGCAGGCTCCTGGGCGCCTGCGTTCGTCGCAGCGAACATCGCAACGACAGCGCTCGCGATCAAATAATCGCGGCTGAAGCCGCTCCTACAAACGCGTCGTATCATTGGGCTAGCTCCTTCCGGTGCGCAAATGCTTCGGCCAAATCCCGTAACGGCCGGCCGACAAGACTCCCTTCGGATCGACCGCGTCTTTCAACGTCTCGAGAAACCGCCGCAACGCGTGGTCGTTGAACGAATATGTCGCGAGCACGGCATCCTGAAACGCCGGCGGCGTGCGGTACTCGCCCCAGCCGTGCTCGGCGACGAGTGCGACGAGCTTTTCGAACTTCGCGCGATTCGCGCGGTTCGTCGCAGCGTCCTTGGTCACGGGCAGTCCGAATAGATAGATGAATGCGCGGTTCCAATACGTCGTCGGCAAGCTGAAGCCGACGGCGTTGATCGGCAAATCGAGCGCGCGCGCCGCTTCGGTGAATACGCGATTCGCCTCGATGATGGCCTCGCCGCTGCGCGGGATGATCGGCGAGAACCACATGTGCCCCTCGGTCGGGTTCGGATTCGTCTCCGAGCGCGCGCCGATCGAGAACATCGTGAGGCTCGGGATGCCGAACTCGGGCAGCGTGCCGCTGCGCGAGCCGAAGGCCTGATTGCGCGTAACTGCTTCAATCTCCTCGGGCCGCAGCGGAAAACGAAAACGCTCGCCGTCCTCGAAAGTCGCGCCCGGAATCGCCGCCGTGAACTTGTCTTGGCACCACTCCCAGCCTGCGGTGATGACTTTTTCGGGGCCGTAGAATTTGAGCGTGCAGCTCCAATAGCCCGTGCCCTGACGGCGCGCGTACGCTTCGAGGTCGGCGGTCGTAGCACCTCCCTCGATGAGCTCTCTGAGCTCGCTCTGAATCGGGTTGAAGAAGCCGCCGAGCAAAGGACTCCCGAGCTGCGGCATGCCGTTGACGACGCCGCTGTTCTCGACGAAGTTCAAGGTGTCGACGAGCGGGATCAGATCATCGTAACGAGGCACGATGACCGTGCCCGTCAAGTAAGCCTCGGGCTCAGGCATGAGCCAGAACCCCATCTTCGTGACGACGCCGAAGTTCGACTGCGAGAACAGCCCGTCGATCCACGGACCCACGCCGAACTTGTACTGCTGCCAAGTCTTCGCTGCGGGCAGCGCGCCCATGCCCGTGCGCAGGAGGTCGCCGTCAGCAAGCACCACCTCGAGGCCGCAATGCGCATCGAAGTGATTGCGGAAAGTCGTAGCCGTATAGCCGCCGCCGTGATCGAGGGCATTGCCGACGAGGCTACCCCAGCCGGGATCGGGGCAGTCCATCCAGACCTTGAGCTTGTTCTCTTGCAGATAGCGATAGAAATCGAAGTAGCTGACGCCCGGCTCGACGAGGGCCGAGGCGTTGCGCTCATTGACCTCGAGAATGCGATTCATGCGCTTGAGGTCGAGCACGACGCTGCCCGAGAGATTCGGCGCAGACCCGCCGTAACCCAGGTTCTTCCCCGTCGAAATTGGATAGATCGGAATTCGATGCTCGTTCGCCGCGCGCATGACGGCCCGCACTTCTTCGACGGTGTACGGGGCAACGGCGGCCGAAGCCGTGCGCTCATCGGGCTCGCCCTTGAAAGGCGAGTATGCGTCGCGGTAGAGCGCGACGTCCTCGGCGCTCGTGAACACCCACTCCTCGCCGACCGCCGTTTCGAACGCGCGCAGCGCGCGGTCGAAGTCCCGCTGATTCACCCCCGGAGGCAACGCCATTTGTTCTTCTCCCGCGCGCGGACGTCTACGTTGTATTCTAGCGCCGAAAAGAGTCGCGGCTAAAGCCGCTCCCACGGGACAACAGAATGACCGAGTATGTCGGCGTCGGCGATCTGAAGGTCGCAAGGGTGTTGGTCGATCTCGTCGAGCGAGAGATCGCGCCGGGCACAGGCGTGACCTCGGCAACCGTGTGGGCCCTGCTCGAGCAGATCGTTGCGGAGCTCGGCCCGCGCCTGCGTGCACTGCTCGCGAAGCGCGATTCGCTGCAAGCGAGCATCGACGACTGGTTCGTCGCGCGCAAAGGCAAGCCGCTCGACGGCGCCGCATACAGGCGTTTTCTCGAGGAAATCGGCTACCTCA
The DNA here is from genome assembly GCA_036555065.1 of Gammaproteobacteria bacterium. Taxonomy (GTDB): domain Bacteria; phylum Pseudomonadota; class Gammaproteobacteria; order Steroidobacterales; family Rariloculaceae; genus DATBLZ01. Next base: position 32,861 of record DATBLZ010000162.1, read on the forward strand.
TTCCCGAAGGGCCGCCGTTCGAAGTGACGACAGCAAACGTCGATGACGAAATCGCCGTGCTCGCGGGGCCGCAGCTCGTCGTACCCGTCGACAAAGCGCGCTACGCGCTCAACGCCGCGAACGCCCGCTGGGGGAGCCTGTACGATGCGTTCTACGGGACCAACGTCATTCCGGAAGGGCCGGAAACCAAGAAAGGCGCCACGTACAATCCGACGCGCGGCAAGCTCGTTATCGCCAAGGCCAGCCACTTCCTCGACGAGACCGTACCGCTTGCGCAGGGGCGGTGGAGTGAAGTCACCGCCATCACGCGCTTAGGCAACGCGCTCGAGTGCGTGCTCGCCGACCGCACACGCGCGCGGCTCGCGGATCCGGCGGCGTTCGTCGGCTACCGCGAGACGAGCACATCTCTCACGAGCGTGCTCTTGCGTCATCACGGGCTCCATATCGACATCGAAATCGACCGCACGCATCCCGTGGGCCGCGCGCACGCGGCGGGCGTCAAAGACATCGTGCTCGAAAGCGCCATTACGACGATCATGGACTGCGAGGATTCGGTCGCGGCCGTCGATGCCGAAGACAAAGCCGTCGTCTACGCGAACTGGTGCGGCATCCTGAAAGGCACGCTGACGACGACGTTCGACAAGGCCGGCACAAAGGTACGCCGCGGCCTCAATCCCGACCGGGAATACCTGGGCGCCAACGGCGGCAGGCTCGTTTTGCCGGGCCGCAGCCTCCTGCTCGTCCGGCACGTCGGCAATCACCTGCTCACCGATGCCGTGACGACGGCGGCAGGCGAGCCCACGCCCGAGACCTTTCTCGACTGCGTCGTAACGGCGCTCGCGGCGCTCCACGATATCCAGGGCCGAGGCGAAGAGTCGCGGCTAAAGCCGCTCCCACAGCCGCTCTCACAACCGCTCCCACAGCCAGTCTCACGGCACTGCAACAGCCGGCGCGGCAGCCTATACATCGTCAAGCCGAAGCACCACGGCCCCGAGGAAGTCGCGCTGTCGTGCGAGCTCTTCGCGCGCGTCGAGCGTGCCTACGGACTGCCTGCGAACACGCTCAAGATCGGCATCATGGACGAAGAGCGGCGCACGACGGTCAATCTCAAGGAGTGCATCCGCGCCGCACGCGAGCGCGTGATCTTCATCAACACGGGTTTTCTCGACCGCACGGGCGACGAGATTCACACGCACATGGAAGCCGGCCCGATGATCCCGAAACCCGAGATCAAATCGGCCTCCTGGATGCTCGCGTACGAAGATTGGAACGTCGACGTCGGTCTCGAGACGGCGCTGCCCGGCCACGCGCAGATCGGTAAGGGCATGTGGGCGATGCCCGCCGAAATGCAAGCGATGCTCGATTCCAAACGCGGCCACCCGCAGAGCGGCGCGACCTGCGCGTGGGTGCCGTCGCCGACGGCCGCAACGCTGCACGCGATCCACTACCATCAGGTCAATGTCGGCGCCAAGCAGAACGCGCTCAGAAGCCGGCCTCGCAATGTAGGAGCGGCTTTAGCCGCGATCCTCACACCCCCGCTCCTGCCGCCCGGCCGACAGCTCAGCGCCGCCGAGATTCAACGCGAGCTCGACAACAACGCGCAAGGCATTCTCGGCTACGTCGTGCGCTGGGTCGAGCAAGGCGTAGGCTGCTCGACGGTTCCCGACATCAACGATGTCGGCCTCATGGAGGACCGCGCGACGCTCAGAATCTCCTCGCAGCACATCGCGAACTGGCTCCGCCACGGGCTCGTCGACAGGAACCAGGTCATGGAGGCTTTGCAGCGCATGGCCGTCGTCGTCGACCGGCAGAACGCCGGCGACGCGAGTTACCGCAGCATGGCGCCGAATTTCGACCAGAGCACCGCGTTCCAAGCCGCGATCGACCTAATTTTCAACGGCCGCGACGAGCCGAATGGCTACACGGAGTCGACGTTGACGCGCCGCCGGCGGGAGTTCAAGCAGCGGCTCGCGGCTCGTGGGAACGATTCGTAGGGAGCGGCTCGACCTCGAGCCTAGCGTCAGGGATTCGGGTGGCCTTGCATTCTCCGGACCGTCTCCGCTGCCTGGCGAGCCTCCTCCCGCTCGTACCTCTTCCAGTTGTCGGCCGTCATGCACCGTGTCGTGATCACGTTGGAAGCATGCTGCAGCATCTCCCGACAGGTGACCACGAGACCCGGATCCACGTCGGCCGCGCTGAGCTCCACTACGACAGGATTGGGATCCGCGCGAGCTACCGCAATCGCCGCAGCATTCGCCTCGGGCGCGCTCTGCGCCCCACTTGCGGCGATTTGCTCGGGGGCCGAGGCGCAACCGCCAAGCAACGCCGCGGTCAGCACAGCGGCATAACAGTCCGACGGGCTCATGGCGACCTCCTTTCGCTATTCCTGAACTTACTCCTCACGCGACGTATCGTCCACTGACGGCCGCGCATACGGCCTGCCTCCTGAGCATCGCGCAATGAGAAATTGCTTGGCGGCGCCGCTTGTCGTTATGCTTCTTATATACGAGGGGACATTGTGGGGAGGAGCCGGGATGCCGAAAGGGCCCAACGGGCGCACGAGAACCGCGAAGGGACCCGTCGCCTTGGCAGTGGTCATCGCCGGTCTCGCCACAGCACACGCCGCACGCGCGCAAGAGGCCGAAAGTGTCACGGTCGATGTCGGCGAGTGCACGACTCTTCAATCGCCCGAAGAGCGGCTCGCCTGCTATGAGGCCCACGTCGCGGCTGAGCTGGGGAAGCGTGACGCTGCGACGCAAGCAGCCGGGCCGGATACCGCCGCGGCCGCGGAGCCGCCGGCACGAGCGACGAGCACGAGCTCTGCTGGCGCGGCCCAACCCACGGCGGCGCCCGACGAAGAACCGCGTGAGATCGTCGGCACGGTGGCGTCAGTGCGGGAAACGATCCCCAACACCTACGTGATCACGCTCGAGGATGGTCAGGTCTGGCGCCAGACGTACCCCGAAAAATACCCGGTCAGAGCCGGTCACCGAGTCACGATCCGTCCGACGCGTTGGGGCAGCTCGTTCCGGCTCTCGGCAGAGAGCGTGCACGGCTCCATACAGGTGGAAAGGGTGCGCTGACAAGACGTGTCGCCCCGCCGCGTGCAAAAGCAGAGCGTAGACGAAGCCTTCGCGCTCGCGCTGCGACAGCATCAGGCCGGTCGCCTCCTCGAAGCTGAACGCGGCTACCGGCAGATACTGCAACGCCTGCCGGATCACTCGGACTCGTTGCACCTGCTCGGTGTGATTGCGCTGCAGACAGGTAATCCCGAGGCGGCCCTCACACTCGTCGAGCGCGCAGTTGCCTTGCGGCCCGACGGAGCCGTTTATCGGAACAATCTCGGCCAGGTTCTCGAGCGTCTGGGACGCTACGACGACGCGGCGCGGGCTTACGAAGCCGCGATCGAGCTCGATCCTGCCGATGCCGAGGCCGTCAACAACTTAGGCCACGTGCTCCATCGCCAAGACCGGCTGGCAGCAGCCGAAGCTCGGTACCGAGACGCGATCCGGCGGAACCCGGCCTATGCGGAGCCCCATACCAATCTCGGCAACCTACTCAAAGATCGAGGCGAGCTCGACGCAGCGATCGCCGCCTATCGGCGCGCAGTTGCACTGCGCCCGGATCTGTCCTACTTGCACAGTAACCTCCTCCTGACGCTGCACTACCACGCGGGCTTCTCGCCGGCCGACATCGCGCGTGAGCATCAGACCTGGGCCGACCGCCACGTGGCGCCGCTCGCGCGGGCTCGCCGTCCGCACGAAAACGATTCCGACCCGGACCGCCGCCTGCGCATAGGCTACGTGTCGCCCGATTTTCGCGAGCATCCGGTGGCGCGTTTCCTTCTGCCGCTGCTCAGAGAGCACGATCGGGAGCAGGTGGAGGTCTTTACGTACTCCGATGTGACGACGCCGGATGCCGTCACTGACTTACTCCGCAATCACGTGGATCGATGGCGCGACGTCGCGCTGCTCGGCGACGAGCAGCTCGCCGACGCGGTCCGCGCGGACGGGATCGATATTCTCGTGGACCTCGCCGCACATTCCGCCCACAACCGGCTGCTCATGTTCGCGCGCAAGCCGGCGCCGGTCCAAGTCACCTATCTCGCGTACTGCAGCACGACGGGCGTCGACGCGATCGACTATCGCGTGACCGATCGTTTTCTCGACCCGCCCGGGGAGGCGAGCCACTATACCGAGACCTCGATACACCTCCCGCACTGCTATTGGTGTTATTGCGCGCCGCCGCTACAGGATTCCGCGCAGCCTTCGACCGAGCGCCGCGCAGGCCCGCCGACCTTCGGCTGCCTCAACAACTTCGCCAAGGTCACGGACGTCACGCTCGAGCTCTGGGCGCGGCTGTTGCGGCGCGTGCCCGAGGCCCGGCTTCTCGTTTATGCGCGCGCCGAAACTCATCACGACCGCGTCCGTCGGGCGTTGCGCGAGGGCGGTGTGGAGGAGTCACGCGCGGCTTTCGTAGGCTACCAACGCCTCGCGGATTACTTGGCGACCTACGGTCTGATCGACGTCGCGCTCGACCCATATCCGTATGGCGGCGGCACGACCACATGCGATGCGCTGTGGATGGGCGTGCCCGTGGTCAGCCTCGCGGGACGCACTGCCGTTTCGCGTGCGGGCTCGACGCTGCTCTCGAACGTCGGTCTAGAGCAGCTCGTGGCGCGAAACGAAGACCAATATGTCGAGCTAGCGGCCGGCTTGATCCGGGATGCGAGTGGACTGGCGGCCTTGCGGCGCGAGCTTCGCGCGCGCATCGAGTCCTCGCCGGTCATGGATGCCAAACAGTTCGCGCGCGACGTCGAGGCAGCATTCAGGAGTGTCTGGCGTGCCTGGTGCGGACGTGGGAGCGGCCTTTGTGGGAGGGGCTTTAGCCCCGATTCCTCGTAAGAGTCGCGGCTAAAGCCGCTCCCACAGCGGTGACTCGCGTCCTTGCCTTCCGCGAGACCTTCGTGCACGATTCGGCGCCGAAACGGGAGCAACCACCGCCATGAAGGCACTCTGCATCGTCGCGCTCGCGGCGCTTTCCACACCGGGATTCACCCAGGACGCGCCGCCATCCGCCCCCCCGGTCGCCGGCGACGAAGAAGTCATCGTGCAGGGCCGCACGCCTCAGGAGATCCGGATCGAGATCGAGCAGGTCGAGAACGCCGTCTACGCGCGGTTCAATGCGTTGAACAGCAGTGACGATTTCGACATCCTCTGCGCCGAGCACGCGCCGACAGGCTCGAACATTCCGGTGCGTACCTGCCGGGCGAACTTCGTGCTTCGCGCCGAGCAGCGAGCAGCGGGCGCGAGCTTGCAACGCATGCAAGGCGGCACCAATGGCATTGCGCCGAATGAGCGCGTGTATCTGCAGAAAAAGGGCGAAGAGCTCACCGCCGAGATGCAACGTATCGCGCGCGAGGACGAAGAGCTCATGCGGGGGCTCACGCGCCTGGCAGAGCTCAACGAAATAGCCGGCGCTACTGCGAACCCGGTGCAGCGCTAGCCGGATCATCGGCGCACGTGCAGCTCAAGCGGCGCATGCGTACGCTTAAGAGCTCAACGTTCTCGCCGATCGGATAGTCGGCCGCGAATTTTACGTCCTGAGCGTCGCTGCGCTGCCACGTCTCGTTGAACTCGACGGGCTTCTCCGCGCCGCTCTCGTCCCTGATCCGTAGCGCAACCGAGAATGCTCCTGACGCGACGGTGCAGTCTGAGATCTTGAGCGTGCTATTGACGCGCGCGATCGCGTTCAGCTGCAGGTACTCGGTCGTGGTAGTGGCGCTGCACTCTCTGCTCGTCAGCACGGGCAGCGCGATCAGGATGGGAACGTCTTTTTCCGCGCGCACAGTCTCTGTTTCCGCCTCGCAGTTCTCCCTCACGCGCGAGCCGCCCGCTGTTCCCTGGCAGAGCTGTACGTCCTTGTCGTCGGTAATCCGTCCCTCATTAGCTATGGATGACGTGTTCGGATTGCCGCTTTGGAAAACCTGCGCAAAGGCGGTCGGGGTGAGAAGTGCGAGGGCCGATAGCGAAAGGAGCGCAATGACGTTGATCCGGCTCATTTTTTCAGCCTCCGACAGCGAATCTCGGGTGGGAGCGAACACGCACAGAGAAGCCTACCACAAGCATGCGTGGGACGACCTGCATCCCCCGATTTGCCCGCAGAAGCTCACGTCGCGTAACCATAACGCGCGAGCACTTCGCGCACGGAACCGGCGAACGCGACGAGCTCGGGATCGCGGCGAAATGCGAGGGCTCGGCTCGACTCAAGCCCGCCGAGCAACGCCTCGTGCCCGGCCGGCGCCGGAACACGACAGAAGCTGGCGATGGCCGGAATGACCCGTTCCGGCTGCATCAGCAATTCCTCGTAGCGGACCTCGAGCGCGCGCTCGCCGAGCGCCGCGGACTCCTGACGCGCCTTCTCGACATATTGCTCCCACATCGTGAGCGCCTCCGCGAGCGTCCAACCGCGGCGTGACGACAAAACGCCGAGCGCATGATCGCGGATCACTGTGAGTGCCGAAGGAACCGATTCGCCGGTCGCCGCGCGCAGCGCCGCCGCATGCCGGCGCGCGAGACTCGCGGCGACGTCGACGCCGTGACGAACGATATGGATGGCCCGCAAATTCGGGAAGATCTGCTTCCACACGGGCAACGTGAACGTGTTTCGCGGGTCCTTCCAGCCGAAAACTGGCAAGTCCTTTGCACTCCCCTCGGCATGCCAACCGGATGGCCCCGCGTACCTCTCGAGTTGCGCGGTAAGCGCCTCGCGGGCGCTCATCGCGATCTGTCCCACGACGTCCGGCTGCGCGAGCATGAAATGGGCCGACATCGGCTCGGACCAGAGCGCGCCGCATTGATGCAGGATTTCTTCGTTGATCAGCATGAACGCGACGGACTCGGAGTCGGCCTGCCGGTCCGCTCCCATGAAAACGCCGAGCTTGTCGAGGATCTCGACGAGCAGGCGCGTGCCCGATCGGTGCATGCCGATGACCACAATCGGGCTCGCCTGTCGAAGCCGGGCGTCCATGCGCGCTCGTCAGGTGACCATCCAAAACGCGAGCGTCAACCGCGGAAACTCGTAGACAGAATTCTGTGGGTGATAGGCGGCATGAAAGTATTCGGATGGAAAAATC
>DATBLZ010000166.1:0-80372 GCA_036555065.1 Gammaproteobacteria bacterium
AGCACGTCGAAGCCGTCGAGACCGTTCAGGCCGATCGTCAACGCGATGATGATGACCTGCATCGTCGTCATCGGCGACTTCGCCATGACGTCGCGCGGATCGGCGTTCACGTTCGTATTCATGAAATTCCCCCTTTGCGTGGCGCAGCGTAGCATCGAAAGTGGCGCCGGCATAGAATCGAACGAAACAACAAGGAGAAGCCGATGACGGAGAACTCCGCAGGTCAACCATCGAAACGCGTGTTGGAGCCCGTCGAGCGCATCGCGGAGGTGCTGTTCGGTCTCATCATGGTGCTCACGTTCACGGGGACGCTGAGTGTCGCAACTGCGGGCGACGAGGACGTCCAAGAAATGCTCATCGGCGCGCTCGGCTGCAACATCGCGTGGGGCATCATCGACGGGCTCCTCTATTTGATGGGTGCGCTCGCCGAGAAGGGCCGAAACCTCGCGACTTATCGAACCGTGGTTAGCGCCGCGAGCTCCGCGAAAGCGCGCGAGGCCATCGCGGGTGCGATGCCGCCGGTCATTGCGTCGTTGCTCGGGCCCGCGGAGCTCGACGCGATCCACGCGAAGCTCAAGAAACTCCCCGAGCCGCCGAAGTACGCGCATCTCAGCAGCAACGATTGGCGCGGAATGCTCGGCGTCTTTCTCCTTGTTTTCGTCGCGACGCTGCCAGTCACGGTCCCATTCATGTTCATGGACGACGCGATGCGCGCGATGCGCTGGTCGAACGGCATTGCCGTCGCGATGTTGTTCGGCGCCGGCTACGCCTACGGACGGGTCATCGGCCGCAGGCAGTGGGTCATCGGCGTTTCAATGGTCGCGCTCGGCCTCGCAATCGTCGCCCTGACCATCCGGCTCGGCGGATAGGAGTGCGCATTCGCGCCGACGCCCTCGGCGGCGTGCGCGCGTTTGCTTCCCCCAGCACCCCGAACGATTTCGCCGGAGGCGCCGTCTAACAAAGGCCCGGTCGGTTGGGTTGTCGCGGAGGTCGGCTATGCGAGGGCTCGCTGTACTTGTGTTTTTCATGCTCGTGACGGCCGCGACGGAACCCGCGCGCGCAGAGCTCCCGGCGGCTTTCGGTCCCGTCGAGGCCAAGGTCGTGTGGGTGGATTTTTGGGCGTCTTGGTGCGCGCCGTGTCGGCGGTCCTTTCCCTGGATGAACGCGATGTACGAGAAGTACGCCGACGAAGGCCTCGAGATCATCGCCGTCAACGTCGACAAAGAACGCAAGCTCGCTGACGAGTTTCTCGAGGAGACGCCCGCAGAGTTTCGCCTGCACTTCGACCCGTCGGGAAGTCTCGCGGAATCGTTCGGCGTGCAGGCGATGCCGAGCTCATTCATGCTCGATGCCGACGGCAACGTTCTCGCGACGCACTACGGCTTCAAGCTCGCCGATACCGAACAGTACGAGCAAGCGATTCGCGCGGCGCTCGATGGCACGGCCCGCGCCGAAGAGTAAGGAACAGCAATGAGAAGGGAGTTTTCGCCTATGCGCAGCAGCTTTGCCCTCGTAATCGCCCTATGCAGTCTCGGAGCGCCCCTTACTTTGTCGGGTTGCTCGGGGCTCGGAGTGCAGCCGTGGGACCGCGACGTGCTTGCGCGCGACGAGATGCAAATCGTCAGCGACCCGCTCGAGGCGTCGGCCGACGAGCACATCTACTTCAGCAAAGAGGCTTCGAGCGGCGGCCAAGGATTCGGCGGAGGCGGCTGCGGATGCAACTGAAACGACGCGTGGCAGCGGGCAAGTTGCCGATCCAGGCCGGCTCGCTTGCCGCGGCGACCTATGCGCTGCTCGGGCCCGGGACCGCAACCACAGTAATCGCTCAAGAGCTCGAACAGTGGGACGTCGATACCGCAATGCTCTACTACGCCGAAGGCGACGGACGCGTCCGCGATGCGAGCATTAACATCGCTGCGAGCAAGGAGGTCAGAGAAGACGGTTTTCTGGGACTGACCCTTGCGTTCGACTCGTTGACGGGCGCGTCGCCGAGTGGCGCTGCGCCGAGCACGGCGCCGCAGACGTTTACGCGGCCGTCGGGAAACGGCAGCTACACGGTCGGCGCCAACGCGATTCCGCTCGACGATTCCTTCCTAGATACCCGCACGGCGATAGGGGCGACCTGGAAATGGCCAGTCACGCGGCTCGCCACGCTCGAGGTCGGGGCCAATTTGTCCGACGAGTACGACTACACGAGCACGGGTCTCAGCGCGCGGCTTGCGCGCGACTTCAACAACCGAAATACGACGCTCGCTTTCGGGGCTGCGCTCGCGAGCGATACGGTCAGCCCCGTCGGCGGCGCGCCGGTGGGGTTGACGCCGATGCTCGCAGCGAGCGCAGGCGGCAAGGCGACGCTTGCCGGGGACCAATCCAAGGACGTCGTCGATTTCCTCGTCGGCCTCACGCAGGTTCTGAACCGGCAGACGATCGTGCAGTTCAATTACTCGCTGAGCCGATCCGACGGCTATCTGACCGATCCTTACAAGATCCTCTCGGTCGTCGATCCCGTCACAGGCGCGCCGCTCGCCGGCCCGCCGGGCAGTGGGCTCAACGCCTACCTCTACGAGAGCCGCCCGGACACGCGCGAGAAACAAAGCCTCTATGGCTTGCTCAAACGCGATTTCAACGGCGACGTCTTCGATATTTCGTACCGTTACATGACGGATGACTGGGGAATCGACTCGCATACGATCGATGTCCACTACCGTTGGCAGCTTTCCGACGGCAAGTACGTCCAGCCGCATTTGCGTTTCTACTCGCAGAACCAAGCCGATTTCTACCAAACGGTGCTCTTCGGCGGCACGCCCGTCCCGCAGTTCGCGACCGCGGACTACCGGTTGGCGCAAATGGATGCCGTGACCTTGGGCTTCAAGTATGGCCAAGACACGCGGAACGGCGAGTTCTCGGCGCGCCTCGAGATGTATGAGCAGACGGGTACCCCGAGCCCGGGCTCGAGCGTCGGAGCGCTCTCGGGCCTCGATCTCTACCCCGACATGAGCGCGATCATTGCTCAGTTCAGCTATAAGTTCGGGCGCTGAGCAAGGTCGCGGCAGCGCCGCGACGCCGTTGCTCAGTCGCCGTTACGGTTGGTTCGGCACGTTTGCGGCCATGGCGAGCCCATGCGAAGTGCACGTACCGGGCGCCGACCACGAGACAGCCGAGCACGTCTTCGCGGCTGTCGTCGCGGAGACACGGCGCATCGAGCAGAAGTTCAGTCGTTATCGCCCCGACAATGTCATCTATCGCATCAACACCGCGCAAGGCGAGCCCGTAGCCGTCGATGAGGAAACCGCGGGCTTGCTCGATTACGCGGATCGGCTGTTCGAAATCAGCGGCGGACTCTTCGACATCACGTCGGGCGCGCTCCGCAAGGTCTGGCGGTTTGATGGCAGCGACCGCGTGCCGCACGCGAGCGACGTTCGCAAAGTGCTGCAGCGCGTCGGCTGGAAACGCGCGCGCTGGCAGCCGCCCGTGTTGACCCTCGAGCCCGGCATGGAGATCGATTTCGGGGGCATCGGCAAGGAATACGCTGTCGATCGCGCGGGCGCGCGTGCCCGCGAGATTTGGCCGCGTGGCCTGCTCAATTTTGGCGGCGATCTCATGGCCTTCGGCTCAGGCGTCGACCGCAGCCCCTGGACCGTCGGCGTCGAAGGCCTCACCGCAACGGGCCTGCCGGCGACGCGAATCCAGCTCACGCTCGGCGCGCTCGCGACGAGCGGCGATGCGCGTCGATACCTACTCAAGAACGGCAAGCGCTATGGGCACATTCTCGACCCACGCACGGGTTGGCCCGTCGAGAATGCACCACGCTCAGTGACCGTGGCCGCGCCGAGCTGCACGCACGCAGGCATGCTCGCGACGTTCGCGATGCTCCACGGCGCGGGCGCCGAAGAATTCCTCGAAGGCGAAGGCGCCGCCTACTGGTGCTTGCGTTGACGGCCTAGGGCACCCACGCGTAGCTGAACTTCAAGAAGAACGTGCGCGCGGTCTGCGTGAGCGTCGCGAGATCGTCGTCTTGGAGTTGATCGTCCGAGTACCCCGCGAAGACGACCGTCTGCGGGTTCAACTGGTACGAGTAGAGCAACTGCGTGCCGCGCGTCTTTGAGAGCGCATCCGTGCTGGGGTCCGTGAAGAGCGCAAGGTTGCGTTCGACGACCTGTTGTTGCGCAGTCAAGCGCAAGAAGCTACGGATGTTGAATTGCCACGTGAGCCGGACGTCCGTGAGCTCCGCATCGAAGATGCGGGCGCCGGAATCATCGGCGTCGAGCTGCGAGGCCGTGTAACGGATCCGGAGCAGCAAGTGGCGGCTCACGTTCCACTCGACGGACGGCTGCAGGCGCAGCTCTTCGCCGAGCCGCGAGTTCGCGTAGTCGATCTGCCCGCCCGCGCGCGCTTGGAGCGAGAGATTGAGCCCGCGGACGGGGCGAGCCTGGCCATAGAGAAAGATCGAGTCCATGTCGTAGAGCTGACCGTTCCAGAGCTGCTGGCTCGCACTGAAGCCCGTCTCGGCATAGAGCTGACGCGGGCCGTTGAGCCCGACCCATACGTTGCGGTTGCGGCTCAGCAGTCGGTCGGCGGTATCGTCAGAACTGTTGAGGTTCGCGCCGACGCGAAATTGATTCCACCAACGGGACCCGTCGCCGTGCCACGTGCGGCCGAAACCGGCGCCGTGGCTCACGACGTCGACCTGAGAGATGAAGCCAGAGTCGGCACGAAAGCCCGAGTCGATGCTCCGATAGTTCGCAAACGCCCACCACTCGCGCGTGCCGAAATCGTAGCCGAGCTCGGTCGCGTCGCCGGTGAAAGCGCCCTGCGGTTGACTGTGCTCCGTCGCGATGGCCGTCGGATACTCGGTATCCGAGCGCAAGGCCTGAAAGCGGAAGCTGTGCCTATCGGTCGGTCGGTACAGACCATCGACCCCGACGACATGATTGTGATAGTCATCACCCGTGCGCGTGGTCAATAACGCGCCGACCGTCGAGTTGGTGCCAAACCCGCGCTGATACCGGCCGACGAGAGTCTCGTTCGATTGCTCGAGCGAATCGTTCGTCGAGCGGAGCGCCTCGGGAAAGAGCAAGTTCGTAACGGCGTCTTCCGCGGCGAACACTCCGAACGTGTTGTCGTTACGCGTCCCCGTGAGCTTGGCGCCGATGTCGGGATCGGCGACGGTGCGCGTGAACACGATTTCGAGCGGCGTCGAGAAAAAGTCCGCGCCTTCGAGGAAGAACGGCCGAGTCTCCGGGTAATAGAGCGCGAATTGATTATTGACGTCGAGTTGGGGGACGTCGGCCTCGACTTGCGAGAAATCGGGATTCAAAGCGAGGTTCGCGATTAGATCGGGGGTGATTCCCCAGCGGACATTCAGGCCGAGCTCACCGTCGGCGTCGCCGGCCACGAGGTCGTCCGCGACGGCGTCGCGCTCATCGGTTCGCGATGCAGTAACGGCAGGCACGACCTCGAGGCCGCGGCCGGGCTCCGCGGCTGCGAAGCCCTGAACCTTCGCGAGCTGGCAGAGGTAGCAGTTGCGGCCGCGATCCATGCGGTTCGCGCTGATGCGAACACGGTCGGCGCGCGGGTAGAAGCGCAGCGCATCGAGGCCCCAGGTTTGCGGGCTATCGCTGTTCTGAAAGCGCAGCTGGCTGAACGGAATCGCGATCTCGACGGTGAAGCCCTTTTCGCCGATCACGCCGGCCGAAGCCCAGATCGCGTCCCACGAATCGTCCTCGCGGCCGTTCACGTCGTCCATCGTCAGATCCATCTGCACGCCGAGCGGATTCGTGAAGAACTCGAATGCCCGGCGTTGGTCGTTGAACGTGTCGAGCACGACGCCGACGAAGTCGTCGTTGTAAGCCGAATCGCGATCGCGCAGGTATGCACGTATCGCAGAAGGTTCCGGATCCCGCGCGTCGAACGCGATCAAGAGGCTCGTGCCGTTCTCGATCAAGTGGACGAAGGTTTCGACGGTTGCGGGCGCGTTCTCGCGCGGCTGAGTCTCGATGTCGAGCCGGATCACGAGCGCCTCGCGCCAGAGGTCTTCTTCGAGCAGCCCATCGATGTCGGGCTCGCCCGTCGTGTGCGGAACGTCGCCGAGCGTTACGGCGGGCGCGCCGCCGGTGGGTGCCTCGATGGCCGGTTCGGCTACGGTTTGCGCGCGCGCCGGACCCCAAAAGGCGACGACCGCAGCGAATCCAAGGACCGCCCCCACTGTCGATCTCGTTGGAAACTTCATGTGTCCAAGCCCCATTCGGCGCCAGTGGCGGCCGTCGCTTTTGCTATTAACGTAACGGCGCGCGCGAAAGTTACAGCTCGCCGTTGGATGCGTGGGCCGCTTACATGGTTGTAACCTTTGACCGACGGTGGGGGTATTCGACGGTGAACGAAGCGGGAAACGCGGCAAGGGGCACGGTGACGGCGCCGAGCGATACGGAGCTCATGCGGGAGGTTCGGGGTGGGCGCGCAGGCGCGCTTGCGCCGCTCTTCGAGCGGCATCACGCCCGGCTCTATCGGTTTTGCCTACGGATGACGGGCAACCGGCCGGCGTCGGAGGACTTGGTTCAGGACGTATTCATGCGAATGTTGAAGTACAGCAGAACCTTCAAGGATGAGATGAGCTTTCTGCCGTGGATGTTCCGCATCGCGCGCAACGCCTGCGTCGACCATCTGCGGCGCGCGGCCGCCGATCGCATGCCTGCGCACGCGCCCGACGAGATCGAAAGCGAGGAGCCTACGCCCGACGAGAGCGGCGCGCCCGACGACCGCGCCGAGCTGATCCGCAAGGCGCTGCTCGCGTTGCCGGCCGAGCGCCGCGAGGTGCTCTTGTTGAGCCGCTACGAATTCAAGAGTTACGAGGAGATTGCGCGCACGCTCGGCTGCTCCGTCGGGGCGGTCAAGGTGCGCGCCCATCGTGCGATCAAACAACTGCGCGAAGTCTATTTGGAGCTTTCGCGGCAGGAGGCAGCAGTATGAATTGCGAGCAGACCACTGAACTCTTGTCGGATCGTTTGAAGGGACTTCTCTCTCCGGAAGACGAACAGCAGCTCGAAGCACATCTCGCATCCTGTGCCGCGTGCGGCGCGGAAGCCGACGCGATTGCGGCGTTGTGGGCCGGAATGGGCGAGATCGCCGACGACGTTCCGCATGAGCGCATGCGCATGCGCTTCCATGCCGCGCTCGCGGCCTACGAAGAGCGCATGCGTACGTCGGGACTCGATGCGCTGTTCGAGCGCATCTGGCCACGTCGCCCGGCGCTGCAAGCGGCGTTTGCGACGGTCTTGCTGCTCGTCGGCGTGGTCGTCGGCCAGCAGCTCACGGCGCCCTCGAACAGCGAGATCGACTCGCTGCGTGCGGAGGTTCGGACCGTCGGGATCGTGCTGCTCGGCCACCAATCGGCAGCGGAGCGGCTGCGTGGTGTCGAGTGGGCACGGCGCACCGATTCAGACGCTGAGGTCGTCGCCGCGCTCCTCGAGACGGCTCGTCACGACGCGAATTTGAATGTTCGGCTTGCGGCCGTCGATGCGCTCAGCGATTGGCTCGATCGGCCGCAGGTTGGCGCCGGGCTGACCGCGGCGCTCGAGCAGGAAGACGCGCCGCTGATGCAAGTCACGCTCGCGAGCCGTTTGCTCGAGGGCGGCGTCGAAGGCTCGACTGCGGCCGTGACGCACTTGCTCGAGCGTGAGGAGCTCGACCCGCTCGTTCGCGATTACCTAAACATGGCTTTGGAGGAGGCCGGCAACGCGACGCCGCGCCCAGAAGTATGAGGAGATGCAGCATGCGGCTTGGACCAGTCAAAGTCGTCTTTGGCGCGCTCGGTTTGGCGCTCGCGGTTGCGGCTGCGTACGCCGATGTCGTCGAGACGAGAACGCTCGAAGAGAACGTACCCGTCGGGGATGCGCCGCACGTCGTCGTTGGGAACGTGTTCGGCTCGATTCACGTGACCGCGCACGATCGATCGACCGTCGAGATGACCGCGAAAGAGACCGTCCGTGCCGATACTCAAGCGGACGTCGAGCGCGCGCGGGCCGAAATGGGATTGCGAACTGAGCGCGACGGCGACGAGATCGCGTTTCGCGTGGGCGACAGGGACGACGATTGCGAGTGCGGATGGCGTCACTGGGGCGATCGCCGCGGTCACGAGGACGATTACATCGTCGAGTACGAGATCGAGCTGCGAGTTCCCGCGGGCGCGTCACTCGATCTGTCGACCGTCAACAAAGGCGAAATCGTCGTCGAGGGCGTGCATGGGGACTTCGAGGTTGCGAACGTCAACGGCGCCGTGAAGCTCCGCGGCCTCCGCGGCACGGGCTCGGCAACCACGGTCAACGGTGCGCTCGACGTGACATTCGACCGCGCGCCCGCCGGTGCAACGGAATTTCGGACTGTGAATGGCCGCGTCGAAGTAGCGTTCCCTGCCGATCTTTCGGCGGACCTTGCATTCAAAACGATGCACGGGGAAATCTGGACCGATTTCGACGCCGCGCCCCTCGCGGTCGCGCCGACGAGCGAGGTAACGCGTGAGGGCACGCGCTACGTGATCCGCTCGGATCGCAGCTCAATGGTCCGCATCGGGCGCGGTGGCCCCACACATTCGTTCGAGACGCTGAACGGCGACATATACGTCGTCGAGGCGCAACGGTAATCTGGAGACAAGGAACCATGAAAGACTTATTCGTAATGCCGCTTACCGTCGCCTTGGTCAGTGCGATGTGGTTTTCCGGCGCAGCCGCCCAGAACGACGGGCGCATCGCCGTTCCACTCACCGATCCAGCGCGCCCCGTGAGGCTCGAGGTGCAGCTATTCAATGGCAGCATCATCGTGTCCGCCTTCGACGGCAACGAGGTGCTGATCTCGACGAGCGACGATGACGACGACGTCGAGTGGGACTTCGACGAGGACGAGGACGAGCCCGATCGAGCGGGACTCCGCAGAATCCCGAACACGGCGATTGGCGTGACCGCCGAGGAGAACGACAACACCGTGTCGATCGGCGTCGATTGGGGCAGCCGCGGAGTCGATCTGGCGATCTCCGTCCCGCGCCGAACATCCGTGAAAGCAACCACGGTCAACGGCGACGAGATCCGACTCGAAGGATTGACCGGCGATCACGAGCTCGCTAACCACAATGGCGACATCATCGGCATCGACCTGAACGGCTCCGCGGTCGTAACGAGTCAAAATGGCGACATCGATATGTCGTTCTTGCAGCCCGCGGCCGGTAAGACGATGTCGTTCAGCTCATTCAACGGCGACATCGAGGTCGGGTTTCCGCCGACGCTCGCAGCGGACTTGCGCGTCAACGCCGGCCGCGGCGACGTCTATACGGACTTCGACGTGCAGCTCCAACCGCAATCGTCGGTCGTCGAGGAAGGCGGCGAGCGCGGGCGGAAGCAGATTCGCTTCGAGCGCGAGATGCGTCTCTTGGTCGGCGGCGGCGGGCCGGAGATACAGTTCAAGACGTTCAACGGCGACATCGTGATCCGGAAACGCTGAGGGTCGGGCGGGCGCTAAGGGGTCAGCGCCGACGCTCACATTTCGCTGTCGAGCAGCACCTCGGCCGATTCGCCGGACCTCGCCGAGGTCCTTGAGGCCGACGTTTCCGGCCGCGACCTGGTAGCCCTCTGGCGTCCTTTCCAACCGCAGCCTACGATCTTTGGCGACGGAAAAGCCTTTTCCGGCCGTCTAACCGAGGAAAGGAGACGCGTCATCGACCCGTGGCAGAGACGACACTCAATTTGGATGACTGGCGCCTCGTAAAGCGCCTGCTCGCGCACGAGCGCGAGGCATTCAACGAATTCTTCGACGGGTACTTCCCGCGGCTCTATCGCTTCGCGCATGCCCGACTAAACGACGATCCGGAGACAGTGAAAGAAATCGTGCACGTCACGCTGAGCAAAGCCATCCGCAACCTAAGCCGCTATCGCGGCGAAGCGGCGTTGTTCACATGGCTCTGCTCGATCTGCCGTAACGCCATCAGCGATCACCTCGAGCACCGGGCCAAAGAGCGTCAAGTTATCGTGTTAGTCGAAGACTTTCCGGACGTGAGGGCCGCAGTCGACTCCGTGACGGCGCCCGCGATCGACGAGCCGGAAGCGAACTTCGGCCGAACGCAAGCGGCACGCCTCATTCAAGTGGCGCTCGATCGGCTGCCGACTCGCTACGGCGATGCCTTGGAATGGAAATACATCTACGGCTTCACTACCGAGGAAGTCGCCGCGAAACTCGGTGTCGGCGCCGAAGCGGCGCAGTCTTTGCTCGCACGGGCCAAACGCGCGTTCCAGGAAGTCTATACGGCTCTGACAGACGGTATGGCTGCGCATGAGGCCGACATGGCCAACGGGGAGCGTGCATGAGCCAAGAGCAGGACCGAGCCTTCGAACAGCTGTTCCGGCACGCGGCGCCGCGGCCGCATCCTCCCCTCGAAATCGAGCGGGAAGTTAAGGCGGCGCTGCTCGAAGAATGGGATGCCGTCGCCGGGCGCCGGGTGAGGTGGCGCCGCACGGGGTTCGTTGCCGCCGCAGTCGCATTGATCGCCGTCACGGTAGGAGTTCTTCTCAACGTCGGCGTCGCGCCTGATGCGGTCGTCGTCGCGCGCGTCGAGCGCGTTTCCGGGGAAGTGACCAGCGGGGACGAGCGCTCGCCGAATCGCCTCGTTCTCGGCGGGGTCGTGACATCCGGCGCAATCGTGTCGACCGGACAAGGGCAAATAGCGCTCCGGCTCAGCGACGGAGGCTCGCTGCGGCTCGCTCCCGGCACGCGGCTTACGATGGTGTCGGCGCGCGAGACCGATGTCGCTACTGGCATGTTGTACTTCGATTCCGAGCGCGGGACGGCTGCGCCTGCCGCGACGCAAGTCGTCGTGCGCACGCCGGCCGGCATCGTGCGCGACGTCGGCACGCAATTCTTAGTGCGGCTCGACGGCGATCGGCTCGACGTCGGCGTCCGCGACGGCCAGGTGGCGCTGACGCACAGCGATGGAATCGCGAACGCCGGCGCAGGTGAGCGCTTGATCGTCGATGTTCGATCGGACCGCCTCCAGCGCGGCTCCATCGATTCGGTCGGCGCGGAATGGGAGTGGGCGGAAGCCCTCGCGCCGCCGTACGAAATCGAGGGTAGTCGCCTTTCCGACTTCTTGGATTGGGTCGCGGCGCAAACCGGCCGAAACGTCGCCTATGTCGACGCCAACGCGGAAGCCATCGCGCGCCAGACGACGCTGCGCGGCTCGATAGACCTCGACCCCATGTCGAAGCTCGCCGCCGTGCTCGCAACGACCGACCTCACGTACACGCTCGAGGGCGCGACCATCCTAATCGGCGTGAAGTAGAAGGGCGCGTCCGAGGCCGGCCCCGCAAGCTAGCACGCCTGCGGCGCGGACCTCGCTCGTCGCGTACAATCCTCGGTCAACGCGGGTCCTGTCGATCGATGCTACGTGACGCCCTGGCGCCGTCTGCTGATTCCGATGCTAATGGCGTGCGCAGCGAATCTTGCGGCGCCGGGAGCGGCGGCCCAGCCTGCCTCGAGCTATCGCGGCCGGACAGTCCAGGAGGTCATCGACGAGCTGCGCGCGCACGGCGCGCCCATCATTTACAGCACGAACCTGCTGTCCGCGGACCTACGTGTTCTCGACGCGCCGACGACCACTGAGCCCCTGGCGTTAGCGCGTGAGATCCTCGCGCCGCACGGGCTCACGATCGATGCCCGCGACGGCCTTTGGCTCGTTGTGCGCGACCCGAATGCCCCGGCGCAACGGACGAGCCGCGTGACGGTCGCTGTGGTCGATGCAGGCGGGACGCCGCTCGCCGACTCGACCGTGTGGCTCGATTCTATTGACGGGGAGCGCCGAATTGCGGTCGAAGGCAAAGCGCAGTTCGACGCCGTGCCGGCTGGCCGGCACGTCTTCCGCGCCCAGGCGCCGGGTTACGCACGCGGGCAAGCCGTGCTCGAGGTCCGCGCCGGGGCTTCGCAAACCGTCACGGTCGCGCTACTCGAAGCGGTTGAGCCGCCTGCGCTCGATGAGCTCCTCGTGACTGCGAGCCGCTACGACGTCGCGAACCAAGTCCCGCCGTCAGGCGCCTTCTTTACGCGTGAAGAAATCGAGAACCTGTCCGATCTCGGCGACGATCCGTTGCGCGTCACGCACCGGCTTCCGGGCATCGCCGCGGGTGACTGGTCGGCACGTTCGTACGTACGCGGCGGGGATCGAAACGAAATGGCCATCTTCTTCGACGGCATGGAGCTCATCGAGCCGTTCCATTTTCGCGACTATCAAGGCCTCTTTAGCACCATCGACCCGCGCGTCGTGTCCGGGATGCAGATCTATTCGGGCGGGTTCCCCGTCGCCTATGGCGGCGCCCTCAGCGGTCTTTCGATCATCGACGCGCGCATGCCGACGGAGCCGTTGCAGCACGAGATCGGTCTGAGCTTCTTGCTCACGTCGCTGTTGTCGAGCGGCACGTTTGCCGATGGACGCGCGGAGTGGGTGGCATCGGCGCGTCGCGGCAATATCGATCGATGGCTCAAGGACGAGCGGGGTGAGCCGAGCTACCGCGATCTCTATGTGCACGTTGCGGGCACAGTCGGCAAACACCGGCTTGCATTCAACGCCCTCAACTACGACGACGATATCCTGCTGATTCCCGAGGATGATCCCGCCGACCTCGAGAGCTCCGTGAGCGAAAGCGACGCGACGCAGCTGTGGCTGCGTATCGACAGCGACTGGACGGATGACCTGTCGGGCACGACGGTCGTGTCGTCGACGCAATTCAGCAACGAGCGTACCGGCCTCGTGAGCAACCAGGGGCAAATCGCCGGCGCCGCCACGGACCACCGCCGCCTCGAGGGGATCGGCCTGCGCCAGGATTGGCAGCTCGATCTTACGGACCGCCAGCTTCTGACGTGGG
Organism: Gammaproteobacteria bacterium; assembly: GCA_036555065.1. Classification (GTDB taxonomy): domain Bacteria; phylum Pseudomonadota; class Gammaproteobacteria; order Steroidobacterales; family Rariloculaceae; genus DATBLZ01. Next base: position 12,894 of record DATBLZ010000166.1, read on the forward strand.
GCTTCGAGATCCGCGAGCTCGATGCCGAATACGACTATGCCAGCCGCGTCGACGTCCTCGATTCGCTTGCCGCGCTCAACCCGGGCACCGGCACGAGCCAAGCCGCATATCGATTGCGGCCAGGCGGCCATAGCCGTAGCGTTTATTTCTCCGACCGTATTCGGTTCACGGACCGGCTCGTTGCGGACCTCGGCGTACGCTGGGATAAGCAGACTTACTTGCCTCCAGACGCAGATGAGCAAATTAGCGGTCGGTCGAGCCTCTTGTACCAACTCGCGCCGGCGACGGACCTGAGGTTGAGCTACGGCCGGTTCTTTCAAGCCGAAGGCTTGATCGAGCTGCAAGTGGAGGACGGCGTAGTCGATTTTTCGCCGGCCCAGGACGCCTCGCACGCAATCGTGAGCGTCGAGCATCGCTTTGCCAGTGACGTGATGCTGCGCGGGGAAGTATTCGAGAAGATCACGCGCAGCCCGCGGCCTCGCTACGAAAATCTGTTTGATCCGTTCGTCGTGCTGCCCGAGCTGCGGCCCGGGCGCGTCCGCATTGCGCCGGAGCGCGGTGAGTCGCAGGGCGTGGAGATACTCGCGATCGGGCAAGAGCCGCTGAGCTGGTGGGCGGCTTACACTTGGTCGGAGGCTAACGACATCATCGACGGCCGGCCTGTGCCGCGCAGTTGGGATCAACGCCATTCGTTGAGCGGCGGCGTGACATGGAACATGCGGCAGTGGACCATGTCCGCGAGCGCGACCTATCACACCGGCTGGCCGACGACGGACCTTTCGCTCGAGACCGTTGAGCTGCCGAACGGTAGTGCCGCCACGGTCCTCGCGTTGGGCGAGCGCAATGCGCAGTCGTTTGCGCCGTTCAGCCGCGTCGATTTCGCGACGAGCCGAGTCGTCAGCGCTGGCCACGGCACGGTCAAGTTCTTCGTCGAGGTCACGAACTTGCTCGATCGCGCCAATCCATGCTGCGTCGAGTTCGAGGTGGTTTCGACGCCCGGCGGCGCACCGGCGCTCAAGCGCAGCGAGGACTATTGGCTGCCCGCCACGCTCAACGCCGGCGTCCTCTGGGAGTTCTGAGCCCCCGCCGAGTAGCCCCCCGGCCGAGACCTCATCAGCATTGCGACCTTTTTTTGGCTCGCCGCCGTCTAACGCGGTAAGCTATCGACCCTGGGGGCGACGTATGGCAACCGGCCGCACTGAAGACCGGGTATTTCGTCATCAACTCGAGCAGGTCAGCGACTTCGCGTTCAACGACGCCGTGGCGGCCGTGTTCGACGACATGGTTTCCCGGAGCGTGCCTTTCTATGCGGAGATTCAGCGCATGCTCGCGGAGCTCGCAAGCGCCTTCGCGACCGAGGGCTCGAACATTTATGACCTCGGTTGCTCGACGGGTACGACACTAACGCTGCTGCACGAGTCGCTTCCCGTGCGGGCGCACCTTTGCGGCGTCGACTATTCGGCCGACATGCTCGCGCAGTGTCGCGAAAAGTTGGCAGCGCGGGGCTTGGAAGGCGCGATCGAGCTGCGTCAAGCCGATCTCGATGAAGGCGTGCAGGTCGAAAACGCATCGGTCGTCATGCTCATTTTGACGCTCATGTTCGTTCGGCCGCTGAACCGGGAAAAACTCATCCGCAGCATTCACGCGGGCCTCAACGAGAACGGCTGCCTGCTGGTGGTCGAGAAAGTGCTCGGCGACGGGTCTCTCTTCAACCGGTTGTTTATCGAGCGCTACTATGAGTTCAAGCGGCGCATGGGTTACAGCGAGCTCGAGATCACTCAGAAACGTGAGGCTCTCGAGAACATCCTCGTCCCTTATCGACTCCAAGAGAACCGTGATTTGCTGTTGGGCGCCGGCTTTCGCGAAGTCGAGGTGTTTTTCAAGTGGTACAACTTTGCCGCGTTCGTGGCCGTCAAGTGATGGTCGCGCTCGGCAATTTCTTCTTTCGGTTTCGCACGACGCTCTCGCCGTTTCTGCTCCTGTTTCTGTTGCTGCCCGGGCCCGCGATCTTCTCGGACCCGTTCCTTGCAGCCGTCGCCGGCTTGGTGCTTGCGTTCCTCGGGCAGGTCATCCGCGCGTCCACGATCGGGCTCGAGTACATCGTGCGCGGCGGCAGAAACCACCGGGTCTACGCGGATTCGCTCGTGACCGAGGGGCTCTTTCGCCATACGCGAAACCCCATGTATGTCGGCAAGTTCTTCATGGTGCTTGGCGCCGGTGTCGCTGCGAATCGCTGGCCGGCAATGCTCGGCATCTCTGCGGCCTATACATTCATGTATAGCGCCGTCATCCGTGCGGAAGAGGCATACCTGCGGGAGAAATTCGGGCCGGTGTTCGACGAGTACGTTCGGCACGTGCCGCGTTGGCTGCCGCGTCTTCGCGGGCTTACACAAACGTTGTCGGAATCGCGATTCAATTGGCCGCGAGTGCTTCTCAAGGAGTACAGCGCGCCACTCGGATGGGCTCTGCCCATCGTGTTGATCGGTATATACAACCTGCGTCAAGCGCCCGGCGCCGACGGGCACCCCTATGCGACCGCGTCGTTGCTGAGCGTGCTCAGCCTGGTTCTCCTGTTCTGGGTCGTCGTGGGCTGGCTCAAAAAGTCGGGCTCTCCCGCCCTGCGGCTCACCGATAAATAGGTCGTCATCGCGCGACCGGTTTCCTGCGCGTTTCCGTCCAACTTAATAATGGGTATAGCCGATGTCCGCGCAGAGTCCACCGGGCGGTTGCTACGCACCTACTGGATGCCTCGTTACTGGTCGGCCTGGTGTTTGTGGCTTTGGCTGCGCGCCAGCGCCCTCGTATCGATCGACACGGCGCTGTGGGTTCATCGGCGGATCGGTCGAGGGCTCTACCGGGTTGCCCGCAAGCAGCGTCGCGTAGTGCTGCGCAACCTCGAGCTGTGCTTTCCCGAGCTTTCGTCGGTGGCGGTCAGAGCGCTCGCTAAACGACACTTCGAAGCATTAGCAGCGTCGTTCGCGGAATGCGCCATCGCGTGGTTCGCGCCTGACGAGCGTCTCGACGGCCGCTTTGAGATCGTTGGGCTCGAGCATCTCGAGGCAGCGCTCGAGCGCCGTAAGGGAGTCATTCTTTATACGGGTCATTTCACGACACTCGAGATATGCGGGCGTCCGCTGAAGCACATCACGCCTCAGTTTGCTTGCCTGTTCAGTAGACGTAGCAATGCACTGCTCGAGGAAATTCAACGGCAAGGTCGAATGCGCATCGCCCATGAAAGCATCCGGAGCGACGACGTGCGCGCGATGCTCCGTAGTCTCAAACGCAATGCGGTCGTTTGGTACGCGCCGGACCAGGTGTATCGCCGCGGGCAGCTCGTTCCGTTCTTTCATGAGCTCGCGATGACGAACGTTGCGACCAGCAGACTGGCGCGGCTCAGCGGTGCGGCGGTAATCCCGTTCCGCTATCGTCGCCTTGACGGCCAGGGCCGGTACGAGCTGCAGTTCCATGCTCCCCTAGAAGACTTCCCGACCGACGACGCAATCCGCGACACACGCCGGCTCGTGGAGTGCCTGGAAGAGTTCATCCGCGCGTGCCCGGAGCAGTATCAATGGGCGCACAGGCGCTTCAGAGCCCGACCGCCTGAGCTCCCGGATCTCTACCGGACCGATCCGGCCCGGCGACGACCGGTTTCCACTGCTTCGGCGGTCTAACGGTGATGATGGTCTTTGGGCTTCGCCATGGCCGTGCGGCGTAACTCGTTGGGCGAGATGACGGTGAAGGTCCGCGCGAACGCGGAGTTTCTGCCTTTCTCGCGACCGTCGATTACTGCTGCAGACATCGCGGCCGTCACAGCCGTGCTCGAGTCCGGCTGGATCACTACGGGCAAGATATGCCGCGAGCTCGAACAGCAGTTCGCGCATCTGACCGGGTGCAAGCACGCGGTCGCCATGACTTCCGCGACGGCCGGCATGCACCTTCTACTGCACGCGCTCGCGATCGGGCCGGGAGATGAGGTCATCACGCCGTCGATGACGTGGGTCTCGACGGTGAATCTGATCACTCTCGCCGGCGCGACTCCGGTCTTTGTCGACGTCGACCGGGAGACCCTCATGACGACGGCTGACCACGTCAAGGCCGCGCTCAGCGCGAGAACCAAACTGATCATTCCAGTCCATTTCGCCGGCGCGCCGCTCGATCTCGACTCGCTGCGTGCGGTTGCAGCCGAGCACGGCATTCCTTTGATCGAGGACGCGGCGCACGCGGCAGGTGCGCGATATCGCGAGCAGTCCGTAGGGCAGACCGGGACAGCGGTATTTTCGCTCCATCCGATCAAGAACCTCACGACCGGCGAAGGCGGAATCGTCTGCACGGACTCGGAGGCGCTCGCATCCCGGGTGCGCATGCTCCGATTCCATGGGCTCAGGGCCGACTCGTTCCAACGCGAGACCCAAGGCCGTGCGCCGCAAGCAGAAGTCGTCGAGCCGGGGTTCAAGTACAACCTGCCCGATATGAACGCCGCGCTCGGCGTGAGCCAGCTCAAGCGTCTGTCGGCAATGAACCGCAGGCGTAAAGAGCTTGCCGATCACTACCGGACGTTGCTCGCCGACGTGGACGGCATCGTCCCGCTCGGGCTCCCGTCCTACGAGCACGTGCACGCTTGGCATCTGTTCGTCGTGCGAGTCGTTGCCGAGGAAACGGGACTGAGCCGCGACGACTTCATGCTGCGCTTGAAGGAGCGGGGCATCGGCACGGGCTTGCATTTTCGCGCGGTACACACACACGCGTTCTACCGCAAGCAAGGCCGAGCCCGCCACCCGTTGCCAAATACCGAGTGGAACTCGGACCGGATCTGCTCTCTACCGCTCTTTCCAGACATGGAAATCGCGGATGTCGAGCGAGTTGTCGATGCAGTTCGCTCGATTCTGAAGGACCACGAGTAGATGAATACCCGTTGCGTTTCCATCGTTGTGCCGGTATTGAATGAATCGGCGAACCTTGCGGAGCTCATTCGTCGCTGCGTCGCCATGGGTGAAACGTTGCGGTGCGCCTTCGAGCTCATTCTCGTCGATGACGGCAGTACCGACAGCACGCCCGCGATCGCTAGAGCAGCTTCCGACCGCGACCCCGCGCGCATCCTCGCCGTCATGTTGAACCGCAACTACGGCCAACACGCCGCCGTGATGGCCGGGTTTGCGCAAGCACGCGGGGACATCGTCGTGACGCTGGATGGCGATCTCCAGAATCCGCCCGAAGAGATTCCGCGGTTGATTGCCGGAATAGAGCAAGGCGCCGATATCGTGAGCGCCGTTCGACGCCAACGCGAGGATTCGTGGTTCCGCGTGGCTGCATCGCGTTTGATGAACGAGCTCATGTCCAAAGCGACCGGCGTCTACACGCGCGACTACGGATGCATGCTGCGCGCCTATCGACGCGATATTGTCGATGCGATGCTCGCGTGCAAGGAGCGGAGCCCCTATGTTCCAGCTCTCGCGAACAGTTTTGCCGGCCGCATCAGCGAGATCGTCGTCGACCACGCCGAGCGCCACGCAGGCGAATCGAAATACCGCACGTGGTCGCTCATCAATCTGTACTTCGACCTTCTCGTGAGCACGACGACGGCGCCACTACGCCTGCTCAGCATGATCGGCGGCGCGCTCGCGATCATTGGACTCCTGTTCGGAGCGTTGCTCTTCATCTTGCGGATCGTCTATGGGCCGGATTGGGCGGCGCAAGGCGTATTCACCATATTCGCTGTCCTCTTTTTCTTTCTCGGCGTCCAGCTCTTCGGCATGGGGCTGCTCGGCGAATACGTGGGACGCATCTCGAGAGACGTGCAGTCACGCCCGCGTTTCCTCGTCCGAGAGATCGTCGGAACGGGATGGCGAGACCGTGGCGAATCCAGAGATGCGATCTTAAGAAAATGCGTGCCGTAGTTCTCGCTTACCACCAGATGGGCTGCGTTGGGATCAGCGCGCTGCTCCGAAACGGGTTCGACGTTTGCGCGGTGTTCACGCACGTCGATCGCCCCGGGGAAAACACCTGGTTTCAGTCCGTCGCCGAGCTCGCCGCGGGCGCCAACCTACCGGTGTTCGCTCCCGACGCCGTGGATCACCCGTTGTGGCTCGAGAAGATCCGCGCGCTGCAGCCGGACGTGCTGTTCTCGTTCTACTACCGGAACGTCGTGTCCGACCAATTGCTGGCGATTCCCCGCGCCGGCAGCTTCAATCTGCACGGCTCGTTGTTGCCGAAGTATCGCGGCCGCGCGCCGGCAAACTGGGCGATCCTCAACGGGGAAACGGAAACCGGCATCACGCTTCACCACATGGTCGCGCGGCCGGATGCGGGGGACATCGTCGCGCAGCGGCGCGTATCGATAGACCCGACCGACGATGCCCGGTCGCTCAATCTCAAGCTCGCCGCGGCGGCAGGGCCTCTACTCGACGAGTGCCTGCCGCTGATTCGGGCAGGAACGGCGCCGCGGCATCCGCAGGACGAGACCGCCGCTACGTACTACGGCCGGCGGTCGCCTGAAGACGGTGCAATCGATTGGCGCAGGCCGGCGCGCGAGATCAGCAATCTCGTGAGAGCGGTCGCGCTGCCGTACCCCGGTGCTTTCACGCATGCGCGCTCGACGAAGGTCTTCGTGTGGCAGGCGACGGCGGTCGCGGCTCGAACCACAGCGGCGCCCGGCACGATCGTGAGCGCCGATCCGTTGGAGGTGGCGTGCGGAGACGGTGTATTGCGCGTGCACCACGCCCAGGCAGACGCCGGCATCTACTGCACGGGTGCCCAGCTCGCTTCCGAGCTTCATCTCGTCGTAGGTAGCCGACTCGAGGATGCGAAAGAGCGGCGCTCAATGCGCAAGCGCAAGACGCGCGTCCTCATCCTCGGCGTCAACGGCTTTATCGGCAACTTTTTGAGCGAGCGTCTGCTTGCCGAGGGGCGCTATGAAGTGCACGGAATGGATTTGAACGACTCTGCGATCAAACGCCTCGAGGCGCATGCCGACTTCCATTTTCACGAGGGCGACATATCGATCCACCGCGAGTGGATCGAGTATCACATCAAGAAGTGTGACGTCATTGTTCCGTTGGTCGCTATCGCCACGCCCATCGAGTACACACGCAACCCGCTGCGTGTTTTCGAGCTCGACTTCGAGGAGAACCTGAGGATCGTTCGGTACTGCGTCAAGTACAAGAAACGCCTCGTGTTCCCTTCGACGTCCGAAGTGTATGGCATGTGCCAGGACGACGAGTTCGACGAGGACACGTCCCGGTTGATCCTCGGCCCGATCCGGAAGCAACGATGGATCTACTCGGCATCGAAGCAATTGCTCGATCGCGTAATCTGGGCTTACGGACAACAGGACGGCCTCAAGTTCACGCTGTTCCGCCCGTTCAATTGGATCGGCCCGCGCCTCGATTCCCTCGAAGCTGCGCGCATCGGCAGCTCGCGCGCGATTACGCAGCTCATTTTGAACTTGGTCGAGGGCACGCCGTTGCTCCTCATCGACGGGGGCCGCCAGAAGCGGTGTTTCACGGATGTCAGCGAAGGCATCGAGTGCCTCTTCAGGATCATCGCCAACGAGCAAGGCCGTTGCGATGGGCGCATTTTCAACATCGGCAATCCGCGCAACGAGGCCAGCATCAAAGAGCTCGCGGAGCTCCTCGTCCGGGAGTTCCGCCGTCATCCCCTCCGCGATCACTTTCCGCCGCTCGCCGGCCTCAAAGAAATCGAGAGTGCCGCGTACTATGGACGCGGCTATGAAGACGTCACTCATCGGCGCCCCAGCATCGAGAACGCGGCTCGACTTCTGAAGTGGGTTCCAACGATTCCACTCGAAGAGTCGGTGAAGGGAACTCTCGACTATTTTCTGCGCGATCATCTCGAATCGATCCTGGGCGCGACGGCTTCAACCGCGACGCCATTGCGACAACAGGCCGCTCGGGCCGAAGCGAGACTCACAGGGCGGCCGTAGATGGAGACGACGCTCGCGCTACGCGTCGATGTCGATACCTTTCGTGGAACGCGCGACGGCGTCCCCAAGCTGTTGCGCATACTGGCCGCCCACAACGCCAAAGCGACGTTCTTTTTCACGGTGGGTCCCGACAACATGGGACGCCACGTCCGGAGGCTCCTGCGGCCGCGCTTCGCCGCGAAAATGCTGCGTTCGGGCGCCGCGAGCTTGTACGGTTGGGACATCCTGCTCGCCGGGACGTTTTGGCCCGGCCGCCACATTGGTAAGGCGCTCCACGAGGTATTACGGGCTACGGAAGCCGCCGGACACGAAGTGGGCCTCCACGCATGGGACCACCACAAGTGGCAGGTGGCCGCGTTACGCATGTCGGCAGCTGAGCTGCGATCGGAGATCGCTCGTGGCGTTGCGGCGTTCCAAGAAGCACTGGGTCGCGCCCCGGATTGCTCGGCGGCGGCCGGTTGGATCTGCAACGAACGCGTGCTGGCGGCAAAGGAGGAGTTTGGCTTTCGGTACAACAGCGATTGCCGGGGGCGAACGATCTTCGTGCCGGTCGTCGGCGGCCGGCGTCTGGCGCCCCAAATCCCGACGACTCTTCCGACCTACGACGAGGTCGTCGGTCGAGCAGGCGTGACCGACGAAACCTACAACGCGTGGCTACTCGAGCAGATCCTCCCGAACCAACTCAACGTGCTCACCATCCATGCCGAAGTCGAGGGGATCTCGCGCGCGGCGCTGTTCGACTCGTTCCTCGCAACGTGCGCGCAGAGAGGTGTTCGAATCTCGCCCGTAAGGAGCGCATTAGACGGGGAAACGCCTCTTCCGCTCGATGGGATCGATCAAGGCCCGATCCCCGGTCGAGACGGCAGCGTGTGTTGGCAGCGCTCTGCCACTGCGTCCTGACCGTGAGCGTCGCAGCGACAAAAAGGAGCGAATACTTCGCGCCGCTCGTCCTCATCACACTCTTCGCGATCGTCTATGTGGCGCCGATCGGCTTTCGACCGTTAGTAAGTCCCGACGAAGTTCGTTACGGCGAGGTCGCCCGCGAAATGCTCGTGTCGGGCGATTGGGTCTCGCCGCGGTTCAACGGTGTCCGCTATTTCGAGAAGCCGATTCTCGGACACTGGATCAACGCGCTCTCCCTGGCGGCGTTTGGCGAGAACGAGTTCGCGGTGCGGTTCCCGGCCGCGCTAGCGACGGGCTTGACTGCATTGATCATCTTTGCGCTCACGCGGCGCTTTGTCTCCGGCTCGAGCGCAACATGGGCTGCCGCGATTTTCTTGACGACGGCTCTGGTCGGCGCCGTTGGGACGTTCGCCGTGCTCGACCCTTTCCTGAGCTTGTGCACGACGGCCGCCGTCGCGGCCTGGTATCTCGCGCTACACGAACCGGCCGTAGCAAAGCGAGCTCGCTATCTCGTGGCATGCGGTGTGGCGTGTGGTGCGGCGTTCCTCGTCAAGGGCTTTATCGGCTGGGCTGTTCCGGCATTGGCCGCGGGAGGATACCTCGTCGTCCGGCGGCAGTGGCGCTCGTTAGCCACTCTTTCCTGGGTACCGATCCTCGTCGCGATCCTCGTGGCAGCTCCTTGGGCGATTCTCATTCACGAGCGCGAGCCGGATTTCTGGAACTACTTCTTCTGGGTCGAGCACGTGAAGCGCTTTGCCGGCGACAACGCGCAGCATTCGCGCCCATTCTGGTTCTACATAGCGACACTGCCCGGCCTCGCCTGGCCTTGGACGTTGGCGTGGCCCGCTGGTTTCTTGGGTCTGCGCTCCGTGTTGCGACGTGATTCCTTTCTCGTGTTTGTTCTAATGTGGGCGCTGCTGCCGTTGGCATTTTTCTCGCTCGCCCACGGGAAGCTGCTGACTTACATTCTTCCGTGCTTTCCCGCGTTCGCCATCCTCCTTGCTGCGGGGCTCGAGCAGCACGTCAGCCGGTCTCCTCAGCGAGTCATGCGCGGTGCGACTCTCGCGCTTGCCGGCATATTGGCGCTCGAGCTTGCGGCCATTCTCGTGGCGCAGGCGGGTGGGGTCGGCCGCCCGCTTTACGGCGCGTCCGAGTCCCTGAAGGCAACCGCACTGTGCGTTCTCCTCGGCGTGGGTGTTTGCAGCTCCGTTGTCGCCTTTCGGAGTGCGCGTTCGGTCACTCGCCTCATGGCGCTCGCGATCGGAGGAGTCGCATTCATCTTGCCGCTCCAGGTCCTTCTGCCCGAACGTGTGCTCGACGTAACGGCGCCGACTGTCGCCGTCGCGCGGCACGCGCCTTCGGCGGAGACTGTGGTCGTCGCCGACGCATCGCGATTCGGAACGGTCGCGTGGACTCTGAAACGAGACGACATCTACGTCGTGAGCTCGGGCGAGATCGGGTATGGCCTCTCGTATCCCGAGGCCCGTTTCCGCGAGCTCACGGGGCGGATGCTCGCCGCCCTCATCGAGACTGCCGGCGCGCGCGCGGATATTCTCATCGTTTGTAAGCCCGCGACGGTCGCGGCGATCGGCGCGATGCTCCCCGCAAGGGCCATGCGCTTCCAGGATGGCTCGACCGTGTTCGTCGAGATCCCGAGGGCGAAGTGATCTCGACCACCGCATTTCTCATTGCCGCGGTGGCCCTCTTGGCTGCGGGCCAGGTGCTACAAAAGCTCGGCGCCGCGCGCCACCTCGCCGATGCAAAGCAGGCGGCAGATTGGGGCCGCGCGCTTCTGTCGCCCGAGCTCTTGGGGGCGGCGCTGTGCTTGGCATTGGGAATGGTCGCATGGCTCTTCGTCCTCTACAGTACGGATGTCAGCCGCGCGTTTCCGATCCTGAGCTTTGGCTCGATCGTCGTTCTGGCTGCGTCGCGTTGGTATCTGAAAGAGCACGTGCCGGCGCATCGGTGGGCCGGCGCGCTTCTGATCGTCGTCGGTATTGTGCTCGTGTCCGCGTCATGATCGTCCGCTCGCGCTCGGTCGGACTCATGGCCCTAACGACATCCGTCGTTCTGTCCGCCGTCGGCCAACTCGGCATGAAAGTCGGCATGCAAAGAATGCACGTCCTTGCAGCCGACGCTGTTCAAATGACGTGGCCCCCGCTCGAGCCCGTCGCTTTCTGGATCGTCGTCGGTATCGCGTCGTATGTGCTTTCGCTGGCCGCCTGGCTCGTGGTGCTCATTCGCTATCCATTGAGCTATGCGTATCCGTTTTTGGGGCTGAGCTACGTGCTCGTCTACATCGGCGCGACTCAATGGGAGGAGCTCGCGGAGCCCGTCACGCCGCTAAGGACGATCGGCACGATCTGCGTAATCGCGGGCGTCGCGCTTGTATCGGCGCGTGCGAAGCACGACAGCTTTTGACGGTTCCGACCGTCCAACGCGTATGGAGTCCCCACGCACTTCGAGCCGCGTCCGCTCGCGCACGTGCCGGGCGCGCGGGCATCGCGCCGTGGGTTCCGCCTCCGCGGTCGCCTCGGCACTACTAGCGGCCGCGGTTCAAGCGCAAACGCCCACGACCCCCGATGCGGCCATCGTCGATGCCGAGCTCGAGCAGGCCGGCGCCACGATCCGCGCGATCAACGTGACGGTCGACAACGTGTTCGACCCGAGCAATCCGAAGGAAGACAAGGCGCTCTATCGGTGGGCCAACAACGTGCACGTGCGCACTCGGGTCCCGGTCATCGAGAACGCGCTACTATTCCAAGGCGGCGACCGCTACGAGGCCCGCGTGCTCGACGAATCGGCTCGCGCGCTGCGCGGACGAGGCTATCTCGCCGACGTGAAAATCGGTCCCGAGAGCTACGATCCCGTCGCCAACACGGTCGCCGTCGATGTCCGCGTCCGCGACTCATGGACGCTCGCGCCCGAGCTCAAGTTCTCGCACCGCGGCGGCCAGAGTGAATGGGGCGTCGGCATCGACGACCGCAACCTACTCGGCACGGGCAAACAGCTCACGCTCATCGAAAAAAACCTGTACGACCGCAGCGAAACGTTGCTGAGCTACGGCGACCCAAATCTGCTCGGTAGCCGCGTGCATCTCAACGCCGTGCTTGCGGACGCGAGCGATGGTCACCGGCATGCAATTGTCGCGGAGCGCCCGTTCTACTCGCTCGACACGCGTTGGATGCTCGGTGGAAACGCGTTCGACGAGCAGCGCGTCGATCCGATCTACGATCGCGGTGAGGAGATCGACGAGTTCGGGCACGACGTCAACGGATTCACGCTCCAAGGCGGCTGGTCGCGCGGCTTCGTCGACGGTCGCGCTAAGCGGTTGTTGCTCGGCATTTCCTCGACGGAGGACGTGTTCTACGCGACGCTCGATACGCCCGAGCCGATGCTGCTTCCCGAGAACCGCAAGCTCGTTTACCCTTGGGTTGGATGGCAGGTGCTCGCCGACGACTATCGCGAAATGAGCGAGCTCAACGACATCGGCCGCACCGAGGACATCTCGCTCGGCACGAGCCTTTTCATGAGCGTCGGGTTCGCCGATACGCGCTTCGGCTCCGACCGCGATGCGACGCTGCTGCGCGCGTCGTTCCAAAAAGGTTGGGAGCCCGGCGGGCCGGGCCGGTTGCTTACGCTGAGTGCGGAAGGCTCGACGCGGGACGAGGATCAGGGGCTGCAGAATTCGATCGTCGAGGCCGCGGCCCGTTACTACCTCCGCAACTCCGAGAGTCGTTTGCTCGCGGTCACGGCGGCCTTTACCGCGGCGAACAACCTCGACAGCGAGTCGCAGATTTTGCTCGGCGGCGACAACGGCTTGCGCGGCTACCCGCTGCGTTATCAGGCCGGGGAGCGACGCTCGTTACTGTCGGTCGAAGAACGGTTCTTCACCGATGTCTATCCGTGGCGACTGTTCCGCATCGGCTATGCGGCGTTTCTAGACGTGGGCCGCGTGTCAGGAACGGATCCGCGTGCGGCGCCGAGCCTCGGAACCTTGTATGACATTGGCTTCGGACTGCGCCTGAGCTCGCCGCGCGCAAGCGGCAAATCCGTGATGCACATCGACCTGGCGTTCCCGCTGAACGGCGACCCGACGATCGACACGATGCAGCTCATCGTCGAGGCGAAAAGCTCGTTTTAGGGTGGCGGAGAGGGTGGGATTCGAACCCACGGTGCGGTGTAACCGCACACTTGATTTCGAGTCAAGCCCGATCGACCACTCCGGCACCTCTCCGCCGGCCAATCTAGCAGCGCGGCGGACGACGGGCAAATCGAGTTGCGGCCTAAGCCTTGCTCGGCAGACCGTATTGGTGGACGCGGACCTTCTCGAGCGTAACGAGACCGCTCGCCATCATGCCTTCGAGCACGGGTAGGAAGCGCTCAATTTTTTCTTCGCTGTCGACGATCTCGATGACCATCGGCAGGTCGTCGGAGAGCTCGAGGATCTTTGCGGTATGCAGCACGCTGCTTGCGCCAAAGCCCTGCAGGCCGCGAAGCACAGTCGCACCGGCGAGGCCCTGGGCGCGGGCTTTCTGCACGATGGCTTCGTAGAGCGGCCGGTGCTCGTAGCGATCACGCTCACCGACGAAGAGCCGCAGCAGCGTCGATTGTTCCGGGATTTTCATAACGCTTCTCCTACGGACGCGCCAGCACCGTCGCGGCCGCGTATCCGAGCCAGACGGCAATGAGGCAGAGGACTATCGACAGCAGAACGTTGGCGACGGCGAAGAGCCAGTCGCCGTCACGCACGAGGTTCAGCGTTTCCAAGCTGAACGATGAAAACGTCGTGTACCCCCCGAGAACGCCGATCAAGAGAAATGCCCGCACGTCGGGCGCCGCCAGTACACGGCCATCCGGCGCCATGAGCGCCGCAAGGAAGCCGATCAGCAGCGACCCCAAGACGTTGACGATGAGCGTTCCCCACGGAAACGATGCGCCGAGCCAACGCGCAGCAAGACCGCTGCAACCATAACGCGCGACGCCGCCGATGGCGCTGCCGAGCGCAATCCACAAATACGTCATGCCCTCAGGAGTCCTGGCAAGCAGCTTGTTTCGCCGCGTGCGCCTCTTCGTCCGCGTGCCGGTTCTCGTGATCGTCGCCGCAGGCGCCATACTCGATCTCGACGGTCGCGTGCGCGATCGCGAAGTGCTCGGCGAGCAGTTGCTTGATCTTGCGGACCGCCATCTCCGAATTGGTGCCGGCCTCGACGCTCGCATGCATCGTCACCATCGGCCGTTCTTCGCTGATCGACCACGCGTGGACATGGTGGATGTCTTGCACGAATGGCAGCGCCTTGCAGATGTCTTCCTTGACGGCGCGGACGTCGAAGCCCGACGGCGACCCTTCGAGCAGGATGTGGCCGCTGTCGGCGAGGACCTTCCACCCCGAGCGCAAGATGATCACGGCGACGAGCATCGAGAGTAGGGGATCGATCGGCATCCACCGAGTCCAGAGAATCACGACGGATGCGGTCACTGCCGCAATCGAGCCGAGCATGTCGCCGGCGACATGGAGTGTTGCGGCGCGAATGTTGAGATTGCTCTTGTCCCCGCTGCGCAGGATCAGAAATGCGATGACATTGACGACGAGGCCCGCGAGCGCGATCCAGAGCATCACGCCGCCCTGCACCTGAATCGGCGAGCGCAGCCGCTGAATGGCCTCGCCGACGATCCACGCAGCGATCGCGAAGAGCGCGATGCCGTTGACGAAGGCGACGAGCACGGAGAATCGGTCGAACCCGTATGTGCGGCGCCAATCCGCGGGCCGGCGCGCCATCCTGAAGCCGAGCCACGCCAACGCCAGCGACGCGAAATCCGTGAGCATGTGGCCCGCGTCGGCGAGGAGCGCGAGCGATCCGGCGACGACGCCGCCGACGACCTCGGCCACCATGAAGGCGCCGGTAAGCACGGCCGCTAGACCGACGCTGCGCTCGTTGACGGCGTGTCCGTGCCTTGCCTCGTGATCGGGGTGGTCGTGCATTGTCGCGCCTACCGCGGCGCTCGAATTCTACAGTGAGAAGAGTCGCGGCTGAAGCCGCTCCCACAGGGGATCAGGCGACGCTCGCTTTGACCTTCTGCTCGGCGCGCATGCCCGTGACGCGCGTTGCCTCGGCGTCGTACGTTCGCGCGATCTCCTCGAGGAATGCCGCGGGAAACTCACCGGGGTTCCGCTGCGAGAGGACTTGGTAGAGGTCCTTGAAGAGGTCCCAATACTTGAGTTTGTTCGTCGCGGCCATGATGCCCGTGCGGCCGTTCGAGAACTTCTGCTCGAGATGCTCGGGATCGACTCGCTCGATATAGGCAACGACTGCCTCGAGCATTGCCTTCATGAGGATCTGCTGATGCCTGCGGATGTCGTCGAATGCGTCGCGGACTGCCTGCACGGCGTCTAGGTACTGCTCGGAGTCGCGGAACAACAAGTTGTTGAGCGCCTCATCGACGCCGGCCGAGAACTTGAGCGAGTTGTTGTTGCCACCCGGCTGTATCGTCGTATTCGATTGTCGCAGCAGGCTCTTCTGCGCCGCGCGCAGGTGCAAATTCTCAGTGAGGCCGGCAATCGTCTCGCGCATGAGCTGGCCAAGACGCAGCAATAGCGCCTCGGACTGTTGCTCGTCGAGCGCCATCACGGGCATGCCGGCGCCGCGGAAGAACGCATCGAGCGTGAGCGCCGGGGTCACCGGCGTTGGTTCTACAGCAGGAGCGGCGATCGGCGCGACGGAAGCGACGGGTGCCGCCGCAGCACCGGCGCGGGCACTGATCTTCCGCTTGCGCTTGACCTTGATGGGTGGGGGCTGCGCGGCGTTCGTGCGGACGCGCGCCGTATCCGACTCGCGCGGCTTGGCAGCCGCACTTGGCGCCGCGGGCGACGGCGCTGCCGCCGGCGCGCTCGTATGGGACGGCGCCTGGTCGGGCACGAGCGCAAGCTCCCCGCTCGTGAAGCCGTAATCGAGCGGCGACAACGTCGTTGCTTGGTCCTGGTCGAGCAGCGTTTCGATGCCGACGCCCGTGATCTCGAATGGGTCGACGAGATCGCGCTTCACGGGCTCGGGTGCGTCGACGCGCTGCATGAGGTCGACGGGGTCGACGTGCGGCTGAATCGGAATTCGCTCTTTCGTGCTATCGCTCTCATCGATCTCGACGACCATTTCGTAATCGCCCATGCGAATGCGATCGCCGGGGAAGAGCCGCTGCGGATTGCCGCGTCCGACGGGCGTGTTCGAGCCGTTTATGTAGAGGCCGTTCGAAGACGTATCGATGATGTAGTAGCTGCCCGAGCGAAAATCGATGCTCGCGTGGCGGCTCGAGACAAATCGCTGTGCGTCGGGTAACACCCAATCGCTTTCGAGCGAGCGGCCGATCGTGCCGCCGTTTTGACCGAACTCCTTCGTGCTGCGCTCGCGTAGACCTTGTCTGTGCTTGCTGACGACTTGCAGGCGCAGTGCCATTTGCAACCCTCGTGATACGGAGCTGGCGGGGATATTGGCGCAGTATAGCGACGAGGATTGCCGAAGCAGCGACGCGAAATCCTGGACTGTGACCTGAGTCTCAGTTATGACGCGCCTATGTTAAGCTGCGGCGGCATTCAGAGCAGCAGCCGAGCGATGGCGTCCCAACCGATCTACAAAATCCTCTTCTTGAATCAAGGCAAGGTCTACGAAATTTACGCGCGCCGCGTGAGCCATGGCTCGCTGTTCGGATTCATCGAGGTCGAGAAGCTCGTGTTCGGAACGCGAACATCGGTCGTAGTGGATCCGACCGAGGAGAAGATCCAAACGGAGTTCGCCGGCGTCAAGCGCACGTATTTGCCCATGCACTCGATTTTGCGCATCGACGAGGTCGACAAGCAGGGCGTGAGCAAGGTCGTGAATGCCGAAGGCGGCAACATCGCGCAGTTTCCGATGCCCATGTACACGCCGCCGGGGCAGGGCGGTAAGGGCGTAAAATAACTTCATGACGATGCTGCAGCTGGCCGGGCCAGCGGCCGAGACTGCTTTCCGCCTCGCCAGGCGGCGCGAAGAGATGCGGGCGCGCTCGCCGGCATTCGTTGATCTTGGCCTCTCCTTCGAGCACTACGTTCACGTGAACCGCGCCCTCGCGCCCCGCGAGCGCGCGATCTTGGATGCGCTCGTTGCTTACGGCGCTCCCGCGACCGCGGTTGGAGGAGCGCAAAAGCTTTACATCGTGCCGCGCCTCGGCACGATTTCGCCGTGGGCTTCGAAGGCGACCGATATCGCGCGAATTTGCGGGCTCGATTTGCACCGTATCGAGCGCGGCCGCGTGCTCGAGATCAAGGCGTCGAAGCGCCTCGGCCAGGAGGAGCTGCTCAGCCTCGCTTCGCTCGTGCACGACCGCATGACCGAAAGCGTGCTGCTCGAGCCGCCCACCGAGAAGATACTGTTCGCATCGCCGCAGCCCCGGCCCGCGCGCTGGATCGAGCTCGGCAAGAATCCGGTCGCGACGCTCGAGCGCGCGAATCGCGAGCTCGGGCTCGCGCTCTCGGCCGATGAGATCGAATACCTCGCCGCGCAGTTTCGCGCGCTGCGCCGCGACCCCTCGGATGTCGAGCTCATGATGTTCGCGCAGGCGAACTCGGAGCACTGCCGGCACAAAGTTTTCAACGCGAGTTGGATCATCGACGGCAAGCCGGCGCCGAAGAGTCTCTTTCAGATGATTCGCAACACGCATGCGCATGCGCCCGACGGCGTGCTCTCGGCGTACTCGGACAACGCCGCGGTCGTCGCGGGGCCCGATGCCGCGTGGTTCTTTCCCGATCCGCGCTCGGGCCTCTACGAATACGTGACCGAGCCCGCGCACATGCTCATGAAGGTCGAGACGCACAACCACCCGACGGCGATCTCGCCGTTTCCGGGCGCGGCGACGGGTCCGGGCGGCGAGATCCGCGACGAGGGCGCGACGGGCCGCGGCGCGAAACCGAAAGCGGGGCTCACGGGATTTACGGTCTCGCATCTCGAGATCGCGGATTGGAAGCAGCCATGGGAAGAGAAGCTTCCCGGCAAGCCCGATCGTATCGCCTCGCCCTTGCAAATCATGCTCGAAGGACCGATCGGCGCGGCTTCATTCAACAACGAGTTCGGCCGGCCCGCGTTGAACGGCTACTTCCGCACGTGCTTGCTCGAGGACGACGGCGTTTGGCGCGGCTACCACAAGCCGATCATGCTCGCGGGCGGCATCGGCCAAGTTCGTGAGATGCACGTGACGAAGGCGCGTCCCGCCGCGGGCGCGAAACTCATCGTGCTCGGCGGCCCGGCGATGCTGATCGGCTTGGGCGGCGGCGCTGCGTCGTCGCAAGGCAGCGGCGCGGGCGAGGAAGCGCTCGACTTCGCGTCGGTGCAACGCGGTAATCCCGAGATGCAGCGCCGCGCGCAAGAAGTCATCGACGCGTGCTGGGCGCTCGGCGCCGACAACCCGATCGGCGCGATTCACGACGTCGGCGCGGGCGGGCTGTCGAACGCCGTGCCCGAGATCGTCGAGCACAGCCGCTGCGGTGCAAAGCTCGAGCTCCGCAACGTGCCGAGCGACGAGCCCGGCATGAGCCCGATGGAATTGTGGTGCAACGAGTCGCAAGAGCGGTATGTCATGAGCATCGAGCCCGGGCGGCTCGAAGCCTTCGCCGCGATCTGCGCGCGCGAGCGGTGTCCCTACGCCGTGCTCGGCGAGCTCACGGCCGAGCGCGTGCTTGCGGTCAACGATCGCGAGCTCGGCAACGAGCCCGTCGCGATGCCGATGGAAGTCTTGTTCGGCAAGCCGCCGAAGATGACGCGCAAGATCACGAGCGCGGCGCAAGAGACTCCCGCCTGGGACCATCGCCGCATCGAGCTCGGCGCTGCCATCGACCGTGTGCTCGCGTTTCCGGCCGTCGCCGACAAGTCGTTCCTGATTCATATCGGCGATCGCACCGTCGGCGGTCTCGTGGCGCGCGATCAGCTCGTCGGCCCTTGGCAGGTGCCCGTCAGCGACGTTGCGGTCACGGCCGCGAGCTACTCGGGCTACACGGGCGAGGCCATGGCCATAGGTGAGCGTACGCCGGTCGCGATTGAGAATGGCCCCGCCGCGGCAAGGCTCGCGGTCGCCGAGGCCGTCATGAACATCGTGGCGGCCGACGTCGCCACGCTCGGCGACATACGACTCTCGGCGAACTGGATGGCGGCGGCCGCGTACGGCAACGACGACGCGGCGCTCTTCGCGATGGTCGAAGCCGTCGGCGAGGAGCTCTGCCCGGAGCTCGGTATCGCGATCCCCGTCGGCAAGGACTCGTTGTCGATGCGCACGAGCTGGACCGACGCCGGCGCCGAGCGCGAGGTCGTCGCGCCCGTTTCGCTCGTCGTCTCGGCATTCGCACCCGTGAAAGACATTCGCGCGACGCTCACGCCGGAGCTCGTGCGCGACCGCGATACGGTGTTGATATTCGTCGACCTCGCGAATGGGGAGGCCAGGCTCGGCGGCTCGTGTCTTGCGCAAGCGCACGGCGCCTATGGCGGCGAGCCGCCCGACGTCGACGCCGAAGCTCTGCAACACTTTTTCAACGCGCAGCGCATGCTTCGCGAAGCCGGCCTCGTGCTCGCGTATCACGACCGCTCGGACGGCGGTCTCTTCGTCACGCTCGCCGAAATGGCGTTTGCCGCGCACGTCGGCTTGACGGTAACGTTACCCGAGGACGCGACCGACGCCGTCGGTTATCTATTCAATGAGGAGCTCGGGGCCGTCATTCAAGTGGAGCGCTCGCGGCTCGCCGAAGCCGAATCGGTGCTCGAGCTCTTGGATTGTCTC
Organism: Gammaproteobacteria bacterium; assembly: GCA_036555065.1. Lineage (GTDB taxonomy): Bacteria > Pseudomonadota > Gammaproteobacteria > Steroidobacterales > Rariloculaceae > DATBLZ01. The sequence goes on from DATBLZ010000166.1 coordinate 32,527, forward strand.
GACTACCGCGTGATCGCGGAGCTCCGACAAGACGGCGCGTTCGTCGTTCGTCGCGGTGCTGCCGAGCTCTACCGCTCGACGCGCGTCGCGCTCCACGAGCGCTGGTCGGAGCTCACGTATCGCATGCAGGCGCTGCGCGATGATCCCGAATGTGCGCGCGAGGCGCGCGCGGCGACGCTCGATGAGGGCGATCCCGGGTTGAACGCTGCCCTCACGTTCCCGTTGCCGTCGCTCGAAGGCCGCACGCGGGCGTCGAAGATTAAGCGCCCCGAGGTCGCGATCTTGCGCGAGCAGGGCGTCAACGGGCAGCGCGAGATGGCCGCAGCGCTCGATCGGGCCGGCTTCGCCGCCTTCGACGTGCATATGACCGATCTCATCGCCGGCCGCGTCGAGCTCGAGCGTTTTCGGGGTCTCGTCGCGTGCGGCGGGTTCTCGTATGGCGACGTGCTCGGCGCCGGCGGCGGCTGGGCGAAGTCGATTCTGTTCATCGACCGCCTGCGCGCGGCGTTCATGAAGTTCTTCGCGCGCAAGGACACGTTCGCGCTCGGCATCTGCAACGGTTGCCAGATGCTCGCCGCGCTCAAGGAGCTGATTCCGGGCACGGACGCGTGGCCCAAGTTCGTGCGCAACCGTTCCGATCAGTTCGAAGGGCGCCTGTGCCTCGTGCGAATCGAAGAGAGCCCGTCGATTCTGCTCGCCGGCATGGCCGGGTCGCGGCTGCCGATCGTGACCGCGCACGGCGAAGGGCGCGCGGAGTTTGCGAATGACGCGGCGCTCGCGCGCTGCGAGGCGGGCCTCACGGCCGTGCGCTTCGTCGACAACTACGGCGCGACCGCGGCGCGTTATCCCGCGAACCCGAACGGCTCGCCGCACGGCATCGCCGGGTTAACGAGCGCCGACGGCCGCGTCACGATCATCATGCCGCACCCGGAGCGCGTGTTCCGCACGACGCAGCTCTCATACCATCCGCGCGAATGGGGCGAGTGCTCGCCGTGGCAGCAGCTCTTCGACAACGCCCGTGCATGGGTCGACTGAAGGTGTGGGAGCGGCTTCAGCCGCGACTCCTCAGCTCTCCGGAACCAACCGCACGATCTGCGCGCCCGACTCGTGCTCAAGCAAGAGATAGATCGCTCCCTCCGGGCCGTTCTCGACGTCGCGGATACGGGCGAAGCCCTTGAGCAGCGTTTCGCGGTGAACCACGCGATCGCCGTCGAGGACGATGCGATAGAGCTCCGTTGCCTTGAGCGTGCCGACGATCAAGTTATGGCGCCACTCGGGAAATGCGTCGCCGTCATAGAACACGAAGGCCGACACGGCGGGCGAGGGCGTGAGATCGACGATCGGCTGCTCGATGTCGGCTAAATCGAACTCGATGCCGAGGTCTCTGCCGTAGTCGACGGGCGTGCTGTCGTACTTGAGGCCCTTCGAATAGAGCGGCCAGCCGTAATTCCTTCCGCGCTGCAAGTGATTGACCTCGTCGCCGCCGCGCTGGCCCATCTCCGTTTCCCAGAGCTGCCCGGTTTGCCGGTCGAACTCGAGACCCTGCGGGCTTCTGTGCCCGTAAGTCCAAATACTCGGCAAGGCACCGGCGCGATCGACGAACGGATTGTCCGCGGGGATCGAGCCGTCGTCGTTGACGCGATGGATCTTCCCGTAGGGCATCCCGAGATCCTGAACGCCGACTTGCTCGCCGGCGCCTTTGATGCCGACGCTGATGAAGACATGGCCGGCATCGTCGAACGCGATGCGCCCGCCCGCGCCCATGTCGGGCATCCCCGTGTAGGTCTCGGGGTCGGCGCTCCAAATGGTCTCCTGGTCCACCCACTCGCCGTTCACGATGCGCCCGCGCACGAGCTTGTTCATCGAGACCGCCATGTGCGAGGCGCGGCTCGCCGTGTTGCAGTCGGTGCAACGATCGCCGTAGTGAAGGTAGATCCAGCCGTTCTCCGCGTAGTCGGGATGGACCGCGACATCCAAGATCCAGCCGAGCCCGAACGTCAGCAGGATGCCGGGCACCTTGAACCCATCGGCGTACGCCTGCGGTGCGCCGCGAATGAGCTCCGACTGCACGCCGTCGGCGGAGATGATGCTCAGGCCCCGCGTCTTCTCCGTGAGCAGGATGCGCCCGTCCGGCAGCGGCGCGATCGAGAACGGCAGCGGATCGAGGCCCGTGGCCACGGTCTCGATCCGAAAGTCATGGAGCTCGCTCTCGATGACGCCCTCAGGAATAACGAGCGGCGCGGCGATCTTGAAGTCCGTATACGTGAGATTCGCGCGGCGCTCGGAGATATAGATCGCGAGCCTTTGGATGCGGGCGGCATCGAGCGTCGCCGACCACGCCGGCATCGCCGTCTCCGCGATGCCGTCCGCGATGCTCTTGCTGATGTCGGCGATCGAGTCACCGTGGCGCAGCTCGCCGACGAGCGGCGTGCCTTGCGCGGCGCCTTCGAGGTTCACGCCGTGACAGACGCTGCAGTTGTCTTGGTAGTCCGTGACGAACGGATCCTGCAGTTGTGCGTTGGCCGTCGCCGCCGCGAGGCCGGCGAGGGCAATTCCGATCGACCGCTGCATCCATATCCAATTGATTTTCATGGTTATTCCTGAGACCGAGCCTAGCCGCCGTTCTTGTTGCGCACGCCGTTGTAGGGGATTTTGAAGCCGCCCATTTCCGCCGTTCCCGTGAACGTGTCCCCGGACACGACCCCGACGTAAGTGAGCACGACCTCGCCGCCCGGGAACGACACCGTCCGCTTGTAGGAGAAGTTGTCTCCGTCGAGCGCGATTTCTTGGCCCGGCCCGCCTTCGGGGTTGCCGGTCGGCACGACGAGCTTCGCAGAGATCGTGTAGCCATCGTCGGTCTTCACGACCGAGATCGTCTCGGCGACGTCGCCGCCGGGCGTCGTGGCCGTCGCCGTCCATTCGCCGACGAAGGACTGGCCGAACGCCGGCGCCGCAAGTGCGGCGAGGGAAAGGAAACCTAGAGCCGCCGTGATGCGTATTTTTCCAAACATGTCGAATACCTCGTAGTTTTTCGTGAACGTTTGACTAGACACAGAACTCATTGATTCGGATGCGCGCGCCCGACGTCGTTCAACCGACGCGCGCCAAGCGCCGCAGCGCCAAGCCGCCAAAAATCACCGTGACGCCGACGAGCACACCGCCCGCAATCGCCGGCGAGACGAAGCTGAATTCCTCGACACCGGCGAGACCGAGCGCAAGCTGGTCCAAATGGAACGAAGGCCAGATCACGACCCACTTCCGCATGACCTCGGGCAGCGGGATGAAGATGCCCGAGAGCCACATCATCGGCAGGAACACGAGGTTGCCGTAGGCGGGCGCCGCCGAGCCCGAGGAAACCGTGCCGAGGAAGAGCCCGATCGCGCAGAACGGAATCACGCCGATGATGAGCGTCGCCCAGATGATGAGCACTTGGGGCACCGAGATCGTGAGCTGGCCGGCGACGAGCCCGGCGATCGCGACGAGCGTCACGGCGATCGCCGCAACGCCCATCGACATCAGCACTTTGGCGATGATCGTCGCGCCCGGAGGCAGCGGCAGCGCGCGCTTGAGCTTGTGCAGATTGCCGTCGCGCTCGGTCGCGAGAATACAGCCCATGAATATCCCGGGCATGATCGCGCCGATGACGGCGAAGCCGGAGAAGAGGTAGTTCGCGACCCCCGGTCCGAATCCGCCGTCTGCGCCGGGCTCGGCTCCGCCGCCCCCGCCGCCCCCGGCCGGAATAATCAGAACCCCGAAGATCACGTAGATCAGAATCGGGATCGCGATGAACGGCACCGCGAAGCCGACGGAGCGCAGCGCGCCCAACGTCTCGAACTTCGCTTCCATCATGTAGGCCCGTAGCGTTCGCCCGAGCGGCAGCGGGCGAGCGGAAGAATCGCGGGCCGAGCTCGTTCCCTGTAAACCGTTCGCTCCGACTTGTGTTGCAGCGTTCATTAGGCCGCCTCCTTCGTGAGCTCGGTGAAAGCTTCAGCGAGCGTCGCTTGTTTGACTTCTAGATTCTTGAGCGCTGCGTCGGCGGCGAGGAGCTTACGCACGACGCTTTCTGCATCGAAAGCCGTCACGTGCACGACGTCGCTCTCGCGGACCGCGTCGACGACGCCGGGCCACTGCTTGATGGCGTCGACTGCGAGCGCGGAGGCGCAGCTGATGCGCTTGCGCGAGACGAGCGAGCGCATCTCGGCGACCGTGCCTTCGGCGACGAGCTTGCCCTTCGCGAGCACGGCCACGCGATCGGCGAGGGCCTCGGCCTCCTCGAGATAGTGAGTGGTCAGCACGATCGAGCAGCCGTCGGCGAGGAGACGGCGAATGTTGCGCCACATCGCGGCGCGGGCCTCGACGTCGAGCCCGACGGTCGGCTCGTCGAGGAAGAGCAGCTGCGGGCGGCCCGCGATCGCGGTCGCGAACTGCACCTGGCGCTTTTGTCCGGCCGAGAGCTTGCTATAGCGCTTGTTCGCGAGCGGTGCGATGCCCGCGAGCGCGATCGTCTCTTCGACCGCGAGCGGATCGCGGTAATAGCTCGCCGCGAGCTCGACGTGCTCGCGCGCGCGGAGCTCCGGCGCCAAGTTGACCTCCTGGAGCATGACGCCGACGCCGAGCCGGCTCTGCACGTCGAACGGCGAGCCGCCCATGACCGTGACGATGCCCTCGTCGGGCTCGAGCAGGCCGAGCCAGAGCGCGATCGCCGTCGTCTTGCCCGCGCCGTTCGGGCCGAGCACGGCGAGGAGCTCACCGGGACGAAGCGTGAGGCTCAAGTCGTCGAGCGCGACCGTCTTACCGTAGCGCTTGGTGACGTTCGCGAGCAGCGCGACGGGCTCGTGCGCCGGGCGTGCGGCAGGACCGGGGTCGCGCGGCGTTTGCGGGCGAGGGCCGCGCGGATATTTTCGCCCGTTCAAGATCGCGCCGATGAACGTCGGCCGCACGAGGTAGTGATAGCTCACGAAGAGGACTGCGAGCGTGATCGCAATAATCGCCGGGAATTTGATCGTCCAGTGCAGCGGCACTTTCATGAGCGCCGCCTGGAGGCCGAACACGATCGGCAAGTGGCCGAGATAGAGCCAGTACGATGAATCCGCGATGTAGCGGCGCACGGGGCTCAAGCCCGAGCAAAACCGTACGGCCGCGCCGACGATGCCGAAGGTCCAATACCAAATCGACGCCGCGTAGCAGGCCGTATAGACGAGGCGCATCTCGGTAGGCCCGGCGATGACGAAGGGCGCATCCGTATTCGGCGTCACGCCGACGATCGCGAGGCACGCGGTCGTCAAACCGATCGCGAGGACCAGGTTCACGCGCCACTGCGCCTCGAGCCGGCTCAAGAGCGCTGGCTGCCGGTGCAACACCCAGCCGAACGCAAACGCCGTGCCGAACGCGACCGTTCCAGGAATTTTCGGCAACAAGCCCGTGTCGGGCGTCGGGACGCCGAACCAGACGGGCCAGTCAGCCTTGAAATAGAGCGCAACGAGGATCGGCGCCGCGAGCGCGATTGGGGCGAGATAGCTGCCGAGCCAGGCGCCGACCAGCGCGTCGATGCGTGCGCGCAGCCAGCCGCTCCGATCGAGCAACGCGATGAAGCCGGCACGGAGCGCCAGCGTAAGCACGTAGAAAAGGGTCAAGTAGTAGAGGAACCACAGGTGCAGCAACGGAAAGCCCTGCGGCTGCAACGCTTGGACGTCGGTCCCCGGAGGCGGCCCGTCGGGGAACGTGCGCATGAGGCCCCAGACCACGGCCCCGATCGTCGGCGGCGCGAGCACGAGCCAACCGGCCGTCATCGGCACGAGAATCCGCTTCGCGCGATCCTTGACGAATGCCCGCATGCCGCGGCGGTGGAACACCATGTGCGCGAAGAACCCAGCGATGAAGTAGAACAAGCTCATGCGGAAGATGTGGATCACATAGAACGCGACGCCGAGAGTCGTGCTCTGCGAAACGTCTTGCGCCGGCAGCGGGATGAAGAACGACATCGTCGCGTGGAGCACGATGCCGAGCAGCAGCGCGAACGCGCGCGCGGCGTCTAGAGAATGGAAGCGGTCTTGCGCAGTCATGACGAAACCTCAGACGAAGTCTTTTCTTTTCGCTTGAACGAAGAACGCAATCGCGAGCGACAGCACGATGACGGCGATCTCGATGCCGATCGTCGTCAAAGCCGTCGCACTCCAAACCGGCACGGGGCCGTCGTTGTTCGCGGCGAAACCCGGCAGTCGCGGCACGACGTTCAGGTACACGGCAACGCTGAGATTCGTCAGCATGATTCCGGCGATCGGCCACGCATCCGACCTCGTGGCAATGAGCAGCGCAAGTAGCGCGCAGAAGCTCGCGAGGAAGAAAAACATCATCGCGACGGTGAACGGGAGGGTGCCGTCGGGCGGCGGATCGAACGCAATCGTGAGCCCAACAAGGGTTACCCCGATCGCGCCCCAAGGAATCAGAAATCCGATTAGCGATGCCGCGACCTTGGCGACCGCATACTGCATCGGCGAGAGCGGCAGGCTCAGCACGAACAGCAGGGTCTTCGTTTGCCGCTCGATAGAAACACCGAACATCGCGATGAAGATGCCGGCTGCGACCACGGCCGTGACGAGCAAGAGGATGCCGACGAAGTCGGGCACGCCCTCGCGGCTGTTCAAGAACATAGCCGCGAATCCGCCGGCTATCGTGATCGCGAAGAGCCAGCGATGCAGGTACAAATCCTTGGCGATGAGTCGCCAGACGATCGAGCGGTTCATTCGCCGCGCTCCTTTCGGTTGTGCATGACGGTCGCGACGAAGATCTCCTCGAGCGTGAGCCGGCGCACGTCGCGGACCGTCGCGCCGGCCTGCGTGTAAATCGCCTCGAGCTCGCGCGTGTATGCGTTCGTCGTCACGACCGCCGTGTGGCCGCTGCGCGTGATCTCCGTGACTCCGGGCGGGGCATGCAGCTCCTTGTTCTCGGGCACGTCGAGCGAGAGCCGGCGCCAGCGGTCGAGAAACACCTCTTTATCGTTCGAGTCGACGATCCGGCCCCGATCGATGAACGTGATCTGGTCGGAGATCTGCTCGACGTCCACGGTGTTGTGCGAGGAAAAGAGGATCGAACGATCCTCGTCCTTGAGCACGTCCATGAGCTCGGCGAGCGCTTCATGACGCGCGACGGGATCGAGGCCCGACGTCGGCTCGTCGAGCACGAGGAGCCTCGGCCGGCGCGCGAGCACGAGTAGCAGCGAGACCTTCGTCGTTTCACCGTGCGAGAGGCCCTTGATCCGCTGCTCGGGACGCAAATTGAAGCGCTTGAGCAGGGCTTTGGCGTAGGCCTCGTCCCAGCCTGAGTAGATCGACTTCACGAAATCCATGTGCCACGCGATCGTCGCGCTGCTGAAGAGCCGCATGTCGTCGGAGACGAAGCCGACGTCCCACTTCGCGCGCGCCTGCTCCTTCGGGATCGAGTGGCCGAGCACGCGGATCTCGCCGGCGTCAGGCCCGAGCATGCCCATGATGAGGCGGATCGTCGTCGTTTTGCCGGCGCCGTTCGGGCCGACGAAGCCCATGATTTGGCCTTGCTCCAAGCGCAGCGACACGTCGTCGAGCGCGAAGAACCGGTAGCTCTTGCGGACGGCCTGCAACTCGATTGCTGGTACGTTCATGCGTTCCTTTTCGCGCGCTGGCGGTGGGCTTTGCGCAGCCGTGCTTCGAGCTCGGCGGGCTCGAGGCCGAGAAGCTGGGCGATCTCGGTCGCGGCCTCGAGGTGCTCGTCGAGCTCCTCTTCCTTGAGGCTCGTGCCGATATCCACGTTCTCGGCGACGAACGTGCCCCGGCCCTGACGCGTGACGATCACACCCGCGTGCTCGAGCTCGAGATAGGCGCGTTTGACGGTGATGACGCTGACGCGCAAGTCGATCGCCATCGTCCGAATCGACGGTATTTCTGCGCCGGGGAGCCAGTCCCCGACGGCGACGCGATGCCTGATCTGTTCCATGATTTGGAGGTACATGGGGCGGCGGTCTGCTTGCGATATTGTGAGCACATTGTGCATATCAATATACACAGTATGCACGACGGGGCAGCGGCATGCAAGTCCCGCGATCGCGCGGCAGAACCCGCGCCCCCCAAGCGTTTCTCGGGCATGCCCAACGCCGTCCACGGAGTCGCCGTTCGGCGACAGGGTGAATCAGCCCGCGATCAAGGATTTAGCGATACGCAAGCCCGCCCGTTGTAGGCGTGTGCCGACAAACGACCTCGACTCGGCGCGGTTGTGTCGTGACCATCGGCCGGCTCCGATGGGGTTGTTTGGGTTGGCACGAATCATGCTCGAACGGGCTGAGGCCGGCCCATTCCAAGGAGTTGAGACCTGGCTCATAGACCCGCAAGCGCCGCAGCCCATAAGGTTGCGGGGCTGGCGTTATGTCTTTTTGCCGGTGTCGGGAAGTCAGCGATGAAACGTCACGGAGCTCGGTATGCGCTCGTGCTCGCCCTCGCGCTCGTTGGGGCGCAAGACTCTTTCGGCGAGCTCCCGGGATCGCCCGCGCCCGACTTCGTGCTCAAGAGCATGACCGGCGAGAACCTGCGCCTGTCGGAGTATCGCGGCCGCGTCGTGTTGCTGGCGTTCTGGGCAAGCTGGTGCGGCGAGTGCCGGTCGCAGCTCGAAGGGCTCGGCTCGCTCTACGAGCGCTATTCGAGCGCGGGTTTGGAGCTTTTAGCCGTGAGCCTCGATTCGCGCCGCAGCCAAGTCGAAGACGCGATGCAGGCTGCACATGTTGCATACCCCGTCGTGCATGACGCCGGCGGCGAGGTCGGGCAAATGTACGAAGTGAGCTCGATGCCGCTCGTCGTGCTCATCGACCGCGAGGGCGTGGTGCGCGACGTGTTCGAAGGGTACAAGCGCGGCAACGAGGAGCAGTATCTGGACCGCGTGCGGGCGTTGATGAATGAATAGGCGGAATCGCGGCTAGAACCGCGCCCCACAAATGGAGCACACAATGAAGAAATTCGGCCTCTCGGTAATGGTTGCGCTCGCGCTCGCGGGCGGTTTTGCGGCGGCCCAGGACGCAGCCGTGCCGGAGTTCTCGCCCGACGGCGGCGCGCGCTCGCAAGCCGCTCGGCAGAGCACCGAGGAATCGAGGACGCTCGACGAGGAGGTTCAGGATCTCAAGAAGCTCGCCATAGATCTGAACCGCGATTTGTTCCTGCTCGAAGAGGAGCTCTTGTTTCCGTCGAGCACACAGGTGGCGGTCTTCGTATCGATGGACGTCGGTGAGTTCTTCGGGCTCGATTCCGTCGAGATCAAGCTCGACAACAAGGACGTCACGAACTACCTGTATACCGAGCGCGAGGTCGACGCGCTCATTCGCGGCGGCGTGCAACGTCTCTACGTCGGCAACCTCAAGACCGGCGAGCATGAGCTCGTCGCCGTGTTCACGGGCGAAGGTCCGCACGTGCGCGACTATCGACGCGGCGCGGCGCTGACGTTCGAGAAGGGCATTGGGCCGAAGTACATCGAGCTTACGGTCTCGGATCGCGAGAACAAGCTCCAACCGGAATTCGTGGTGAGGGAGTGGGAATAGCCCGTGCGCAAGTCCCACGCCCATTGGACGTCGGCACTGGTCGGCGCCGCGCTCGCGGCGGCAACTCTGCACGTCCGGGCCGACGACGAAGAACCTAAAGTCGTAAGAGACCTTGCCTACGGCGAAGTCCTGTTCCACTACTTCAAGGACGATCACTTCACCGCGCTCACGCGGCTCTTGGCCGGGCTCGAGCGCGACGAGCTGCCCTCGCACGCGCATGACGCGGATCTTCTGCTCGGCGCTCTTTATCTCTCGTACGGCCAACATCGCCTCGCGGGGCAGGTGTTCGAGCAAGTGCTCGCGAGCTCAGTCGACCCGGAGCTTCACGATCGCGCGTGGTTCTTCCTCGCGAAGATCTGGAGGCAGCGCGGCTATCTCGCCGAGGCCGAGGCCGCGCTCGCGCGGATCGGCGAAGAGCTTCCCGAGGAGCTCGAGGGCGAGCGGCAAATGCTCCAGGCCGAAGTGCTCATGGACCAGCAGAAATTCGATGAGGCGCTCATGGTGCTCGAATCGTGGCGCAAGCCGAGCGACCGGTGGGTCGGATTCGCGAAGTACAACATCGGCGTCTCGCTCGTGCGGATCGGACGCGTCGAGGAGGGCGCAGCCGTGCTCGCCGAGGTCGGGCAGCTCGATCTCGAGAACCCGGAGCTTGCGGCGCTGCGCGACAAGGCCAACGTCGCGCTCGGGTATGCGTGGCTCCAGGCGAGCCGACCGGCCGATGCGAAACCGTCGCTGCAGCGCGTGCGGCTCGACGGACCGTACTCGAACAAGGCGCTGCTCGGCGTAGGCTGGGCGGACGCCGAGCTCGGCGACTACGAGGCGGCCTTGCGGCCGTGGGTCGAGCTCGGCCGGCGCGATCTGCTCGACTCGGCCGTGCAGGAATCGCTGCTCGCAGTGCCGTACGCGTTCGCGCAACTCGGCGCGGACAAGCAGGCCGCCGATTACTACGTGGCGGCGATCAATGCGTTCAACGACGAGCTCCTGCGGCTCGACACGTCGATCATCGCGATCGAGTCGGGCCAGCTCATCGACGAGCTTCTGGCGCGCGAGCCCGCGGACGGCTCGGGCTGGTTCTGGCACCTCGAGCAGCTGCCGCAGACGGCCGAGACGCGCCATCTCTACGAGGTCATGGCGACGAACCGCTTTCAGGAAGGACTCAAGACGTATCGCGATCTCAAGTATTTGTACGATAACCTCGATCAATGGGTGGGCAGCCTCGACACCTTCGACAGCATCCTGCAGACCAGGCAACGCGCTTACGAGGAGCGTTTGCCGACGATCGACGCGAGCCTGGAACGCATCGATCTCGACGCGATGGCAGAGCGACGCCTCGAGCTCGAGTCGCGGCTGCTCGAGATCGAGCGCACGCAGGATGCCGTGGCCCTCGGGACTCCGGCCCAGCAAGAGGCGTGGCGCACGCTCACCGAGATGGAGCCCGATCTTGCGCGGCTCGGCAACGACGAGCGCGCGGAGGAGCTGCGTCGCAAGCAGCGCTTCTTCAAAGGGTTGCTGCTTTGGGAGCTGCGCCGGGATTATCCCGCGCGCCTGTGGGCCGAGCAAAAGAGCTTGCGCGAGCTCGATCGCGAGCTCAAAGAAGCGCGCCGCAGCCATCATGAAGTCGCGACGGCGCGCGACACCTGGCCCGAGCAGTTCGGGTCTTTGACGGCGCGCATTGCGGCGCTCGCGCCGCGCGTCGAAGCGCTGCGCGCGATTACGCGAGACACTCTCGAGCAGCAGCGTGCGTTCGTGCAAGGAATCGCCGTCGAGGAGCTCCAAGCACAGCGCGAGCGCGTCGATACGTATCTCGTTCAAGCGCGCTTCGCGCTTGCTTCCGTGTATGACCGCGCGGCCGCGAGCACGGGCGCACCGCCCGCAGAATCGACCGTCGCGGAGGAACGCCCGTGAGCGGCGGAGCATTGCTCACGTTCATCGTGTTAGCGGGTCTCTGGCCGCCGTGGCCGTTCGGCCGCGATCGCGACAAAGAGGACATCGAAGGCACGATTAGGGAGCTCGACTCCGTCGCCGTCGAAGTCGACCGCAACGCCACGATCGAGAGCAGCGAAGCCAAGGCCATGGAAAGCTATCGGCTCTTTCTCGACCTCGCGTCCGAAGACCCGCTGCTCCAAGCCGAGGCCATGCGCCGTCTTGCCGACCTCCAGCTCGAGACCGGCGAGACCGAGCAGCTGCAGCGGAATCTGCAGGCGCTCGGCGGCAACCTCGGCGGCACGATCGATCTATACACCAAGTTGCTCGAGACCTACCCCGACTACGCCAAGAACGACCTCGTCCTGTATCAGCTCGCGCGCGCCTACGAGGCGGGCGGTGACAACGAGCACGCGCTCGCCACCCTCGATCGGCTCGTGACGGAGTTTCCGCGCACGCCGCATGCCGCCGAGGCCCATTTCCGGCGCGGCGAGATGCTCTTCGTCGATCAGCGGTACGGCGAGGCAGAGGACGCATACGCACACGTGCTCGCCGGTGGCCCCGATGCGCCGTTCGCGGAGCAGTCGATGTACAAGCTCGGCTGGTCGCTCTTCAAGCAGCTGCGCCACGAGGAAGCCATCGATCCGTTCTTCGATCTTCTCGACCGCAAGCTCGCCGCGGACGGTCCGAGTACGGATCCCGCGGCCGTCTATCTCGAGATGGGCCGTGCCGAGCAGGAGCTCGTCGACGACACGTTGCGCGTCGCGGCGATCAGCTTCTCCTATTTGGACGGTCCGGAGTCGGTCTCCGAGCACTTCCGGGACACAGGCTCGAGACCGTATGCGTACATCGTGTACACGAAGCTCGGCGACTTGTATCTCGAGCAAGAGCGATATCAAGACGCGGCCGACGCCTATCACGCGTTCGTCGAGCTCGATCCGGAGCATGCCAAAGCGCCGCTGCTCCAGGCAGAGGTCATCGAGGCTTACGAGAAAGGCGGTTTTGCCGACCTCGTGCTCGAGGCGAAGCGCGATTTCGTCGTGGTTTACGGCCCGGGTAGCGCGTATTGGCAGGAGTTCACGTTCGAGCAGCAGCCCGAGGTCGCGGCGGCGCTCAAGACCAATGTCACCGATCTTGCGGCCTACCACCATGCGCGCGCGCAAGAGTCCGGCGACCCAACCGAATACGCAGAGGCCGCGCGCTGGTATCGCAGCTATCTGCAGTCGTTCCCGGACGATGCGAATGCGCCGCGCACGAACTTCTTGCTCGGCGAGGTGCTGTACGAGAGCGGCGACTTCCACGGCGCGGCGCTCGAATACGAGCGCACCGCGTACGCGTATCCATTCCATGAGAACAGCAGCGAGGCAGGCTACGCCGCGTTGCTCGCCTATTCCGAGCACGAAAAGAAGTTGACCGACGCGGTCGCGCGGGCCGAATGGCATCGCGCAGGTATCGAGAGCGCACTGCGCTTTGCCGGCGCCTACCCGGAGCACGAGCAGGCCGCGGCAGTGCAGACCGACGCCGCCGAGAAGCTCTTCGCGCTCGGCGATTTCGTGCGCGCGCGCGACGTCGCGACGGGCGTGACGCAGCGCGCCGTCCCGCCGAGCAGGGACCTCTTGAGGACTGCCTGGACGGTCGTTGCGCACTCCGAATTCGATCTCGGCAACTTCGCGAGTGCCGAAACCGCGTACACGACCTTGATTCCGTTCGTGCCGGTCGACGATCCCGAGCGCGGCCAAGTTACCGAGCGCATCGCTTCGTCGATCTACAAGCAGGGCGAGCAGGCGCGGGCCGCGGGCGATACCTATGGAGCCGTCGGGCACTTTTTACGCGTTGGTGCCGCAGTGCCGAGCTCGCCGATTCGCCCGACGGCGGAATACGACGCGGCCGCGGCACTGATCCAAGCCGGCGACTGGGGCCGCGCGGCGCAGGTTCTCGAAGAGTTTCGTGCGCGTTATCCGAACCATGAGCTCGCGGCCGAAGCGACCGCGAGCCTGGCGGTCGCCTACGTGGAGACCGGCGACGGCGTGCGCGCGGCGTCGGAGTTCGAGCGCATCGCCGAAGGCACGGGCACCGACGACGTGAAGAAGGAAGCGCTGTGGCGCGCGGCCGAGCTCTATGAGAAGGCCGGGCAAGGGCCCGCTGCGACGGCGACGTTGACGCGGTACGTCGAGCGCTATCCACGCCCGACGGCGCCCGCAATCGAGGCGCAGGAACGGCTCGTGCAACTAGCCGAAGCGAGCGGCGATTACGGCGCGCGCACACGTTGGATGTTGGCGATCGTCGCGACCGATGCGGCCGCGGGCGAGGAACGTACGGACCGCACGCGTTACCTCGCGGCCAAGTCGCAGCTCGCGCTCGCCGAGCCCACACGGGAAGCGTTTCGCGGCGCGCGGCTCGTGATCCCGCTCGAGGACAGCCTCAAGATCAAGCGTGAGCGCATGGAGCTTGCGCTGGCCGCTTATGGGAAGGCGGCCGATTACGGCGTTGCCGAGGTGACGACTGCGGCGACTTATGAGATCGCCGAGATCTATCACCAACTGAGCCGCGATCTTTTCGATTCAGAGCGGCCGGCGGAGCTGTCCCAGGAAGAGCTCGAGCAATACGACATCCTGCTCGAGGAGCAGGCATTCCCGTTCGAGGAGCAAGCGATCGAGGTTCACGAGGTCAACGCGGCACGCACGACCGAAGGCATTTACGACGAGTGGGTCGTCAAGAGCCTTGCGGCGCTCGGCGAGCTCGTGCCGGTCAGATATGCGAAAGAAGAGATCGGAGAACAATTTGTCAGCGCGATCAGATAACGTGCTTTTCGCGACACGCGGCCTGGCGTATGCAGCGCTCGGCGCGTGCACGCTCCTGCTCGGCGCGTGCGGCGGCAGCACGCCCGTGCAGCCGAGCTCGTCGGCGCGCACGGTCGTAACCCCGGCGCCGACCGAAACCGCGCCGGCGCAATCGGCCCCGACACGCACCGTGCCGCCGCCGGCGAGCGCGCCGCAAGCGAAGCGCGACGAACCCTCGCGACGCGACGAGCGCCGCGCGCGTGAGGCTGCGGAAGCTGCGGCCGCGGCCGCCGCAGCGGGCGAGGAGGTGCCGATTCCTGCGGACGTCGCGGCCGCGCACGAGCGCGCCGTGGCCGCAATGGCGAGAGGCAATTGGCTCGAAGCAGCAGTCGAGCTCGAGCAGCTCGTGGCCGTGCACACCGAATATCCGGGTCCGTACGTGAACCTCGCGATCATCCATATGCGCGACGGGCGCAACGCCGAAGCGCGTGCGGCTCTGGACAATGCGCTCGCGATCGACGCGACGCACGCGGTGGCGAACAATCAGCTCGGCATGCTGTTACGCCGCGAGGGCGCATTCGCAGAAGCCGAGGCCGCCTATCGGCGCGCCATCGCGAGGGATCCGCAGTATGCACTCGCTTATTACAACCTCGGTGTGCTGCTCGATCTTTATTTGCACCGGCCCGAAGAGGCGCTCGAATGCTACGAGGTGTATCAGAGTATGCTGGCCGAGCCGAATCAGACCGTGGGGCGCTGGATCGTCGATCTGCGCCGGCGGCTCGGCATGACCGAAACCGCGACGCGAGTCGCGAGGGAGACGGGCGGATGAGAGCGATGCTGATATTCGCATGCGCGGTGCTTGCGGCGAGCTCCGTCGTTGCTCAGGAAAACGAAGCGCCGCAAACGGGCCGTCGACCGCTTGCCGACGTCGCGGACCTCGAGCCGGCCGTCGACGTGAGCCGAACCCCGGCGACTCCGCCGCCAGCGGCTGCAGCGGCCGCCGAGGCGCCGGCCGTCGTCGCGCGGGCCGGCCGCGGCACCGATACGCTCGATCTGGGAACTACGTCAATTACGGGAAATCAGGAATTGCCTAAGGTTCTCTATATCGTGCCCTGGAAGCGGTCCGATTTGGGGGATCACGTGGGACGCCCGGTCAACACCTTGCTCGATGAGGTGCTCGAACCGATCGACCCCGAGGTCTTCGAGCGCCATTTGGAGTATTACGAGACCCTTCACGGGGTAAGCGGAGAGGAGTGATTCTTATGGATGCCTATGCGACGGTCGTGAGGTTTTTCCAAGAAGGCGGCCTGTTCATGTGGCCGATCGTGATCGTGCTCGCGCTCGGTCTCGGCGTCGCCTTCGAGCGCTGGGTCTACCTCACGATGACGAGGGCGAACAACAAGCTCCTGTGGAACAAAGTGACGCCGTTCTTGAAGAGCGGCAACTTTGCCGGGGCGATGCAAGTCACCACGAAATCGAAAGCCGCGATCGCGCAGATCATGACTTACGGCTTGAATCGAGTCCGTTCGGCACGGCGGCGCGAAGACATCGAGCAGGCGATGGAAGAGAGCCTCATGGAGGTATTGCCGCGGCTCGAGAAGCGGACCCACTACCTCTCGACGTTCGCGAACTTGGCGACTCTGCTCGGCCTGCTCGGCACGATCATCGGCCTCATCAGCGCATTCACGGCCGTCTCGAGCGCGAACCCGGCCGAAAAAGCCGACTTGCTGTCGGCGAGTATCTCGGTCGCGATGAACACGACGGCGTTCGGCCTGATCGTCGCCATTCCGCTTCTGCTCATGCACATGCTCCTGCAAGCGAAGACGACCGAGATCATCGACAGCCTCGAGATGGCATCCGTGAAGTTCTTGAACGCGATTACCGAGCGTGCTCAAGAGTCTCACACGGAGGGTCATGCGCCTCGTTCGAGCGCCAAGGGCGCCGCCGCTTGAGCAGCGCAACCAGACGGGCTGTTCTATGAACGCCTTTCGTAAGCATCGCAAGCGGCACACCGAGGGCGACGAGCTCAACATCACGGCGTTCATGAATCTCATGGTCGCGCTCGTGCCGTTTCTGCTGATTACGGCCGTGTTCTCGCGACTCACGGTGCTCGAGCTCAATCTGCCGGGCTCCGAGTCCGCGAATCCCGACCAACCGCCCGAGTTCCAGCTCGAGATCACGGTGCGCGAGAAGCGCATCGAGGTCGCCGACCGCAACGCCGGGCGTCTGAGCCGCATCGAGAACATCGCTTCGGGCTACGACCTCGAGAAGCTTAGGGCCTTCCTGCAGCGCGTAAAGCAACAGTTTCCCGATAAGGTCGATGCGACATTGCTCCTCGAGCCCGATATCGAGTACCAGGCAATCGTCGAGGTCATGGACACGGTCCGTGTCGTCGAGCGCAGAAGCGAAGCGACCAACGCGCTCGTCCAATACGAGCTCTTTCCGGAAATCTCGATCGGCGACGCGGTGGTGAACTGACATGAAGTACAGCGGTCGTGCTGCGCGCATGGAACGTCACCATGCTCGCCACAAGGCGGGCGGCGGTCTTAACCTCGTGTCGCTCATGGACATTTTCACGATCCTCGTGTTCTTCCTGCTCGTTCATTCGGGCGATGCCGAGGTTCTGCAGAGCTCGACGGACGTGGTGTTGCCCGAATCGATCTCGCAGACGAAGCCGCGCGAGACGGTCGTCGTTCTCGTCACGCCCGACGAGGTGCTCGTGCAAGGCGAAGTCGTCGGCCGAGTCGCCGAGATCATGGCGAGAAACACGCTCATCATTCCGGAGCTGAAAGTCGCGCTTCTGAAACAGAACGATCGCGTCTTGAGTCAAGACGCGCGCGACGACATCGCAAACCGAGAAGTAACGATTCTCGGCGACAGGGATTTGCCCTATAGCCTGCTCAAGAAAATCATGGCGACCTGCACGGACGCCGACTACGGGCAGCTGTCGCTCGCGGTGATGCAGAAGGATCCCGAAGGCGCGCAGTCTGCGGCGGTCGGAGGCTAACCCACGGCCATGACGACCGCGGTCGCAATGTACCGAGTCTACGATCTCCCGTGGTCGACCGGCGAGGAGCAGGAGCGCGACTTCAGGCGCAAGCTCACGATCACCGTGGGCACGGTGGCTTTGATCGCGCTGATTCTGTGGTTCTTGCCCGTGCCGGAGCAGCAAGCGGCCGACGAGGAAATTCCGCAGCGTCTGGCGCGCCTCGTCATGGAGCAGCAGCGGCTGCCGCCGCCGCCACCGCCGCCGGTAGTGACTGAGGAGCCCGTGCCCGACGAAATCGTGGAGCCCGAGCCGGTGCCCGTCGTCGAAGAGCGCGCCGAGCCCGAGCCCGAGCCGATCGTCGAGCCTCCGCCCGTGCCCGTCGATACCGTTCAGCAGGCGCGCGAGCGCGCGAGCGTCGCGGGCCTATTGCCGTTCGCGCAAGAGCTCGCGGCGTTGCGCGACAATGACAGCCTCGAGCGTCTCGGCCAAGCGGACTTGGTCGACGATCCCGGCGCAGGCGGCTCGGGCGCACCGGGCCCAGGAGCAAGTCCGGTAGCCGAGCGGTCATTGATCACGTCGCGCGTCGGCACGTCGAGTGGCGGCATCAACACGGCCGCGCTGAGCCGCAATACCGGCGGCAGCGGTCTTGCAGGCCGGTCGACGACACAAGTCGAGAGCCCCGTTGCCGAGATCGGCGATGGCGGCGGAGTAGTCGGCGGGTCCGGCGCGGGCGCCGATGCAAGCCCGTCGCGCAGCCGCGAGGAGATCGAGCGCGTATTCGACCGCAACAAGGGCGCAATCTACGCGTTATACAACCGCGCGTTGCGCGAAAACCCGGCGCTCGAGGGAAAAGTCGTGCTGCGTCTGACGATCAGCCCTGCAGGCGTCGTAACGGCATGCGAGATCGTTTCATCCGAGCTAGGCGATCCGGATCTCGAGCAAAAGCTCGTCCAACGCGTGATGCTGTTCCAATTCGAAGCCAAAGACGTCGCTACGATCACGACGACGAAGCCGATCGATTTCTTCCCGGCCTAACTGCGCTGAAGGCATAATTGCGCGCCATGCCGGCGCGCGACAAATTCCACTTGGAGCTCGAAGATTTCGCGCTCGAGCTCGGCCATACGGCCGGCGGCATTGCGCGCGCATACTTTCGGAACGCTTTCTCCGTTCAGAATAAAGACGCCGGCGGTTTCGATCCCGTCACGACCGCCGACCGCGCGATCGAGACGGTGCTACGCAAGATGATCAACGAACGTTACCCCGAGCACGGCATCGTCGCCGAAGAGGAGGGCAGCGACCGACCGGAATCGCGGTTCACGTGGTTCATCGACCCGATCGACGGCACGCGCTCGTTCATGATGGGCTCGCCGCTGTGGGGGACGCTCGTAGGACTCACGGAAGCAGGCAAACCGATTTTCGGCTTGCTGAGTCAGCCGTTCCTCGAGGAAGTTTTTTTCGGTGCGCCTTCCGGGAGCTGGCTCATCACGGGAGCCGGCCGACAGCGCTTGCGCTCGCGGCCTACGCCTACGCTCGCGCAAGCCGCGCTCGCGAGCACGACACCGGATATGTTTCAGGGCGTCACTGCCGACCGGTTTCACGCGCTCGCGAAGCGGTGCCTCATGTGCCGCTATGGCGGGGACTGCTACAACTACGCGATGCTCGCCGCGGGCTTCATCGATCTCGTCGTCGAAACCGGCTTGAAGCCATTCGATATCGTCCCCCTTGTTCCGATCCTCGAAGGCGCCGGTTGCGTTGTCACCGATTGGGAGGGGCACGCGCCGCTCTCGGGCGGTGCCGTCGTAGCCGCAGGCACGCGCGAGCTCCACGCGCAGGCGCTCAGCGTGCTGCAGAGCTCTTCGTAGAAGCGGCGTCAGCCAGCGACCCCTGCGCCGTGCGCCATCAGCTCCTACCAACGGTGGTGTTCGACCTCGACGGCACGTTGGTCGACTCGGATGCGTTTGACGGCGACTTATACATTGCAGCCGTCCGTAAGGTGCTCGGCGACGTCGAGCTCGATAGCTCCTGGCAGACATATCGGCACGTCACCGATGCCGGAGTCCTCGCGCAGGTCGTCGAAGAGGTCGGCGTGGCCGATGCGGACCGGGTTATGGCGGAAGTTCGCAATCTCTTCGGCTCGCTCGTGCAACGCTATCTCACAAGCGGCGGCGCGTGCGTTGCTATCGCCGGCGCAATAGACGCGCTCGAGCGTTTACAGTCGAGTGGCTACAAAGTCGGCGTGGCGACCGGCGGTTGGGGGCACACGGCCCGAATGAAGCTCGAGCGCGCGGGCTTCCCGGCCGAGAGCCTCGTGATCGCGTCGAGTGACGACAGCGCCGATCGCGTCGAGATCATGACGACGTGCCTCCGTCGACTCGGCGGGGATTCGAAGCACGCGATCTATGTCGGCGATGGCCTCTGGGATCTGGAAGCGAGCCGCAAGGCCGCCTGGGGTTTTATCGGTGTCGGCGCGAAACTCCGAGGCCATTGCGAAAACTGGATCGCCGACTTTACCGACGATGCATGGCAGTTGCCGCTGGGCTCGATCAGATAACTGCAGCGGCGAGCCCTCAATTGCTATAGCAACGAAAGCTGGGGGCTTGCCCCGGCCGGCGGCACGAACCGACTCGTGTCGAGCTCGCGGCGTTCCTTATTGAGCCCGTAGCGGCGACACGCCACCTCGAAACGCTTGCGGAAGAGATCCGCATAGATACCCTCACCGCGCATCCGCGAGCCGAAGCGCGGGTCGTTGTCGCGTCCGCCGCGCAGCTCACGTACGCGCGCCATCACATGCTCGGCCTTGAGCGGCGCATGCGTTCGCAGCCACTCCTGGAAGAGCGCGTTGACCTCAAAAGGCAGACGCAGCATCACGTAGCCGGCCGTTTTCGCACCTGCGCCGGCGGCGGCTTCGAGAATGCTCTCGAGCTCGTGATCCGTGAGCACCGGTATCACGGGCGCGACCATGACGCCGACGGGCACGCCCGCTTCGGTGAGCTTGCGCACGGCGGCGAGCCGGGAGGCCGGGCCAGCCGCGCGCGGCTCGAGCGTGCGTTTGAGCTCGCTGTCGAGCGTCGTGATGCTGATCGAGACTGCGATCAAATTGCGCTCGGCCATGCTCGCAAGCAGATCGATGTCGCGTGCGATGAGCGCAGCGCCCTTCGTGACGATCGTCGTCGGATGATTGAGCGCCGACAGCATTTCGAGGATCGCGCGCGTGACGCCGTACTCGCGCTCGATGGGTTGATAAGGATCCGTATTCGTGCCGAGCGCGATCGGCGAGCATTCGTAACCGGGCGCACCGAGCTCCTTCTTGAGCAATTGTGCCGCGTCCGGCTTGTAGAAGAGCCGCGTCTCGAAGTCGAGGCCCGGCGACAAGTCGAGATACGCGTGCGTTGGCCGAGAGTAGCAATAAGGGCATCCATGCTCGCAGCCCCTATACGGGTTGATCGACTGCGTGAACGGAATGTCGGGCGATTGGTTGCGGGCGATGATGGTGCGCGACGCGTCGGGTTGGACCGTGGTCGCGAGCGGCGGCAAGGGTTCCTCGAGGATCCCCCAGCCGTCATCGTCGGCCTCGGCGTGGGTGGACGCGAAGCGTCCAGCCGGCTTCGACGCGGCGCCGCGGCCTTTTTGGACGGACTTGCGATCTACGCTGCCCACGCGCGCAGTGTATACTGATTCTATATACAGTAAAACCGTCGGGGAGCGGCCGCTTGCGCGGACCTGCGGGTGGCTCGGCCCGGCTTCCGGCGGCTCACGGACGTGAAGTGGTTAGCTGCACTTCGGGGCAACCCAGGCTAACATCGCGCGACGTAAGGTCCGTGCATGATCGGGTTTGACAGATCATGACCCATGATCCGACGCAGAAGCTCTTGATTCCTGTCCGGCAGTCGGAAGCCGGCGGCGTTGTCGTGGATTCCAATGGCCGCAACGTCTGGCAGTGGAAGGACGAGCAGCTCGACAGCACGTCGGTCGTGCTCCAGCGTCTCGACAACGCCTCGCTCGAGCTCGAGTCGACGCGGAAAGTACCGGTCGCGAAGGGCGAAAAAGACGCGAAGTCCCAAAAAGACTCCAAGCAACAGGACCCCAAGCGCCGCGGCACTCGCGAAACGCTGTCCGCGAGCTTCGAAGTCGATGAGGGCGGCGGCTTTGATCCGTACAACCACCGTTAAGGGCTTCCGCTAGGGCCTCTCCGCCCTCCGTTCAATCCGTTCGCGCGCCAAGTGGGTGCAATACACGCACCAACGTAGTGCGCTGACGCTTCGTTCACCCGCACCCATTTAGCGCAAGCCTTGATCTCGCGGGCTCCTTGGCTTGGCACGGAAGCTGCAGTGGCCGGCCTTGTCTACACACAACGCGCAACTTCAAGGAGACCACGCGCCATGTACAAGAAGATTCTAGCCACTTCGGCGTTGCTCACAACCGCAGCCATTCCCGCCGTTACGTTGGCCGATGCCAGTGCCAACGCCGGCTGGTCGAGTGAGTACATTTTCCGCGGCATCTTTCAGGAAGATTCCTCGGCCTATGCCGGTATCGACTATGCCACCGACAGCGGCCTCTATGTTGGCACGTGGGGCGCTGACGTTGGTCTCGGTCTGGAAACGGACCTGTATTTCGGTTTTGCAGGCGGTGAGGACTTTACCTACAAGATCGGCTTCACGGGGTACTACTACACCGACGATTTCGACGATACCTACCAGGAGGTCAATCTCGGCGTCGGCTACGGCATTTTCGCCCTAGACGTTGCGATCGGCGAGTGGGACGGGTTCGGCACGCCGTACGACTACACGTTCACGTCAATCACGATTTCGCCGGAGAAGGGCCCCTATTACAAGTTCGCCACTTGGGGCGATGACTTCGGAGATTTCCTCACCACCGGCGACCCCGAATATTTCGAGATCGGCTACGTGCACAGTCTCGAAGATCTCGGCGTCGATTTGTCGATTGCGGTCACGTTCAGCGACGATCTCGTCGTCGCGAACCCGGATGACTTCGTCGGTACAGTCGAGGCACTAGCCGACTATGCCCTCGTTTTTGGCGTCAAGAAGACCTTCGGAATCGGCGGAGAGTGACTCCACAACGATGAAAACGCTATCGAGGTATTTATGAAACTCATTACGGCAGTCATTAAGCCGTTCAAGCTCGAGGACGTTCGCCAAGCGCTCGGCGAAGCAGGCGTCCAAGGCATGACCGTCACGGAGGTGAAAGGGTTCGGGCGGCAAAAGGGCCACACCGAGCTCTATCGCGGCGCCGAATATTCCGTGGACTTCGTCCCGAAAACAAAAGTCGAAGTGGCCGTGCCGGACGCGCTCGTCGAGCAGGCTGTCGAAGCGATCATTGCGGCCGCGGCGACGGGCTCGATCGGCGACGGCAAGGTATTCGTCTCGCCGCTCGAGAACGCCGTGCGGATCCGGACCGGTGAAACCGGCGACGCGGCGCTTTGAGCCACTCTAAGAGGAAAACAAAGATGAAAGCTTTGCAAAAACTAGCCGCCGCGGCGCCAGCCCTGCGGCCGATGCATTGGCTCACCGCGATAGTCGCGGCCTTAGGACCGGCCCTCGCGTTCGCGCAGGATGTGCCCGTTCCCGATAAGGGCGATACGGCGTGGATGCTGACGTCGACGGCGCTGGTGCTGGCGATGTCCGTGCCGGCGCTCGCATTGTTTTATGGCGGACTCGTCCGCAGCAAGAACATGCTGTCGGTGCTCATGCAGGTGTTCGTAACGTTCTCGCTGATCACGGTGCTCTGGTGCGTGTACGGCTATTCGCTCGCGTTCACGGCCGGCAACCCGTTCTTCGGCGGACTCGATCGGCTGTTCTTGAAGGGTACCTTCGATTCGGCCACGGGTATCTTTTCGATGGCGGCTACGTTCAGCAAGGGCGTCTATATACCCGAGCTCGTCTTCGTGGGGTTCCAAGCGACGTTTGCTGCGATCACGTGCTGCCTGATCCTTGGGTCCATCGTCGAGCGCATCAAGTTCTCCGCGGTGTTGCTCTTCATGGTGCTCTGGTTCACGTTTAGCTACGCGCCAGTCGCGCACATGGTGTGGTTCTGGATGGGGCCGGACGCATACACGGCGGAGCCCGGCGTCGCACAAGCGATGGACGCGCTCGCTGGCAAGATCTGGCTGTGGGGTGCCCTCGACTTCGCGGGCGGCACGGTCGTCCACATCAACGCCGGTGTCGCAGGCCTCGTCGGCGCGTTCGTGCTCGGCAAGCGCGTGGGGCTAGGCCGAGAGGCGATGGCGCCGCACAACTTGACGATGACGATGATCGGCGCGTCGTTGCTGTGGTTCGGCTGGTTCGGATTCAACGCGGGATCGGCGCTCGAGGCAGGCAATTTCGCAGCTCTCGCGTTCATGAACACATTCCTCGCGACGGCATGCGCGGTGCTGAGCTGGATGTTCGCCGAGTGGCTCTTCAAGGGTAAGCCTTCGATGCTCGGTGCCGCCTCAGGCGCAGTCGCGGGTCTGGTCGCCATTACCCCGGCCGCAGGCAACGTCGGGATTCCCGGCGCGTTCGTGATCGGTCTTGCGGCTGGCGTCGTGTGTCTGTGGGGCTGCACGGGCCTGAAGAAGATGATCGGCGCAGACGACGCGCTCGACGTTTTCGGCGTCCACGCGATTGGCGGTATCTTGGGCGCGCTCCTAACCGGGGTGTTCAATCACCCGAGTCTCGGCGGTCCTGGTCTCGTGGCGGACTGGGTCACGGCTGCAGCGACCTCGCGCGGCATCGGCGCGCAGCTCTGGATTCAGGCTAAAGCCGTTGGTCTCGTGACGTTCTGGACGGCGATCGTCGCGTTTATCTCCTTCTACATCGTGAAGCTCGTCATCGGGCTGCGCGTGAGCGAGGAGCACGAGCGCGAAGGGCTCGACATCACGGCGCATGGCGAGCGTGCGTATACGGGTTGACGGGCTAAATTTCTAGTCGCGCAAAAGCAAACGCCGCTCCCGAGAGGGAGCGGCGTTTCTCATTCAAGATCGCGGCTAGAGCCGCTCGTGCAGAGTCGATTAGCGACGCTGGCGCAGTTGGTTCGTCTCTTTGGTCGGATAGAAGCGAATGCCCACGCTCCACGAGGTCACGTTCTCCTCGTTCTCCTTGATCTCCATCGTGATCGCCGCGACGTCGGTCATGTGGAGATCGAACCCCGCGATGACCGAAGCTTCGCCGATGATGCCCGACATGGCCGTGCTGACGACGTCGGCATACTCGGCGCCGACGCGGACTTCGAACGTGTCGGCGAAGCGGAGGCGCGCGCCGCCGATGACCACTGCGCCTTCCTCCTGCATGTTTCCCGTGCCGACGTCGAGATCCAGGGACCGGAATCCGACGCCGCCGTAGAGGCTCCAGCGTTGGCCGAATTTGCCGGCCTTGCCGAGGCCGATGGTCTTTGCGACGGAGCCCGGGTCACCGACGACGGGATCATCCATCTCCCAGGCGTGGTAGTCGCCGAACATGAAGTAACGGCTGCTGAAGTCGATTGAGAACTTGGCGCCGAAACCACTCGAATCGTCCCCCGGACCGGCCAAGTCCCACGTCGAGGCGAGGTAGTCGAAATCGAAGTAGTCGTAGCTGACCTCGTTGTCCTGGGCGAGCGCGACACCCGGGACAAACAGCGCAAGCGCGAGTATTCGCTTCATCATGGCGGGCAAACTCCTTGAGAATTCAAGCAATATCCTGGCACAGGCCCCCAGGGGGCAATGCGACATAAGTCACATTCTACAGCCTAAGCCCGCCGTCGACCTCGATGACCCGGCCGTTCAGATAGTCGTTCTCGAGGATATATAGGAGCGTATGGGCGATTTCGTGCGGCTCGCCGAGCCGGCCGGCCGGGACCAGTGCCGCGGTCTTCGCCAGCGCTTCGGGCTTCATTGCGGCCAGGATCTCCGTGCGCACGAAGCCCGGGGCGATCGCGTTGACCCGAATCCCGTGGCGCGCGAGCTCCTTCGCCCAAACGACCGTGAGCGCGGCGACGCCGGCTTTGGCCGCCGAGTAGTTGCTCTGCCCGAAGTTGCCGTGCCGCGAGATACTCGAAATGTTGACGATGCATCCGCCGCGGCCGAGCCGCACCATGCGCTCGGCGGCCTCGCGTCCGCACAGAAACACGCCCGTGAGGTTGACGTCGATGACGGCTTGCCAATTCTGCAGCGACAGCTTGTCCTGAACGACGCCGTCTTTGGCCTTGACGAGCAAGCCGTCGCGGAGGATGCCGGCGTTGGCAACGGACACGTCGAGCGCGCCGAAATCGGCGGTGACGCGTTCGTACAGAGCGATCACCTCGCTTTCGGCGGCGACGTCGACTGTGTAGGCACGTGCCGTCGTAGTCGCGGCGAGCTCCGCGCGCACGCCGGCGAGCGCCGCGGCGTCGCGATCGACGAGCGCGAGAGCGCAGCGCCGTGCGGCGAGCGCACGCGCCATCGCGGCACCGAGCCCGCGCGCGGCGCCCGTGATCAGCGCAACTTTGTCGTTGAGGTCCACGAGTGTGTGTGTCCAATCATGCCACAAACTGCGGTATGCTCCCCGGCCGTATCGCCGCCTGCCGCCGCATGATTTTTTCGCGCCACCTCTTCGACCAAATCGCGATCGCGCTGTCCGGCGTGTGCCTCGTTCATTGCCTCGCGGTCCCCTTGCTCGTCGCGTTCCTGCCGCTCGCCGCGATCTCGTTCGGCTCGGAGACGCATTTTCACAGCCTCATGCTGTGGTTCGTCGTGCCGACGAGCATCGTCGGCCTCGGGCTCGGTCTGCACGCCCATCGTCACATCTGGATCGTATTGCTCGGCGCATTGGGTGTTTCCGTGCTCGCCGCAGCGGCGCTCTGGGGACATACGGCCTGGGCCACGAGCGTCGAGGTCGGCGTCAGCGTGCTCGGCAGTCTCGTTCTCGCGGCCGCCCACTGGCTGAACTTCCGCGAGGTTCGCCGGCCCCACCGGCACACCTGAGGCGGCGTGTTTCGATGCGGCCGTCGGCAATCTCGGCAACGTTCGTGTAGTCGATATCGAGAGCCCCCGTGTGCGAGACGCACACGAGCTGGAGCCCGCTCGCCATCGCTGCTGTGAGAACGCGGCAGACGAGCGAGCGCGTGGCCGCGTCGAGGCCTTGCCAGGGCTCGTCGAGCAGCAGTAAACGCGGCCGGTTGATGAGCGAGCGCGCAAGGAGCACACAATGCATCTGACCGTAGGAGAGCGTCGTTAGCGGCCGAGCTGCGAAATTCTCGAGCGCGAACCGCTCGAGCAGCTCGCGCGTCGCGTCTTCTTCGTCGGCCGCGAGCCTGCGCGTGAGGCCGATACTCGAGTCGAGGCCCGACGCAATGCACTCGCGAACCGTTGCCGCGTATCGGTACTCCGCCTGCAGCTCCGCCGAGACGTAGCCGATCTGCCGACGCAACCGCCAGACGTTGGGCCAACCGTCGCGGCTGGCGCCGCTCCGACGAGAATCCCGGCTGCTCCCACGCGGGTCTTCGAGGGCCGGCCACCGCAACGTCCCGCCGCGCGCGGGGCGCAATTGGCCGTGAAGAAGTCTGAGAAAAGTGGTCTTGCCCGCTCCGTTCCTGCCGGTGATGAGCCAGTGCTCGCCGGATTCGAGCCGCCAGCACACGTCTGCGAGAATGCGGCGGCCGCCGAGCCAAACGTCCGCGTGCTCCATCTCGACGAGCGCCGGCTCCGAGCTAGACGCGCGCGCATTGAAAGCATGCGTTCCGTGCTCGGTCGTTGCGGCGCCTGCGCCCACGAATTGCGCACGTGAGCCGCGCGCCGCGATGGCGCCGGCGGCGAGCATGAGCACGTCGCTCACGGCTCCCGGCAGATCGCCGGCTGCGTGCGCGGAAATCACGACCGCCGTCGTCGCCGCGGCGCGCGCGATGAGCTCGTTCAAGTCGGCGCGAGCGCTGGCGTCGAGCCCGCTCGCAGGCTCGTCGAGCAGCAAAATGCGCGGCGCGAACGCGAGCGCACGCGCGATGAGCACGCGCCGCTGCTCGCCGCGCGAGAGCTCGAGGAAGCGCCGCGCGGCGAGGTGGCCGAGCTTGAGCTCCTGCAAGAGCGCGCCGACGCGATTGCGGTCGGTTGCCGCGGCGTTCCGGCGTGGAATGTCGGTGCGCGTCGTCCCCGAAAGCACGACGTCCTCGACCCTGAAGTTCCAGCCGCGGCCGACGTAGCGATCCTGGAGCTCGTGCCCGACGAGCGTGATGGCGCGGCGCGCTTCGACGGCGTCGCTCTGTGGGCCCCGACCGAAATCGTAGGTGCGCGAGCCTCGGTGCGGCGCCGGCCAGAGCTCGCCGGCGACGAGGGCGAGAAACGTGGATTTGCCGCTGCCATTCGCGCCGATGACGCCCCAGCACGTGCCGGGCTCGAGCCGCCAATCGATGCCGCGCAGGATCGTCGTACCGGCGATTTTCACATCGACATTGTCGAGTTGGACCATGGCTCGTTGCTTGTGCCGCGGCACGCTGCGCGCGAGTACATTAACATCCCTCCCATGCAGAACGTCGTGCCGACGATCGATGACGTTGTGGCGGCGAGTCAGCGGCTCGGCGGCTGGCTTCTCGATACACCCGTGCTCGAGTCGGAGCAGCTCAACGAGCTTTGCGGCGTGCGCGTTCTCGTCAAGGCCGAATCCCTGCAGCTCGGCGGCAGTTTCAAGATCCGCGGTGCATTGAATCGCATGCTTTCCTTGAGCTACGACGAGCGGCGGAACGGCGTCGTTGCCTATTCATCGGGGAATCACGCTCAGGCCGTCGCGCTCGCCGCGAAGTGGTTGGGCGTGCGCGCCACGGTCGTCATGCCAAAAGATGCGCCCGAGACGAAGACGCAGCGCGCGCGGGAGCTCGGCGCGGAAATCGTCTCCTACGATCGCTACCGCGACGATCGGGAGAAGATGGCCGGCGACATCGTCGCGGCGCGCGGGGCCGTGCTCGTGCCGCCGTTCGACCACGCCGACGTGGTCGCGGGCCAGGGGACCGTGGGTCTCGAGCTTGCGGCTGCCGCGCGCGCGCGCAACATCGAGCTCAAGGACGTCTACGTGCCGTGCAGCGGCGGCGGACTCGTCGCCGGGTGCGCACTTGCGCTCCGCGCCGCGTATCGCGACTGCGCCGTCCATGCCGTCGAGCCCGAAGGCTATGACGACATGGCGAAGTCGCTCGCCGCGGGCACGCGGCAGTTCGTCGGCCCGTCACGGCGAACGGTTTGCGATGCCCTGCAGGCCGCAGCACCCGGCGCCATTCCGTTTGCGATCGCGAAGGACCTGCTTGCCGGGGGCGTCAGCGTCGACGACGGCGAGGTCATGCGCGCGGTCGCCTTTGCAGCGACTCACCTCAAGCTCGTTGCCGAGCCTTCGGGCGCCGTCGGACTTGCCGCCGTGCTCAAGCAACCGCGGCGCTCCTCCGGGGCGATCGCGATCGTCGTCAGCGGCGGCAACGTCGACGCCAGCCTGCTGCGTCGCGCGCTCGATGCGCACCCGAACGTCTAAATGGACCATAATAGCGACGCGCTGTCGGTCCGCGGGGTGGGGCACTGGGCTTAGGCGTTCGAATGCAGCTACGTAACATCAGCAGCCTAGACGAGTGCTACCGGTTCGAATCGGACACGCTTTATCTCACGGGACTGCAGGCACTCGTACGCTTGCTGTTGATGCAGCGACGCCGCGATGCGGCCGCAGGCCTCGACACTGCGGGCTTCGTCTCCGGCTACCGCGGGTCGCCGCTCGGCGGCCTCGATCGCGAGCTCTGGCGCGCTCGCCAGTTTCTCGAGCCCGCGAGCATTCGCTTCCAGCCCGGGCTCAACGAGGACCTCGCCGCAACGTCGATTTGGGGCACGCAGCAAGTCGGCCTATTCCCGGGCAGCCGCCACGACGGCGTCTTTGCGCTCTGGTACGGCAAAGGCCCGGGCGTGGATCGCTCGGGCGACGCATTCAAGCACGGTAACGCGGCCGGCACGGCCAAGTACGGCGGTGTGCTCGTCGCTGCAGGCGACGACCACACGTGCAAGTCTTCGACTCTGCCGCATCAGAGCGAGTACGCGTTCATCGACGCGATGATGCCGGTTTTGAACCCGGCCGACGTCCAGGAGCTCGTCGATCTCGGCATACTCGGGTTCGCGCTCTCGCGCTTCAGCGGCTGCTGGGTCGGATTCAAGGTCATCCAAGAGACAGCCGACGCAACGCAGACCGTTGCGCTCGCGCGCGCCGAGGTCCGCATTCTGACGCCCGAGCTCGAGATGCCTCCGGGCGGGCTCAACATTCGCTGGCCGGACCCGCCGAACGATCAGGAATTCCGCCTGCAACGCTACAAGCTCAATGCGGCGCTCGCCTTCGCACGCGCGAACCAAATGAATCGCACCGTCATCGACTCGCGAGCGCCAGAGCTCGGTATCGTGACGACGGGCAAGGCGCACCTCGACGTGCTCCAGGCGCTCGAGGATCTCGGGATCTCGCGGCGCCGGGCCGGGGAGATCGGCATCAAGCTCTTCAAGGTCGGCATGAGCTGGCCGCTCGAGCCCGACGGCATTCGCGCGTTCGCCGAGGGGCTTCCCGAGATCATCGTCGTCGAGGAGAAACGCGGCGTCGTCGAGAGCCAGCTCAAGGAGCAGCTCTACAACTGGCAGGCGCGGCTGCGCCCGCTGATCATCGGCAAGCAAGACGAGCAGGGCGAATGGATCCTGCCGCCGAGCGGCGAGCTCACGCCGGCGCGCATTGCGCGCGTGCTCGCACGGCGCATGGAAAGGTTCTATTCGAGCCCCGACGTCGCCGAGCGCGTGCGTTTTCTGGAGCTCCAGGAGAAACACCTGGCCGCCATTCCCAGGGATACGCGCCGGCTCCCGCACTTCTGCTCCGGTTGCCCGCACAACACCTCGACGCGCGTGCCCGAAGGCAGCCGCGCGATCGCCGGAATCGGCTGCCATTACATGGCTGCCTGGATGGACCGCGACACGATCACGTTCACGCAGATGGGCGGCGAAGGCGTCACGTGGATCGGTCAAGCGCCTTTCACGACGACGCCGCACGTGTTTCAGAACTTGGGCGACGGCACGTACGCGCATTCGGGGCTGCTCGCGATTCGTGCCGCCGTCGCTGCGGGCGTCAACATCACTTACAAGATTCTCTTCAACGATGCGGTCGCGATGACGGGTGGGCAGCCTGTCGAAGGGGGCTTCACGGTCGCGAATGTCGCGCAGCAGCTCGTTGCCGAAGGCGTAGCACCCATCATGATCGTCAGCGACGATCCCGAGAAGCACGCCGGCAACCGCGAGCTGCCGGGCAGCGTGTCGGTGCACGACCGCCGCGAGCTCGATCGGCTCCAGCGCGAGCTCCGCGAGAAGCCGGGCGTCTCGGCGATCATTTACGACCAGACGTGCGCCGCGGAGCTGAGGCGCAAGCGCAAGCGCGGCATCGTGGCTGCGCCGAATCGGCGCGTCGTCATCAACGATCTCGTCTGCGAAGGCTGCGGTGATTGCAACGTCCAGTCGAACTGCCTTTCCGTGATGGCGCACGAGACCGAGTTCGGGCGCAAGCGGCACATCAACCAATCCGCGTGCAACCAGGACTTCAGCTGCTTGGAAGGGTTCTGCCCGAGCTTCGTGACGCTCGAAGGCGCGACGCGCAACCCGCCACGGCCGCTCGCGGGCGAAATGCTGCCGAACCTGCCGGCGCCGACGCCCGCCGACTTAGGCTCCGCCTACAACATTTTGATCGCCGGCATCGGTGGCACGGGAGTCGTCACGGCGAGCGGGCTCATCGGTCTTGCCGCGCACCTCGAAGGCAGGGTCGTGCTGCAGCTCGATCAGACGGGTCTTGCGCAGCGTTTCGGCGCGGTGCTTTCGCACGTGCGCATCGCCGCCGACCGCGAGCGCGTCCACGGCATGCGCACGCCGGCGGGGCACGTCGATCTTCTGCTCGGCGCCGACCTCATGGTGGCCGCCGACACCGACTCGCTCTCCATGCTCGCGCCGGACCGTTCGACGGTCATCGTCAACACGCACGAGGAGATGCCGCCGAACTTTATTCGCGATCGCGATTTTCAGTTTCCGAGCGCGCTGCTGCTGGATGAGCTCCGCAGCCGTTGCCGCGCGGATCGGCTTTACAAAATCGAAGCCACGCGGCTCGCGTCGGCGCTGCTCGGCGACAGCATAGGCGCCAACGTTTTCATGCTCGGGTTCGCGTTTCAACGAGGTCTGTTGCCGCTGACTGGCGCATCGCTCTATCGCGCACTCGAGCTCTATGGGGTCAACGTCACCGAGAATAAGCTCGCGTTCGATTGGGGGCGCTACGCAGCCGAGAATCCGCGCGAAGTCGAGGATCTTGCGAGCGGAACAACCGACGAGAGCGTGCCGCGATCGCGTTCGCTCGCAGAGACCGTGGCGCGCCGTGCCGCGTTTCTCGAAGACTACCAAGACAAGGCGTACGCGGATCGGTATCGGGAACGAGTCGCGCAGATTACGGCGCTCGAGACGCGAGCTGTACCGGGGAGTCAGCGTCTTGCGGAGGCCGTCGCGCGCAACTATTTCAAGCTTCTCGCTTACAAAGACGAGTACGAAGTCGCGCGTCTGTATACGCGCACGGACTTTCTCGCGACGCTGCGCCGCAATTTCGGCAGCAACTTCAAGATCAAGTTTCACCTTTCGCCGCCCGTGATCGCGCGCCGCGACCCCAATACGGGCCGACCGGGGAAGTACGAGCTCGGCGGCTGGGTGCTCGGGCTCTTGCGCGTGCTCGCGCCGCTGAAACGCCTGCGCGGGACGCCCTGGGACCCGTTCGGGTGGACGGCAGAGAGACGCATGGAGCGGCGCCTAGTCGCCGAGTACGAACACGTGCTCGACCGGCTCGTCGCCGAGCTCGACGCGCGCCGGCTCGACCTGGCGGTCGCGATCGCGGCGCTGCCGGACGGCGTGCGCGGGTTCGGACCGGTCAAAGCAGCAGCCGTTGCCGCCTACGACTCGGAGCGCGCGTCTCTCCTAGAGCAGTGGCGCGTTGCGGCCGTTGCGCCTGCGGTGACGCGGGCGGCGCGCGCGAGCGCAGCCTAAAGAACCGCTAAGGGCGGCGCGTGCGGTCCTCTTCGGCGGTGGCGCAGCGGATGCAGCGGGCGGCGAAGGGATAAGCTTTGAGGCGGGCCATCGGAATCGTCTCCCCGCAATCGACGCAATTGCCGTAGACGCCGTTCTTGATTTGGTCGAGCGCTTTTGCGATCCGCGATAACTCCAGACGCGCCTCGTTGCCGAGCGCGTCGACGACCTCGGCATTCTCGAGCTCCTGCGCTTGCTCCTGCGAATCCGCGCTGCGTCCGCCCGTGAGATTCCTCTTGATGTTATCGAGCCGCGCGACGAGCTCGTCGCGCTTGACGATCAAGGCTTCACGAATCTCGACATACTGGTCCATAAGCGTCCTTTTCCCGCTTGTTGGCCGGCCTCGCGGATGAGGATATGCTGCAACGAATTCGCATTCGGCGAAAGGCCTTGGAGTCGAACTATGCGCCCCGGAACGACGCTAATACCGTTGTCGACCTTGATATTGCTCAACGCCTGCTCGGAGCGAGTCTCCGTCGACGATGCGCAAAGCTTCATCGCGGCGACCGAAACCGAGCTCGACGATCGGTTGGAGTACTCGAGCCGGATCGCCTGGGTCCAGGCCAATTTCATCACGGACGACACGGATTGGCTCGCCGCCCGCACCGACGCCGAAGACACGACGCGCGCGGTTGCGCTCGCCAATGAAACCAAACGCTTCGAGAATCTGACGCTCCCAGAGGATCTCGAGCGAAAGATGAACATATTGCGCACGGGAATCACGTTGCCGGCGCCCTCGCGCCCGGGCGCAGCCGAGGAGCTCGCGGAAATCTCGACGTGGCTCGCGTCGACCTACGCGCGCGGCGAGTTCGAGGTCGACGGAAAGACCTTCGATTTGCAATCGGCGGAGACCGTCATCGACTCGTCGCGCGATCCGGCGGAGCTCGAGGCCGTTTGGGAAGGGTGGCAGACGATTGCAGTGCCGATGCGCGACCGTTATGCGCGCATGGTGGAGATCGCCAACGAAGGCGCGCGCGAGCTCGGCTTCACGGACCTCTCGGAGATGTGGCTTTCGCGGTATGGCATGAGCCCCGTGGCCATGGAAGAGGAGGTCGATCGTCTTTGGACGCAGGTGGAGCCGCTCTACAAGGCACTGCATTGTCACGTGAGAGCGCGTCTCAATGAACATTACGGCGACGAAGTCCAGCCGGCGACCGGCCTCATTCGCGCGGATCTCCTCGGCAACATGTGGGGGCAGCAGTGGGGCAATATCTATGACCTCGTCGCGCCCGAGGGCGAGGCCTCGAGGATCGATCTAACGGCGGTTCTCAATGCGCGCGGCTTCACGCCCGAGGACATGATTCGCACGGGCGAGGGATTCTTCACGTCGCTCGGGTTCGAGCCGTTGCCCGCGACGTTTTGGCAGCGATCCCTGATTACGAAGCCGCGTGACCGCGACGTTCAATGTCACGCATCGGCGTGGGACCTCGACGGGCGTGACGACGTGCGCATCAAGATGTGCACGGAGATCAACGCCGAAGACTTCAATACCGTGCATCACGAGCTCGGGCACAACTTCTATCAACGCGCCTACGCAGACCAGGATCCGCTGTTTCGCGGGGGCGCGCACGATGGGTTCCACGAGGCGGTCGGCGACTTCATTGCGCTATCGGTCACGCCCGAGTACCTCGTCAAAATCGGGCTCATCGACGAAGCCCCCGACGCGTCCGCCGACGTCGGCCTTCTCATGCGCCAAGCGCTCGACAAGATCGCGTTCTTGCCGTTCGGCTTGCTCGTCGATCAGTGGCGGTGGCGCGTTCTGCGCGGGACGGTCGAGCCCGAGCGATACAATGACCTTTGGTGGGAGCTGCGAGCGCGCTATCAGGGTCTGCGCCCGCCGAGCGATCGGCCGGCCGATGCGTTCGACCCCGGCGCCAAGTACCACATCCCCGCAAGCACGCCGTATCTACGGTATTTCCTTTCCTACGTCATGCAGTTCCAGCTCCACGAAGCGGCGTGCCGGATGATGGGCTCCGAGGTCCCGCTGCATCGCTGCTCGATCTACGGCAGCCACGAGGTCGGCGCGCGATTGAATGCGATGCTCGAGCTCGGCGCGTCGCGGCCGTGGCCCGAGGCGCTCGAGGCCTTCACGGGGACGCGCACGATGGACGGCTCGGCGATCATCGAATACTTCGCGCCGCTGATGGCGTACCTCGCGGAGCAGAACGAAGGCCGTACCTGCGGCTGGTAGGCGCGTTTGGGTCTTGTGGGAGCGGCTTTAGCCGCGACCGCGTCAGCCGTCAGCGTTGACGGCGATGTTGAAGCGCGCGCAGTAGTCGCCGAAGCGGCGCAGCTCGGCGTCGCGGTCGAGGCCGTATTCCGCGAGCGAGTAACGATGCACGCCGTGCTTGTTTTTAGGATTCGCATCGACGAACCGCGTCATCGCGGCGCGCGCGCCAGCGGATAGCCGCCAGCCGAGAAACGTATAGACGCGTTCGACGGTCTTGAGCGGCGAATTCTCGATGGCGTCATAGTCGAGATCGAGGAACCGCTCCGCAGCACTGCGGTCGCGGACCGCGAGGAATTTTCGCAGGGCTTGCGCCCAGCGCTCCGTCCAATCCGCCGCGATCCGCTCGGGCACGGCTGAATCACTGAAGGCGCGGCGCAGCACCGTCGCGTGGCTCGCCATCGAGGCCATGACGCGCAGCGGATCGCGATGCGTCTGAATGATCTTCGCATCGGGATAGCGCGCGAGCAGGTCGTCGAGCGCAAACAAGTGCCCCGGTGCCTTGAGAACCCACCGCCGCCCGGGACGGCGCTCCTCGAGATGTTGTAGCAACCGAAAATGAAACTCGTATCCGAGTCGCTGCGAATTTTGCTCGAACCAAGTCTCGTAGGACGGCACGTCGTGAGTCGTGTGGAACTGAATGCTCATGAAGACTTGGGCAGTGATTGCAATGCACTCTTGCGGGAGATCCGGAGCGATCGGATGGATAGTTTTGAATTGCGGCGCGAGTCGGTTCGCCCACGCGAGCCGCGACGCGGTGAGCTTGCGCGCGGAATCGATTCCCTGCTCGGTGTTCGGGAACGTCGCCGGGAACATGACCTCCCATGTCCGCGGCACACGATTATCGGGGTCCTCGCTCATGAGCCCGTGTAGGAGCGTCGTGCCCGTGCGTGGTAGGCCGATGATGAACACGGGTGCCTCGATTCTCCGATCCGCGATGCGCGGCGCGCGCGCGCGCTCGGCTTCGAGGTGCAGCAGGTTCTCCAAGAGACTCACGATGAGCTCGCGGACGGTGACGCGCCCGAGCGTCGTCAACGCGGCCTCGTTCTGGTACGCACGCATGAGCCGCTCGAGGGGCTCGTCGATCGGCCAAGCGCCGAAGTCCGCCAAGCCTGCGCGACGGCGCGCCGCCGCGCGCAACGGCTCGACATCGAGCGACGGCGCCGATATGCCGAGACGAGCGAGCGTTTTTCCGCCGACGTTGAGAGCATTCACCGCGGCGCCGACGGCAGCTTCCGACAGACTCATGGGTGAGATCAGGTCTTTTGCTACTATGTTTCGCGCGGCATTGTGGCCCAGCCATCGTCCGCCAGGCAATCGCAAACCCGCGTATGACGCTCGAAGAGATTCGCTCGCTGATCAGGGACGTTCCCGATTTCCCTAAACCGGGCATCGTGTTCAAGGACATCACGCCGCTGCTTGCGAGCCCGCGCGGCTTCGGCGCGACGATCGAGCACCTCGCGAGTCACGCGCGCGACCTGCGCGCCCACGGCGTCCTCGCGATCGAGTCGCGCGGGTTCCTCTTCGGCGGCGCGCTCGCGCGCGAGCTCGGTTTGCCGCTGCAATTGGTGCGTAAGAAGGGCAAGTTGCCGCGCGCCGTCGTCAGCGTGCCTTACGAGCTCGAGTACGGAGTCGATCACGTCGAGATGCACGCCGACGCGATCGAGCCGAAGCGTCGCTATCTCATTGTCGACGACGTCATCGCGACGGGCGGGACGGCGGCCGCGACCGCACGGCTCGTGCGCCAGCAGGGCGGCGAGGTTGCGGCGTGCCTCTTCTGTATCGAGCTCGCGTTCCTGCGCGGCCGCTCGGCGCTCGCGGACATTCCCGTCCACAGTCTCATCACCTACTAATCCTTGGCTGTGGGAGCGGCTTTAGCCGCGACTCTTGCGCGTTGCTGGGTCGAGCGCGTGAGGGATGGGGGCGCTCCGGCTCAGACATCCCCGCCGCGCCGACGAAGGGCTTTCGCCTATGTAAGTTCGCGGTGTCGGCGCGCGGGGAACTCGCCGTCGGCCCCCATTCCCCCACGCACCCGCCCCAGCTCCGCGAGCACTCGCGTCGCGGCTAAAGCCGCTCCCACAGCCAAGGATTAGTACGAACGCTTCAGGATGAAGTCCGCGACCGCGAGGAGCCCGTCGTGGTTCGCGCCGGCCGCGCGCAGCGCCGCGAGCGCACGCGCGTAGATCTCGTCGGCGCGCTTGCGAGCGCCGTCGGCGCCGAGGACCGACGGATACGTCGATTTTTGGTTTGCCGCGTCGCTGCCCGCGTTCTTGCCGAGCGTCGCCGTGTCTTGCTCGATCTCGAGCAGGTCGTCGCGAATTTGGAATACGAGGCCGATCTCGCGCGCGAAGACGTCGAGCGATCGTCTGGATTCCGCGGTTAGGTCGCCGAGCTCGCTCGGCATCATGATCGCCGCCCGAATCAGCTGCCCGGTTTTGCGCCGATGGATATCCTCGAGCGCGCGCTCATCGACGCGGTGCCCCTCGGCCTCGAGATCGAGCGCTTGTCCGCCGACCATGCCTTCGGGGCCGATCGCGCGCGCAAGCCAGGCGATCACGCGCATCTGCTTCGCGGGCGCGGCCGACAACACCGGATCGTCGCAGAGTATCTCGAACGCCAGCGCTTGGAGCGCATCGCCTGCGAGGATCGCGGTTGCCTCGTCGAACGCGCGGTGCGTCGTCGGGCGGCCGCGGCGCAGATCATCGTCGTCCATCGCCGGCAGGTCGTCGTGAACGAGCGAATAGGCGTGCACGAGCTCGACGGCCGCGGCGATCGGATCGAGCGCGCCGACCTCGACGTTGCCGAACTCGCCCGACGCGTAAACGAGCAACGGCCGTATGCGCTTGCCGGCGCCGAGCACGGAGTACTCCATCGCTGTGCGCAACCGCGTGGGCATCCCCGTGCCGCGCGCGAGCACGTGCGTGAGGTGCCCATTAACCCTGTCTCGATAGGAATCGATCCGGGTCGCGACCGCGTCTCGCAGGGCTCGTGCTATCATTATTTGTCATCCTAACACCGGCGCAGCGCCGCGCATGCACTCGAACGCCGAAGCTAGCCCACTCGACGGTGCCAGACGAGCAGATCTCGAGTATCAGGCGGCGATCCTCCCCGGCGTATCCAGAACGTTCGCATTGACGATTCCGGCGCTTCCCGCGCGCCTCGCCGATGTCGTCACGAATGCCTATCTGCTGTGCCGTCTCGCCGACACCATCGAGGACGACGTGGCCTTGAGCAATGGCGAGAAATCGCTGTTTCACAACCGTTTCGTTCGCGTCGTCGAAGGGGCGGAATCCGCAGAAGCGTTCGCGGCGGAGCTCGCGCCGTTGCTTTCGACGCGCGTGCTGGACGATGAGCGCGATCTCGTGCGCAACACCGCGAAGGTCGTCCGAGTCACACAAGGATTCTCGCAGGAGCAGCAGGCCGCGCTGATTCGCTGTGTGCGGATCATGTGCTCGGGAATGCCCGAGTTCCAGCGCAAGAAGAGCCTGAAAGGGCTCCGCGACCTCGAGGAAATGGGCGCGTACTGCTATTTCGTCGCCGGCGTCGTCGGCGAGATGTTGACCCAACTCTTTTGCCTGCATTGCGCTGAGATCAACCAAAACCGCGATCGCCTCATGGCGCTCGCCGTGTCGTTCGGTCAAGGCCTGCAGATGACGAACATACTCAAGGACATCTGGGACGATCGCGAGGCCCAGGCCTGTTGGCTCCCGCGGTCCGTCTTCGGCGACGGCAAGTTTCGCCTCGAGGCGCTCGACGAGGAGCATCGATCCGAGGCGTTCGTCACGGGGCTCAACAAGCTCGTGGGCGTCGCCCATGCGCATTTGCGCGACGCCATGGAATACACGTGTCTCATACCGAAACGCGAAGCGGGCATTCGCAAGTTCTGTTTTTGGGCCATTGGGCTTGCGGTGATGACGCTGCGCAAGATTCATCGCAATCCCGCCTTCACTTCCGGCGCAGAAGTCAAAGTGTCGCGCCGCACCGTCACGGCGACGGTCGTAACGACGAATCTCACTCTCATGAGCAATCGTGCATTGCGCATGATCTTTGCGCGCGCGGCCGACGGTTTGCCGCTCGCGAATCCAAACTCGTGGCGGGAGCGCGCAAGCTACGGAGCGGCGACCGAGGTTTCGTGATGGCGGCCGAGCTCGGGCGCGCCGCAGGAGAAGGTCTGCCACGCGCCGCACGCGTCGCCGTGATTGCAGCGCTCGCCTCGGAGCGCGTCGGGCTCGATACGATGCCGCGCGGCGCCGTCTACATCGACGTTCTGCAGAGCGGTCCCGGCCCGGCACGGGCGCGCGCTGCAGCACGCGCGGCAGTCGCCGCGGGGGCGAATGCGCTCGTCGCGTGGGGTCTCGCCGGCGGGCTCGTCCCACGCCTCCGTCCCGGGGATGTCGTGCTGCCCGAACGCGGATTCAGCATTGGGGGCCCAGAATGGCGCGCCGCACCGCGCTGGCATGCGGCGCTCGAACGCGCGCTCGGCGGCGCGTTTCGCGTTCACACGGGCACGCTCGTGAGCGTCGCCGAAGTTCTCGCATCGCCGGTTGCGAAACGCACGGCCGCGGAGTCGTGCGGCGCGACCGCAGTCGATATGGAATCGGCGGCCATCGCCGCCGTG
The DNA here is from genome assembly GCA_036555065.1 of Gammaproteobacteria bacterium. Classification (GTDB taxonomy): domain Bacteria; phylum Pseudomonadota; class Gammaproteobacteria; order Steroidobacterales; family Rariloculaceae; genus DATBLZ01. The sequence continues at coordinate 71,660 of DATBLZ010000166.1, forward strand.
GCCGCGGGTGCAGGTATTCCGTGCGTCGCGGTACGTATCGTCGCCGACACGAGCGTCGATTCGCTGCCCGATGACATCGGCAAATGGATCGACGCCTCCGGCCGCCGCCGTCTCCTGCCGCTGCTCGGCACCGTCGTTGCGCCCGCGCAGTGGCCGATGCTGATGCGCTTGGCGTCGCGCCACCGCGCTGCGCGCCGGACGCTCGCTGCCCTCGCCGAACGCCTCGTGCCGAGCGGATTCCAGTTTGCACCGGCCGCCGCGCAAAGCTGACGATCGTCGATGATCCCCGGAGCCCACCGGATCGACAGCGCCGTTGCATCGTGGGTGCGTCTCGTTATTCGCTTTCCAAAGACGATGATCGTCGTGGTTGCAGCGTTGACGGTCGTCAATGTTTGGTACGCGCGCGGCCACCTCGGCATCAATACAGACACGGCCGACATGATTTCGCCGGAGTTGCCGTGGCGGCGCGACTTCATTGCGTATCGCGAAGGCTTCCCGGCGCGTGATCGCAACATCGTGATCGTCGTCGACGCCGCTACGCCCGACGCCGCGACTGCATTCGCTGCGGACCTCGCCGCGACGCTGCGCCGCGAACCCGAGCGTTTTCACTCGGTGTTCGCCGCGGGCGAAGGCGAGTTCTTCGAGCGCAACGGCCTGCTCTATCTGCCGACGGCGGATCTCGAGGATCTCGGCGACCGGCTCGCGGCGGCGCAACCGTTGGTCGGGCTCTTGAGCGATCGTTTCAACGGTGCAGGCGTCGTATCCGTTGTCGAAACCACGCTCGAGGCCGGAGACGCGGCGCCGCGCGACGCGGCAGAGCTCGGGTCCCTCTACACCGAGCTCGCGCGTACGCTCGCTGCCGCTGCCAAGGGCGAGCGTCGCGCGCTCGCGTGGCGCGAGCTCGTCATGGGCCCACAGAGCGGCTCGCCACGCGCACTCGTGCTCGTGCAGCCCGCGCTCGCTTTCGACCGTGTTCGACCGGCACGCGATGCGATCGAGCGGATTCGTGCGGTCGCTGCGGAGCTCGAGACGACTCAGGACGCGGCCGTTCGCGTCCGCCTCACGGGCACGATCGCGCTCGAGGACGAGGAGCTTGCGAGCGTCGCGAGCGGCGCGACGTGGACGGGGATTTCGTCGCTGGCGCTCGTGATCCTCGTGCTGTGGTGGGCGCTGCGCTCGCCGATCGAGATCGGGGTTTCGCTCATCACGTTGCTGGCCGGGCTCGTCGGCACGACCGCGTTCGCGGCGCTTGCCGTCGGTCATCTGAACCTGCTCTCCGTCGCATTCGCGGTGCTCTATCTCGGCCTCGGTGCCGACTTCGTCCTGCACTTGTTTCTGCGTTTCCGCGAGCTCCGCGCGCTCGGCCACGGCATCGACGCGGCGCTAATCGAGACGGCGCGCGGCGTCGGGACGTCGCTCTTGATCGCCGCGGCGACGACGGCCGTCGGGTTCTACGCCTTTATACCGACGCCTTTCGACGGCGTATCGGAGCTTGGGCTCATCGCGGGCACGGGAATATTGATCAGCCTCGTCTACAGCGTGACGCTGCTGCCGGCGCTCGTGATCGCCGTTCCGGCTCGATTCGATGCGCTGCCTGCGGCCGTGTTTCCACCCCCGCCGGCCTGGCTCCGCCGACCGCGCGTCGTGATTCCCATCGCCGCGATCCTGGCTGTCGCGAGCTTAGTGATGCTGCCACGCGTGAGCTTCGACGGCGATCCGATTCATTTGCGCGATCCTGATACCGAGTCGGTGCAGGCGCTGCGGGATCTTGCCGCGGACGGCACCGCACCGCTATACGACCTCGTTGCGCTCGCCGACGACTCGACGACCGCGCACCGTTGGGCACACGACGCCGCCGAGCTTCCCGAGGTGCGCCGCGTTGTGACGATCGATTCGCTCGTGCCCGGCGACCAAGACGCGAAGCAGCTCGTGCTCGAGGACATCGCGCTCGTCATGGGCCCGAGCTTCGCCACCCTCACCGAGCAGCCGCCCGACAGCGAAGGTTTGCGAGCGGAGCTTACGCGGCTGCGCTCGACGTTGAGCACGCGAAACGCGATCAGCGCCCCAGAGCGCTCGCTGCTCGAGTCCGTCGGTGCCCTGCTTGGGGATCTCGAGGCGCGCGGCGCGGAGGCCAGCCGCGAGCGCCTGCGCGTGCTCGATGCCGACCTCACGGCGGGTCTCTCGCGCGAGCTTAAGCGGCTCGCGGCGGGCCTCGAGGCGCAGCCGTTCGGGCGCGCCGACCTGCCGCCGGAGCTGACCGCGCGCTATGTCAACGCGCAAGGTCAAGAGCTCATCGAGATCGCGCCGGCTGAAAACGTGGCCGAGCGCGACGCGGCCGAGCGGTTCGTCGCGAGCGTTCGTGCCGTGGTTCCGCATGCCACCGGTCTTCCCGTCGTTTATGAGGAGGCTGCCGCGACCGTCGTCCGTTCGTTCGAGCTCGCGTTCGCGTACGCGTTCGCGATGGTGTTCGTGCTCTTATTCGCCTTCCTGCGCAGGGGAGGCGACGTCGTGCTCGTGCTCTTGCCGATCGTGTTCGCTTCCGCGCTGACGGCCGCCGTGACCGTGTGGCTTGGGATTCCGTTCAATTTCGCGAACATCATCACGCTGCCGCTGCTCGTCGGCATCGGCGTCGACAACGGTATTCATCTCGTCCATCGGATGCGCACGGAGCCGCCCGAGCACGGCGATCCGCTCGCGACGAGCACGTCGCGAGCCGTGGTCGCGTGCGCGCTCACGACGATCGCGAGCTTCGGGTCGCTCGCGTTCTCGCCGCATCTCGGCATGGCGAGCATGGGGCAGATCCTCACGCTCGGCATGACCATCACGCTGCTGACGACCCTCTTGCTGACGCCCGCGATGCTGCAGGCTAGGACGCGCGCTTGACGGCTCTCGTGACGGGCGCGAGCGGCTTCGTCGGCGCGGCCGTCGTACGCGCGCTCGCGGCCCAAGGCGAGCGCGTGCGCGCGCTCGTGCGGCCGACGAGCGACCGCAGGAATCTCGCGGATCTACCCGTCGAGATCGTCACGGGTGACCTCACCGATCGCGGTTCTCTCGGAGCGGCAATGCGCGGTTGCCGGGTCGTATTCCACGTCGCCGCCGATTACCGACTTTGGGCGCCGGATCCGCGGCCGATGTATGCGGTGAACGTCGATGGCTCGCTCAACGTCGTCGAATCCGCGGCGGAGCATGGTATCGAGCGCGTCGTGTACACGTCGAGCGTAGCTGTACTCGGTATCAACGCCGACCGCACCCCCGCGGACGAAACCACGCCCGTCTCGATCGCCGACATGATCGGCCCCTACAAACGTTCCAAGTACGTGGCTGAGGAAGTCGTCAAGAGACGCGCGGCGGAGCTCGAGCTTCCGCTCGTCGTCGTGAATCCATCGACGCCCATCGGCCCCGGCGACGTGCGGCCGACGCCGACGGGGCGCATCATCGTCGATGCCGCGACCGGTCGAATGCCGGCATTCGTCGACACGGGCTTGAACCTCGTGCACGTCGACGACGTGGCGCGCGGCCATCTGCTTGCGCTCGAGCGCGGCACGGTGGGGGAGCGCTACATTCTCGGCGGCGCCGACATGACGCTCGAGCGGATCCTCGCACTCGTCGCGAAACACTGCGGCCGGAAGGCGCCGTGGCTCCGGCTGCCGCGCGCCGGCATATATCCGGTCGCCGTGATCTCCGAGATAATCGCCCGCGTCACAGATAAAGAGCCGCGCATCACGCTCGACGGTCTACGAATGGCGAAGAAACATATGTATTTCTCGAGCCGTAAGGCCGAGCGCGAGCTCGGATACCGTTGGCGTGCACCCGAGGAGGCCATCGCCGATGCGCTCGATTGGTTTAGGCGGAATGGGTACGTCAGGTGACAACGACGAAGATCGCGGCTGAAGCCGCTCCCACTAAAGCCCACGCACGCGCGCGCTCGAACATTGCACTCGTCAAGTATTGGGGCAAGGCCGACAGCCGGCTCAACCTCCCCGCCGTGGGCTCGATCTCGATTACGCTCGAGGCGCTGTGGTCGGACACGAGCGTCGAGTTCGATGCTGCGCTGCCTGCCGACGAGCTCACGCTCAACGGCGAGCGCCGACCCGAGCAGCTTGCACGCGTCTCGGCTTGTCTCGATATCCTGCGCGGCCTCGCGCGCGTCGATGCGCGCGCGCGAGTCACGAGTCGAAATAGCTTTCCGACCGGCGCGGGCCTTGCATCGTCGGCATCGGGATTCGCAGCGCTCGTCGGCGCGGGCGCGGCCGCGCTCGAGCTCGAGCTTACGCCGCGCGAGCTCAGTATCCTCGCGCGGCGCGCATCGGGCTCGGCGGCGCGATCGATTTTCGGCGGGTTCGTCGAGATGCACGTCGGCAAGCGCGCCGATGGCACGGATAGCTTCGCCGAGCCGCTGCTCCGTGCCGACGAGTGGCCGCTCGAGGTCGTCGTCGCCATCACGGCGACGCGCGAGAAGGACGTCAGCTCGGGATCCGGCATGACGCGCTCGGCCGAGTCCTCTCCTTATTATCGCGCTTGGGTCGACAGCCACGCGGCGGACCTGGCGACGGCGCGGGCGGCGATCGCGGCGCGCGACTTCGCGGCGCTCGGCGAGGTCGCGGAGGCCAACTGTCTCAAGATGCACGCAGCTGCGATGGCCGCTGCGCCGCCGTTGCTCTATTGGAACGGCGCCACGATCGAGTGTTTGCAGCGCGTGCGCGCGCTGCGCGCTGAGGGCGTGCCGGTGTTCTTCACGATCGACGCGGGACCGCAGGTCAAAGCGGTCTGCGCGCCCGCGGCCCAAAAGAAGGTTCGCGCCGCGCTTGCCGACGTGCCCGGCGTCTTGGACACGCTCGTCACGGGACTCGGGCCCGGCATCGAGGTCGGCACGGGGCGGGGCGCTGCTCGCTAGCGCATGGCGATCACGGCACGCGCGCCCGGCAAGCTCGTCATTCTCGGCGAATATGCCGTGCTCTCCGGCGCGCCGGCCCTCGTCATGGCCGTTGATCGCTATGCCAGAGCGCGGATCGAGCCGAGCGCGGATCGGCGCACGCACTTCGAGGCACGCCTCGCGGAGCGCACGCAGGTCAGCGTCGCCGCCGGCGCGCCGACGGGGTATGCGCTCGTTGACTGCGTTTTGGCATCGTGGCGCGCGCCGCGAGTGCCGCCGTGGACCGGCAGCCTCGATTCGGCGGAATTCTTCGTGGGCGGCGCGAAGCTCGGCTTGGGCTCGAGTGGGGCGGCGCTCTGCGCCTGGGCGGGGGTGTGGGCGGCCTATGCCAAGGCCCACGGCGCGCCGGTCGAGTCGCCGTCGGCCCCAGGGCTCGTCGAGGCTCATCGCGCCTTCCAGCAGGGGGCCGGCAGCGGGCTCGATGTCGCGACCTCACTCACGGGAGGGGTGATTCGCTATGCGCTCGACGAGCGCGGGGGCCCGCGAATCGGTTCAGTCCGGCTGCCGAACGGTGTAGGATTCGCGGGAGTTTTTGTGGGCAGCTCCGCGTCGACGCCCGATCTCGTGGCACGCTATCGGGCATGGGAAACCGCGGAGCCCCTTGCGGCAGACCGGCTCAGGGACCGCCTCACGGGCCTTGCGGCGGTCGGTTGCGAGGCGGCGAGCGCCGGGGACGCTCGCGTGTTCCTGGGTGCCGTGGCCGATTACGGCGCGGCGCTCGAAGCGTTGGGCTTGGCGATCGGAGCCGAGATCGTGACGGCTCCGCACCGGCAGATCGGGCAGCTCGGTCGCAGGCTCGGTGTGGTCTATAAGACGAGCGGCGCCGGCGGCGGAGACGTGGGACTCGCGCTGTCGTTGCAGCCGGAGAGTCTCCGCGAGTTTCGGGCGCGAGTCGCGGAATTGGGGTTTCTGGTCGTCGAGTTAGGCATCGATCAGCAGGGTCTGGTCGTCGGGGAGTCGAGCGAGTGAGTCGGGACCGATCGAGAATTCCTGAGTTCTATAAGCTCAGCGTCGAGGAGCGCGTGCGCGCCGTCTACGAGCGTGGCGTCCTCAACGCAAGCGATTTCCGGGCGCTGGCTTCGGGGCAGCACACGCTCGATCTCGCCGCGGCCGACAAGATGATCGAGAACGTCGTCGGCGTCATGGGCTTGCCGCTCGGCCTCGGCATGAATCTCGTCGTCAACGACAAGCAGTACATTGTGCCGATGGTCGTCGAGGAGCCGTCGGTCGTCGCGGCACTCGGCTCGGCCTGCAAGCTCGTGCGCACGTCGGGCGGGTTTCACGCCGAGGCGACGGATCCCGTGCTCATCGGGCAGATCCAGATCGTCAACCTCAAGGACATCGAGGCGGCGAAGCAGGCGCTGCGCGCCCATCGCCGCGACATCATCAATCTCGCGAACAGCTTCCACCCGAACATGGTCGCGCGCGGCGGCGGCGCGCGCGAGATCGAGCTGCACGTCCATCCGCTGCCGTCGAGCGGCAAGCCGATGCTCGTCGTGCACTTGCTCGTCGACACGCGCGATGCAATGGGCGCCAATCTCGTCAACGGCATGTGCGAGGGTGTTGCGCCGCTCATCGAGTCGCTCACGGGCGGCGAGGTGTTTTTGCGCATACTGTCGAATCTCACCGACCGCTCGCTCGCGCGGGCATCGTGCCGCATTCCCGTCGAGAAGCTCAGCGGCCGCGGCTACACGGGCGAACAGGCGCGTGACGGCATCATCGTCGCAGCCGACTTCGCGGCCGTCGACCCGTATCGAGCAGCGACGCACAACAAAGGCATCATGAACGGCATCGATCCGATCGCGATTGCGACCGGCAACGACTGGCGCGCGATCGAAGCGGGCGCGCACGCGTACGCGGCCCGCGGCGGCCGTTATTCGTCGCTGACGACCTGGAGTGCGGACGAGAACGGCGACTTGTGCGGGTCGATCGAGATTCCGATCAAAGTCGGCATCGTCGGCGGGCCGCTCGAGTCGAATCCGACGGTCGCGCTCAACCTGCGCCTACTCGGTGTGGAGTCGGCGACCGAGCTCGCCCAGGTCATGGCGGCCGTGGGTCTCGCGCAGAACTTTGCGGCCATCCGCGCGCTCGCGACCGAAGGGATTCAGAAAGGTCACATGACGCTACATGCGCGCAGCGTCGTCACGGCTGCCGGCGTTCCCGAGGAGCACTTCGACGAAGTGCTCGATCGCGTGATCCAGAGCGGCGTCATCAAGGTTTGGAAGGCGCAAGAGATCGTCAACGAAGTGCGCGAGGAACGGCGCGAGCAGAAGGGCTCGCGCAAGCGCACGAGCCGCGAGGCCGCGATGGGTGTCGGCTACGGCAAGGTCGTGATCTTGGGCGAGCACGCGGTCGTCTATGGCCGCCACGCGATCGCCGCGCCGATTCCGATGACGATCAAGGCGCTCGTCGAGGACACCGACGAAGGGATTCACCTGATCATTCCGCGCTGGGGTGTCGAGTACCAGCTCGCGCCGACTGCCCAAGACCGCCGCTCGTTCGAGCGCCCCGCGGGCGTCATGCTCGACAAGCTCGGCTTGAGCGGCCGCGGCATGCGCATCGAGGTGTTCCCCGAGGTGCCGCGGAGCATGGGCCTCGGTGGCTCGGCGGCCATGGCGGTGGCGATCGTGCGGGCGCTCGATAAGCACTTCAAGCTCGGCTTGAGCGACGCTGAAGTCAACGCGCTCGCGTTCGAGTCCGAGAAGGTTGCGCACGGCAGTCCGAGCGGCATCGACAACACGCTCGCGTGCTACGGTCGGCCGATCATCTTTCGCCCGGGCGAGCCGCCGCTCGTCGAGCCGCTCAACATCGCAACGCCGATACCCGCGGTCATCGGGATCACAGGCTACGAAGGCCTCACGGCGAAGACCGTCGGCCGCGTCCGCGAGGCGTGGCTCAAGGACCAAAAGCTCTATGAGCGCATCTTCGACCAAATCGACGCGTTGACTCTGCGCGGCGTTCAAGCGATTCAGAGCAACGACCTCAAGCTCCTCGGCGAGCTCATGAACATCTGCCACGGCATGCTCAACGCGCTGCAGGTGTCGACACCCGAGCTCGAGAAGCTCGTCGATATCTCGCGCGAGAACGGCGCGCTGGGTGCCAAGCTCACCGGCGGCGGCGGCGGCGGGTCGATCATCGCGATTTGCGAGGCGGACACGGCGCCCGTCGTCAACGCGATTCGCGCGGCCGGATTCCAAGCCGTACCCGTGATGCTCGGGGCGAACCTCAATGGCGCGTAGAGAGATCGTCTCCAATGCGAGCGAGGAGCTCATTCTCGTCGACGAGCACGATCGGGAGATCGGCTTTCGCCCGAAGGCCGACTGCCACGCCGGCAAAGGAGTCCTGCACCGCGCGTTCTCGATCTTCGTGCTGAACTCGCGAAACGAGGTATTGCTGCAGAAGCGCGCGGCAGGCAAGCAGCTGTGGCCGAGCTATTGGTCGAACACGTGCTGCTCGCACCCGCGGCGCGGCGAGTCCATGGAGCAGGCGGTAGACAGAAGGCTCGAGCAAGAGCTCGGCTTCTCGTGCCCGCTCCACTACTTATATAAGTTCAAGTACCATGCACAGTTCGGGGAGGTCGGGGCCGAGCACGAATACTGCTGGGTCTATTACGGCCGCCACGACGGCAAGGTGGACGCGAACGTCAACGAGATCGCCGCCTGGCGCTTCGTCGACATAACGTCGCTCGAAGCCGAGCTTGCGGCCGAGCCCGAGGGGTTCACGCCGTGGTTCAAGATGGAATGGGCGCATATTCGGGACAATTTCCTGGACTTGTTGGCG
>DATBLZ010000169.1:0-2564 GCA_036555065.1 Gammaproteobacteria bacterium
TCGTCGTGCTCGATACCCAAGCGGATCAGTATTTCGACGCGCAAGCGGCGTGGCTCGACAAGACGCTCGCGGCATCGACGGCGAAATGGACGATCGTCACGATGCACCACCCGATGTTCGAGCTCGTCCCGCGCAACGCCCCCGGCCTCGTCGACACGGGGCCCGCGCGGCGCGCGCTCTTTCTGCCGATATTCGCCCGTCATGGCGTCGACATCGCGCTCCAAGGGCACGACCACACTTACGCCCGCGGCGCGACCTATGCCGCGCAGGGGCCGAGCACCGCCACTCTCGTCGATGTCGAGACCGTGTTCGTGACCTCGTCGTCCGGGCAGAAGATGTATCCCATCGCTGCGCAGCTCTGGGATCCATTCGCCGCGCAGGGCGCGGTGCTGCGGCGCGCGGCCGAGAATACGCCGTTCTTCCAAGTGATCTCGATCGACGGCGACACCCTACGTTACGAGGCGCGCACGGCGACGGGGCTCCTCTACGACGCTTTCCGCATCGACAAATCGGATCGCGGCCCGAACCGCGTCACGGAGCTGCCGACCGATTTCGACGCGGAACGCCGCTTCGAAAACACGGGCCCGTACGAGGACGGCCGGTTCGATCGCGTGCCGGTGCTGCCCTAAATCAAAACATCGCGCGCACGCCGATGGCGTAGTTGCGGCCAGGTAACGGCGCGACGTCCTTGACGAGGGACGTGTGCCGGCGCGCTTCCTCGTCGAGCAGATTCGAGCCGTGCACGAACAAGCTCAAGTCCATGCCGTCGCCCGCCGTGAGATCCCACGTGAAATCCGCGCTCACGAGCGTATAGCCTTCGGTGCGCGTCTCGAAGGGCGCGACGTCGTTCTGATCGTCGTACGCCGTCGCGTCGACGCCGACGATGATGCGGTCCGAGTGATAGGCGAGACGCGCCCCGTAGCGCAGCGGCGGAATGCGCGGGACGTTCTCGCCGGTGTTGAGCTCGCCATCGACGAGATCCGCGAAGAGCCGCAGATCGAGCTCGCCGGCTCCCAATTCTGCGATGGGCGTGAAGAGCTCGGCCTCGATCCCAGTGAACTCGGCGTCCTGTTGCGCGAAATTGAAGATCGGCAGGTCCTCTATCGGATCGACGACCCCCGTGTCGCGCAGGAAGATAAAATCATGGTAGTTCGTCATGAACGCCGTGATCGCCCACGTGAGCTCGTCGACCGATTTGCGAATGCCGATATCGAAATGTTGCGACGTCTCGCCGCCGAGGTTCGGGTCGCCGATCTCGATCGCTCCGCTCGCGAGGTGTGGGCCGTTCGCATAGAGCTCCTCGGCCACGGGCAGCCTCTCGGCGAATGCAGTGTTGAGCACGAACGAAAAGCCTGCGCCGAGCTCACGGATTGCGGCCACGGAGAAGCTCTGCGCCGTATCGTCGACCGTCGGAAGACCGGTAGAAGTAGAAGGAACGTGCTCCTGCGACTCGAGCCGCGCGCCGAGCGACAGTTGCCAGCCTTCGGTCTCGAGCTCCTCGACGATGAATATTCCATACGTCGTCGTGTCGACGGGCGGCACGAAAGCCTCGGCGCCGATCGCCTCGAACTGGCGCTCGCCGAACTGCAGCCCGAATGCGCCGGTCCACATGCCGAGCGGCGCATGCAACAGCTCGACTCGCCCTTCGTAAGCATCGTTGAGGAAGCGCGTGCCGACCTCGGCGCCTTCAAGCTCCACGTGCTCGTAGTCGTTCGACGCGAAGCGCAGGTTAACGCCTTCGATGCCCCCGGAGAGGTCGGCCCAGCCGCCCTTGAGCTCCAAGCGCGTCTGCTCCAAGTCGATGCTGACGGGCTCCGCTTCGTCGCTGGGCACACCGTAAAGCGTGTCGAAGCCGCTCGCGGCCACGCCGAAGAACGCGTCGTCGCTGACCCACGAGCCGCCGAGCGAGTAGCTCGTGAGCTCGAGCCCGCTGTTCGGCACGATGCCTTCCACCTGAGTCGTCGGATCGCCGCCGAGCACGGCGAAGCCCGGGATCTCGTAGTCTTCGGTGTCGCGTGAAGCGGCGTCCAAATGCCACGCAAAGCTGCCGCCGCCGCCATCGAGCGCGAACGCGCCCGTGCGCTCGTCCGAAACCGTGTCGCCGCGCAGCTCGAACGCTCCCTCGAGCCCATCCTCGGGCGCGCTCTCGGGAATTCGGTTCGTCACCGTGTTGATGACGCCGCCGACGGCGCCGCTGCCGTAGAGCAACGTCGTCGGCCCGCGGAAAATCTCGATCTGCCGGGCGACGAGCGGATCGATGCTGGCCGCGTGGTCGTCGCTCACGGTCGAGACGTCCATCGATTCGATGCCGTCCTCCATCGTCCGTACGCGCGCACCCGCGAGGCCGCGGATGATCGGCCGCGATGCCCCCGCGCCGAAGTACGACGCGCTCATGCCGAGCTGGCTTTCGAGGGTTTCGCCGAGATTCACCGCGCGAACGCGGTCGAGCGTATCGGCGGCAACCACGGTGACCGACTGGGCGATCTCGCCCACGGCTCGATCCCGGATCGTCCCCGTGACGATCATTTCATCGATGTCGTGCTGCGCGTACGCGGCAGGCGGCA
>DATBLZ010000025.1:0-13399 GCA_036555065.1 Gammaproteobacteria bacterium
CGGCCGTGCGGCTGGGCCCGCTCGGCGTCTGGGACGTCAGGCGCGGTCGCGTGCTCCTGCCGGCCCGCCGCCGTTGAACGCCGTCCGCACCTAGTGCGTCGCCGCCGCCTGGCCGCCGTCGCTCTGCTGCTGGCCGCCGCGGTCGCGGTCGCCGCGTTTCCCTTCCGCGCGACGTGGTGGGGCGGACTGCTCCTGGCGATGGGCGAGGCGGGGGTGGTCGGCGGCCTCGCGGACTGGTTCGCGGTCACGGCGCTCTTCCGCCGCCCGCTCGGCCTGCCGATCCCACACACGGCGATCGTGCCGAATCGCAAGAACGAAATCGGCCGCGCCCTGGCGCGCTTCGTCGCCGAGCATTTCCTTGCGCGTGACGTGATCGAGCGGCGTCTCAGCGGCATCGATCTCGCCGCCCGGCTCGGCGCCTGGATGCGTGACGAGCAGGTCGCTAAGCGCCTCGGCCGCGACGCTGCGACCGCGCTCGACTGGCTCGTCCGCGGTGTCGACAGCAAGGAGCTGCGTCTCGCTGCAAAGGACGGCGTCCGCGAGGTTCTGCGCCGCATTCCGCCGAGCGCGCTCGCCGGTGTGCTCGTTGACATTCTGGCTTCCGGCAATCACGCGCAGGCGCTCGTCGATCAGCTCGTTCGCTTTGGGCGAGATCAATTGGAGCGGAACAAGGATCGCATTCGCGCGCGCGTCCATGATCGGAGTCCATGGTGGCTGCCGCGCTTCGTCGACGAGGAGATTTACGATCAGCTCGTGGGTGAGGTCGAACGCATCCTCAATGACATCGGCGATGACGACGCGCACCCTGCTCGCCGCGAGCTCAACGAGCGGCTCGCGTCTTTGAAGCACTCTCTCGGCGATGACCCGGAGCTCGTCGCGCGCAGCGCCGCACTGCGCGACGAGCTGCTCGAGCATCCGGCGATGCGCGAGCTCGCCAACGACGTGTTGGCGCGCGCGCAGCAGTTCGTGCACGCCGCGCTCGTGGATGCGGATTCCTCCGTGCGCATGGGGCTCGAGCGCCAGTTGGCTACGATCGGGCACGTGCTCGAGGCAGATGCGGCCGTTCGCGAGCGCGTGAATCGCTGGCTCTACGAGACGATTCTCTATGTCGTGGTCAACTATCGGGCGCCGCTCAGTGAGATCATTTCCGATACCGTCGAGCAATGGGACGCCGGGCTTGCGGCGCGGCGCATCGAGCTCCACATCGGGCGCGACCTTCAATTCATCCGGATCAACGGCACACTGGTCGGCGGGCTAGTGGGTGTGATCTTGTACTTCGGATGGGAAGCGCTAACCGGCTAGCTGAACGCGTTCCTTGAGCTCTCGCCGCAGCACCTTGCCGACGTTCGATTTCGGCAGCTCTTTCACGAATTCGACGACGTGCGGCACTTTGTAAGCCGTGAGCTCCTTGCGGCAGTGCGCAATGACCTCGTCGGCCGTGAGCTTGCCGCTCTTGCTGACGACGAACACCTTCACGATTTCGCCCGACTGCTCGCTTGGAATACCGATCGCCGCGGCTTCGACGACGTCGGGGTGCAGCGTAACCGCGTCCTCGACCTCGTTCGGATATACCTTGAACCCCGAGACGACGATCATGTCCTTCTTGCGATCCTCGATGAAGAGAAGGCCGGCGGCATCGACGCGGCCGATGTCGCCGGTGCGCAGCCACTGCCGAACAAAGACCGCGGCCGTCTCGTCGGGGCGGTTCCAGTATCCGGCCATGACCTGCGGCCCGCGCACGCAGATCTCTCCCGTTGCGCCGACGCCGAGCTCGCGATCGCCCTCATCGAGAATCGCAATGTCCGTCGACGGCAGCGGCAGCCCGACGGAGCCGTTGAACGCGCGGCCGTCCGGGAGGTTCGCGGATACGATTGGCGAAGCCTCCGTGAGCCCGTAACCCTGCGAGATGTGCTTGCCCGTGAGCTTGTGCCAACGCGCGGCGACGTCGGCTTGGACGGCCATGCCGCCCGCGAGCGAGATCTTGAGCCATCGGAAATCGACTCTCGCAAAACCCGGATGATGGAGCAGCGAATTGAACAGCGTGTTGACGCCGGTGATGAAGGCAGGCCGCAGCTTCCTGAGCTCGGCGACGAAGCCGCGCACGTCGCGGGGATTCGTGATCAAGACGTTGTGCGCGCCGAGCTCGATGAAGCAGAGCAAGTTAACGGTTAGCGCGAAAATGTGATAAAGCGGCAATGCCGTCACGGCGTCGCCGTCGCGCGCATTGAAATAGGGTCGAATGATCGCGCTTGCTTGGAGCATGTTGGCGACGATATTGCGATGCGTCAGCATCGCCCCTTTCGCGACCCCCGTCGTGCCGCCCGTATATTGGAGAAATGCGAGATCCGACGGCTCGATGCGCGGTTCCGCAAACGCCGTGCGCCGGCCGAGCGCGAGCGCCGTGCGATAGTCGACTGCGCCCGGGATGTCCCACGGCGGAACGAGCCGTTTCACGTGCGTCGTCACGAAATTGACGATGCCGCGCTTGAGCGCCGGCAGCGCGTCGCCGACGCGCGTCACGAGCACGGTTTCGACGGGCGTCCGCCCCAGAACCGCGGCGACGGTATGCGCAAAATTCTCGAGCACGACGAGCGCGCGTGCGCCGCAATCCTTGAGCTGATGCTCGAGCTCGTGCGGCGTGTACAACGGGTTCACGTTCACGACGACGAGCCCCGTGCGCAAGATCCCGAAAATGACGATCGGCGACTGCAGGAGGTTCGGCAGCATGACGGCGACACGGTCGCCCTTCGCGAGCTTGAGCCCGTCGGCGAGGTAGCTTGCGAACGCGCGGCTCTCGCGATCTACGTCAGCGAAGCGGAGCGTCGTGCCGAGATTCGAGAGCGCCGGCGCTTCGCCGTAGCGCGCGAAGCTCGCACGCAGGAGATCCGCGACGGACGCGTACCGACTGGGATCGATCTCCGCCGGCACGGACGGCGGATAGCTCGCGAGCCACGGTCGGCCGATCATTTAGAGCAGCTCCGACAGCACGTTCCAGACGTTCTCGAACATCGGCCGTTGCCCTGCGGCATTCGGATGAATGCGATCTTCTTGCATGAGGCTCGGGTCGAGGGCGATGCCGTCCATGAGGAAGCCGACGAGCGCAACGTCGTATTCGGTCGCGAGCTCGTGATAGACGCTCGCGAAAGCCTCCGTATAAGCCGGGCCGTAGTTCGGTGGAATCTGAATCCCCGTGAGCACGATCTTGGCGTGCGCCGCCTGCGTGAGCTCGATGATGCGCGCGAGATTCTCCTTGAGACGCTGCACGGGCTGGCCGCGCAACCCGTCGTTCCCGCCGAGCTCGATCACGACGATCGCAGGCCGGTGAGTCGCAAGCAAGCCCGGTAGGCGTGCGAGCGCGCCCGCCGAGGTATCGCCGGCGATGCTGGCATTCACGACTTCATACCCGTAAGCTTGCCCCGCGAGGTGGTTTTCGAGCAAGCCGACCCAGGATTGCTCGGCACCGAGCCCGTAACCGCTGCTGAGGGAGTCGCCGAGCACGATGATCGTGCGCTCTGCAGCCTGCGCGGGCGCGAAGTGAACGGCCAGCACGCTTAGGACTACAAGGGCACGCTTCGACATGATGGGCGGCGATCTCTTGCTCAGAGCGGAGTCTCTGACAAAAAAGGTTACCAGCCCCGAAGGGGAGCTGACCATCCTCGATTCGGTGAGCATCGCGGTCGGGCGCGGCGAGTCGGCGGCGATCGTCGGCCCATCGGGCGCCGGCAAATCGACGTTATTGGCGCTGCTCGCGGGACTCGACGAGCCGAGCGCGGGCCGCGTTTGGCTCAACGGCGTCGAGCTCACGGCGCTCGACGAGGACGGCCGCGCCGCGCTGCGGAATCGCGAGGTCGGGTTCGTCTTTCAGTCGTTCCATTTGCTACCGTCGCTGACCGCGCTCGAGAACGTGCTGCTGCCGCTCGAGCTCGGCGGTACCGCGAAACCCAAAGAGCGCGCGCGTGAGGCGCTGACCCAGGTCGGCTTGGAGCGCCGGCTTCACCATTACCCGCGGCAGCTTTCGGGCGGCGAGAAGCAGCGTGTCGCGATCGCGCGCGCATTCGTCGTCGGCCCGTCTCTGTTGTTCGCCGACGAGCCGACCGGCAATCTCGACAACAAGACGGGTGCGAAAATCTTGAAACTCTTGTTCGAGCTCAATGCCGCTGCCGGCACTACGCTCATCCTCGTGACGCACGATCTCGAAGCGGCGGCGCGCTGCACGAAGGTCATCGAGCTCGCCGGGGGGCGCATCGTCGACAATTCGACGTAGCGGCTGTGGGAGCGGCTTTAGCCGCGATTCCTTTAGACGACGCGGCGTAGCCGTTTCCCGTTCAGGAACGCCGCGACGTTCTCGGCGACCTGCTCGAGCGCGCGCTGCCGTGCCTCGCGTGCGGCCCAGGCAATGTGCGGGGTTATCAGGAGATTGGGAATGTCGGGCGCGAGCAACGGCTCATCGGCGCCCGGCGGCTCGACGGGCAACACGTCGATGCCTGCTCCGCCGATCGCGCCGCTTTTCAAGGCCTCAGCGAGCGCGGCGCCGTCGACGAGCCCGCCGCGGGCCGTGTTGATCAGTAGTGCATCCGACTTCATGAGCTTGAGCTCGCGCGCGCCGATCATGTGATGCGTCTCGCGCGTCAAAGGACAGTGCAAGCTCACGATGTCGGCGGTTCGCAAGATCGTCGTAAACGGCACGCGGCCTTCCTGGGGCTCGTCGCGCACGCGCGTCGAGACCAAAACCTCCATGCCGAAACCACGGCCGAGCGCGGCCACGGCCTGACCCAAGGCGCCGAATCCCACGACGCCGAGCAGGCGTCCCGCGAGCTCGCGGATCGGGTAATCGAACAGCGCGAAGCTCGGGCTCCTCCGCCACGCGTCGGCGCGCACGAGCGCATCGTAACGGGCGACGTGATTGGTCAGCGCGAGCACGAGCGCGAACACGTGCTGGGCTACCGCTCTGCTCGCGTAGCCGCGCGCGTTGGCAACCGCGATTCCGCGCTCCTGCGCGGCCTTGCAATCGACGTTGTCGGTGCCCGTGGCCGTAAGTGCAATGAGGCGTAAGCGTGGGGCAGCGCCGATGGTTTTGCGGTCGAGCTTGACCTTGTTGACGATGGCGATTTCCGCCGTGGCGAGCCGTTCGGGGGTCTCCTCGGGCCGCGAATACGCGAAATACTGCGCCGCAACGAGCACATCGAGCGACGTCGTATTTACATTCGGCCCGAGCGTAGCGAAGTCGAGGAACACGGCCGTCGGCTTCATCCCGTGTTCTGCATCCCGTTGGCGATGCCGTTGATGCTCGCAAGAAGCGCCGTGAGGACGTCGTCGTCTTGCCGACCGCCCTCGCGCCAACGTTGCAGCAAGCTCACCTGGAGCAGGCTCATCGGGTCCATATAGGGGTTCCTGAGCCGAATGGCCCGGCGCAACGTATCGCTGCGCTCGAGCAGCTCGGCTTGCCGCGTGGCGCGCAGAACGAGCTCGACGGACCTCTCGAACTCGGCGCGGATGAGCGGAAAGAATTTCGCGTGCAGCGGCTCCGCGAGCTCCGAATACCGCGCCGCGACGTCGAGATCGACCTTCGCGAGCGCAATCTCGATTTCCGCGAGCACGACGCGCGCGAACGACCACTCCGCGAACATCTGCTCGACCTCGGCGGGGCCGAACTTGTCGACGGCCGCGACCACGCCGGCCGCAAACCCAAACCACGACGGCAGCAACATGCGGTTCTGCGCCCACGCGAATTCGCGCTGGATTGCGCTCGACCCGTCGACGGCGTCCTCGTCGTACATTTTTTGCTTGTTCGTGCCGGCGCGCTCGAGCACGTCGATGGGCGTCGCCGCGCGAAAGTACGGCTCGAGATCGGCGGCATCGAACAACTCGCGGTATGCTCGGCTCGAGCCGGCCGCGATCATGTTCATGATCTCTTGCCACCGGCCGTGGGGCTCGTGCCTCTTCGACTCCTGCGCAGTGACCCACAGCAACGAGCTCATCGTTTGCTCGAGCGTGCGCATCGCGATACCGCGCAGCCCATATTTCGCGTTGATGATCTCGCCTTCCTCGATCATTCGCAGGCGTCCGGCAACCGCGCCGTGCAGCGACGCCAACACGGCATCGTGAAGGTGTCCGGCACTACGACTGATGGTTCCTCCGCGGCCGTGAAAGATGCTCACGCGGACGTCCTGCTCTTGCGCGACGTCGAGCAACCTCTGTTGCGCGATCCTGAGCGACCAGCAAACGGCGACCATGCCTCCACCTTCGCTGCTGTCGGCATAGCCGAGCATGACCACCTGCTGATTCCCGCGCGCGCGCAAGTGGCGCCGGTAGAGCTCGTCGCGCAACAGCGCGCGCAACGTCTCGGCGGCGTTCGCGAGGTCCTCGACCGTCTCGAAAAGCGGCGCGATATCGATCGGCACATCCGCGCCTTGAGCCCCCAAATGGCCCCAGCGGGCGAGCAAGAGTGCCGACAGCACATCGTCGGGTCCGCGTGTCATGCCGACGACATACGGCCCGATCGAAGCGCGCCCGTATTTTCGCCGACAGTGCGCGATCGTCTGAAAGACGCCGAGCACCTTACGCGCTTCGGCGTTCAAGGCCCCGCGCGGCGACTCGCGCCGCTCGAGAGCATCTCTGATCCGCGCCGCTCGGTCGTCGCCCGGAAGCGCGAGCCACTGAGGCTCCATCAAAGCCGTGCCGATGATGCGCCGCTGCACGTCGGCGTTCTGCCGCAAATCCATTGTCGCGAGATGGAACCCGAACGTCTGGGCGCGGCGCAGCAGGCGCTTGACCGCAAACAAGCCCGCGTTCTGTCCGTGGTGTGCACGCAGGCTCGAGGCGATGAGCTCGACGTCGGCGACGAAGTCATCGGGCGACTCGTAGGGAAAGGCGGCGTCGTCATAGGTGGCTTGTAAACGCGCCGCCATCAGGCGCAGAAAAACCCGGTACGGCATATTGCGGTGGCGCGCCGGCAGGGCGTTCGCGGCTTGCGGAAAGTGCCCTGCGTAGAGCGCGCTGCGCGTGCGCAGGTCCTCGTTCACGGCGATGCGCGTGTCGCTCTGGGTCAGCGCGCGAGCGAGCTCGCGGCATTCCTCGTAATAGAGCTCGAGCACGAGCGCGCGGTGGCGTGCGAGCGTCTCGCGGATGCTTTTCGCAGTGACGCTCGGATGTGCCGTCATGTCGCCGCCGACCCAGGATCCGAACTTCACGAGCACGGGCAGACGAACGCGCCGTGCCGCGCTCCCGTAAACGGTCACGAGCGCCTCCTCGAGGCTCTCATAGAGCGGCGGGATCACGCGGTAGAGCACGTCCGTAAGGAAAAACAGCAGATGCTCCGTCTCGGCCGTAACGCCCCGCTCGTGCGTCTCGTTCTCGGTTTGCCAGCCCGTCGTCATCTCTTGGCGGATCTGGCCGAGCGCTGCCGCGAGCTCCTGCGGCGTCATATACGGATCGAGCATTTCGACAAGGTGGCGGGCGATGTTTTGCTGCTTACGCAGCAGCGTCCGGCGCGTAACCGCTTTCGGCTGCCCCGTGAACACGGGCTCGACGACGATGCGCTCGATGACGCGCTCGAGCGCATTGAGATCGGTTCCAGCCGTCTGCAGGCGCTTGAGGACGTCGAGAAAACCGAACGGCTGCGGTGTCGATTTGTCTTGAAGGTATTCGCGGCGCCGGCGGATCCGGTGCACCTTCTCGGCCATGTTGACCATCTCGAAGTAGGTCGAGAACGCCCGGATGAACTCGCCCGCCGTGCGCGGCTCGAGTGCCGCGAGCAGGGCGTTGAGCTCGTGGAATGCAGCCTGATCGCCTTCACGATGGGCGATCGCCGCGCGTCTTGCGGCTTCGACGAGGTCGAACAGCGCCTCGCCGCCCTGCTCGCGGACGAGCTCGCCGACGAGCTCGCCCAGGCGGCGCACATCGTCGCGCAAGGCCTTGTCCTTCTGCGCAAAAACGATGTCCGAGCGCAGGATGGGCTGTGGCTTGGGCGGGGACATTTCGCGGCGGCTCCGGGGCGATTGTACCGCGGCCCGTATGGGCTTAGGCCTTGGTCGCTTGACCGCAACAGTGCTGCCCGACATACTGCCCCGCCATGACGGCAGCGCAGGCAATGCTTTCCGGGAACACCCGCTGGTGGCGAAGACTCACAGCGGAGTGGCTCGCGCGCGCCTAAGACCGATTTAGAACGTCTTTCGACTCTTGCAGGCCCATCTCCGCAGCATCGGAGCTGGGCTTTTTCGTTTTCTAAGGACTCGGTTTAGCGCAGTAGGATTCGCCATCATGGAGTCACCATTCGATATCGCCGCCGACCTCGACACGCCGGTGTCGGCCTACCTCAAGCTCAAGGCCTTTCATCCGCGGTTCTTGCTCGAGAGCGTCGAAAGCGGCGAACGGCTCGCACGCTACTCGTTCATCGGCCTCGGTGAAGGCGCGCGGCTCGAGCTGCACGCCGATCGGCTGTTGTCGAACGGCGCCGCGGTCGCGCGGCCGAAGAGCTCGGCCGAGTGGCTCGCGTTCATGCGCACCGCGGTCGCCAGAAGCCCCGCGCTCAATCCCGCAATCGAGGGGATTCCGTTCACGGGCGGGCTCGTGGGTGCCGCCGGCTACGACGTCGTGCGCTACTTCGAGCGGCTGCCGAAAAATCGCACCGAGCTTGCGGGACTGCCGCAAGCCGCATACGTCGCACCGACGTCGCTGCTCGTGTTCGACCATTTGACGCGGCGCGTCGCGCTCTTGCACTCGGGCAGCGAGCGCGAACGGCAAGCGCTGCGCGCCGAGGTCATTCAAGCGCTGCGCGGCGGCATCGACACACTGCCATCGAAGGGCGGCTTCTCGCCGGCCGAGGCGAGCTTCAGCAGGGCGGATTTCGTGGCCGCCGTCGCGCGCAGCAAGGAGCACATCACCGCCGGCGACATCTATCAGATCGTGCTGTCGGTGCGCTTCAGCGGGCGCACGAGCCTCGATCCCTTCCAAACTTATCGCGGCCTGCGCCTGCTGAATCCGTCGCCGTACATGTTCTTCTTCGAGCTCGGCGACCTCCGCGTTGCGGGCTCCTCGCCCGAAGCTCTCGTCGAGCTCGACCATCGCGAAGCCTCGCTGCGGCCGATCGCCGGCACGCGGCCGCGTGGGGCGACACCGGCCGATGACGTTGGCTTCGAGCACGAGCTCCTCGCCGACCCGAAAGAGAACGCCGAGCACGTCATGCTCGTCGATCTCGCGCGCAACGACTTGGGCCGCGTCGCGGAAGCCGGAACCGTGCACGTCGATCCGTACCGCAAGATCGAGCGCTACAGCCACGTCATGCACATCGTCAGCGGCGTCAACGGACGGCTCGCTCAGGGCCGGGACGCGTTCGACTTGTTCGCGGCGACGTTTCCGGCCGGCACGCTCGTCGGCGCGCCGAAGGTCCGCGCGATGGAGATCATCGCGGGACTCGAGCCCGTCGCGCGCGGCTTGTACGGCGGCACGGTCGGATACTTCTCGAAGAACGGCAACATGGATCAGGCCATCACGATCCGCACGATGGTGTTCCACGGCGACGAGTACAGCTTTCAAGCGGGCGCCGGCATCGTTGCCGACAGCGTGCCCGAACGTGAGCACGACGAGGTGCTCGCGAAAAGCGCGATCTTGCGGCGGGCGCTCGAGCTTGCCGAGGAGGGCCTGTGAGCGCGCGGTTGCTGTTGATCGACAACTACGATTCCTTCACGTACAACCTCGTGCAGGCGTTTTTGATTCTCGGCGCGCGCGTCGACGTCTATCGCAACGACGCGCTCTCAGTCGAGGCGGCGCTCGCGTTGAATCCCACGCATCTCGTCATCTCGCCGGGACCCGGGCGCCCCGAGGACGCCGGCAACTCGCTCGCGATGATCGGCGCATTCGCGGGCAAGGTTCCCGTGCTCGGCGTGTGCTTGGGCCACCAAGCGATCGTGCATCACTACGGCGGGCGCGTCGTCGGCGCCGCTTCGCTCATGCACGGCAAGACCTCGTGGGTACATCACGACGGCGCAGAGCTCTTCGCGGGGCTCCCGGATCCCTTCGAGGCCGGCCGGTATCACTCGCTCGCCGCAAGCCAGAAGCACATGCCCGAGGAGCTCATCGTCACGGCTAAAACCAACGAAGGCGAGATCATGGGCGTTCGCCACCGTACGCTCGCGGTCGCCGGAGTCCAGTTCCATCCCGAGAGCGTGTTGACGCCGAACGGACCGAAGATGCTCGAGAATTTCTTGGCGTTATCAGCGGACGCGCGGCGGTGAGCGCATGAGCGTGAAGCCCGCAGAGCTGCTCGCGAAGCTCGTCGCCGCCACCGACCTCGAGGAGAGCGAGGCGGGCGAGCTGCTGTGCGCGCTCGCGGCCGGCGCCGTCGAGCCGGCGCTTGCGGGCGGGCTCTTGATCGCGCTCAAGAACAAAGGTGAAAGCGCGGCCGAGATCCGCGGCTTCGCGCTCGCGATGCGCGCGCTCGCACAGAAGCCCAAGATCCCGCCGGGCAAGGCCTATGTCGACATCGTCGGCACGGGCGGCGACGGCTCGGGCAGCTTGAATCTATCGACGGGAAGCGCGTTGCTCGCGGCGGCTTCCGGCCTATCGGTCGTCAAACATGGGAATCGCTCCGTCACGAGCCGTTCGGGGAGCGCCGATGTGCTCACCGCGCTCGGCATGGCCGTTCCGCTCGACG
Source organism: Gammaproteobacteria bacterium (assembly GCA_036555065.1). Lineage (GTDB taxonomy): Bacteria > Pseudomonadota > Gammaproteobacteria > Steroidobacterales > Rariloculaceae > DATBLZ01. The sequence continues at coordinate 10,652 of DATBLZ010000025.1, forward strand.
AGGAGGCTGTGGGCGCGGCGTTGCGCGAGCTCGGCTTCACGTTCCTATTCGCGCCGGCCTATCACCCTGCGATGAAGCAGATCGCGCCGATTCGCGCCGCGCTCGGCGTGCGCACCGTGTTCAACATCCTCGGGCCGTTGGTCAATCCTGCGGCGCCGCCGTTTCACGTGATCGGGGCGCCGAGCGAAAAAATCGCCGCGCTCATGGCCGACGCGCTCGCCGAAATGCCGCTCGAGCGGGCGTTCGTGATTCACGGCGCAGAGGGGTGGGACGAGCCGACGCCGATCGGCCCGTTCCTCTGCTACGACGTTCGTTCGGGCAAAGTCGTGCGCACGACGCGCGACCCGGCGCAGGCGGGGCTCGCGCGCTGCACGGCAGCCGACCTCAAAGGCGCGGACGCCGCGCACAATGCCGCGCGTTTGCGCACCGCGCTCGAAGGAAACGACACCGCCGCGCATCGCGACGCGCTCGCGCTCGGCGCGGGCTTGGCGCTCGAGGTCACAGGCACGTGCCGCGATCTCGCGGAAGGAGTCGAGCGCGCCAAAGACGCGCTCGCCGACGACACCGCCGCGCGCTTACTCGAGCGCCTCGACGCATTCACAGCGAGGCTCAAGACCCGATGAACGCGGATTTCCTGAGCCGCATGGGAGATGCGAGCCGCGAGCGCGTGAGGCTCGCGCGCGCGCGCGAGCCCGAGGCGGCGTTGCTCGCGCGCGCGCAGGCGGCGCCGCCACCGCCGCCGCTGCGTCTCGGCGGCTTCGATGTCATCGCCGAGCTCAAGTTGCGCTCGCCAGCTGCGGGCACGCTCGCGTCGGCGGGCTTCGATCGGGGGAATCAAGTTAAGGCGTACGCGCGTGCGGGCGCCGCCGCGGTTTCGATCTTGACCGAGCCCGACGAGTTCCAAGGCGATCTCGCGCATATGCGCGAGGCGGCGAAACTGCTCGAAGGCACAGGCTGCCCCGTGATGCGCAAGGATTTCCTGACGGATACCTATCAAGTCATCGAGGCGCGCGCCGCGGGCGCAGGCGGTGTGCTCGTGATCGCGGCTCTCCTCGATGACGCGGAGCTCGACGCGCTCGTCGCCTGCGCCCGCGAGCTCGGGCTCTTCGTGTTGCTCGAAGCGTTCACGGCCGGCGATCTCGATCGTATCGGCGCGCTCGAGTTGGATTCCGCGCGTGCGCCCGTGCTCGCGGGCGTGAACTGCCGAAACCTACGCGACTTGAGCGTGGACTTCACACGTTTCGCCGCGCTCGCGCCGCGCTTGCCCGCGCATCTACCGTGCGTCGCCGAAAGCGGCATCGAGAGCCCGGCCGCCGTCCGTACAGTCGCCGCGCTCGGATACCGGCTCGTGCTCGTCGGGTCCGCGCTCATGCGTCAGCGCGACCCGGCGGCAGCGGTGGTAGAGCTCCTTGCCGCGGGACGAGCGCTCGGCGGAGGCGAGCCGTCATGTTCGTGAAGATTTGTGGCATCACGGACCGCGAAGCCGCGCAAGCCGCCGTCGCGGCCGGCGCCGATGCGCTCGGCTTCGTGTTCGCCGCCTCGCCGCGCCAAGTCAGCGCCGAGATTGCGCGCGAGATCGCGGCCGACGTTCCCCGGAGCACGCTGCGCGTTGCCGTGTTTCACCATCCGCCGCGTGCGCATTTCGCGCACGTGCTCGCCGTGTTCGCGCCCGACTGGGTTCAGACCGACGCCGAGGATCTCGCGAGCTTGCCCGTGCCTGCGGGCACGTTCGTGCTGCCGGTGTTTCGCTCGGGTGGGGGCGGCTCGGGTGGGAGCGGCTTCAGGCGCGATCAGGAGTCGCGGCTGAAGCCGCTCCTACAAGCGTTCCAGCCGCTGCCGAGTCGGCTGCTCTACGAGGGGCCCCGCAGTGGCACGGGCACCGCGGCGGACTGGACGGAGGCGCAGAAGCTCGCCGCGGCCACGGAAGTCGTGCTCGCAGGGGGCTTGAGCGCCGCCAATATCGAGGCGGCCGTCGCGCAGGTTCGCCCGTGGGGAATCGATGTTTCGACGGGTGTGGAGCGCGCGCCGGGGCGCAAAGATCCCGACAAGATAAGAGCCTTCGTAGCCCGAGCTCGGGCACTGGAGCATTGAGCATGGTCGAGAACGCCAAAGAGCACGAGGCGCTGCTCGCGGCCTTGATCGCGGGAAAGTTGCCGGATGCGCGCGGCCGCTTCGGTCCTTACGGCGGGCAATACATCCCTGAGACGCTGATGCCGGCCGTGACCAGGCTCGCGGCCGGCGTCCGCGACATCCTGCCCGGCGCGGCATTTCAAGCGCGGCTGCGCGAGGAGCTCACGAGCTGGGTCGGGCGGCCGACCGCGCTCACGCACGCCGCGCGTTTGAGCGCGCGTTGGGGCGCCGACGTCTGGCTCAAGCGCGAGGACTTGGCGCACACGGGCGCGCACAAGATCAACAATGCGATCGGCCAGGCGTTGCTCGCGCAGGCCCTCGGCGCCAAGCGCGTCGTCGCCGAAACCGGCGCCGGCCAGCACGGCGTGGCCTCGGCCGCTGCCTGCGCGCGCGTCGGGTTGCCATGCGTCGTCTATATGGGCGAGATCGACGTCGAGAGGCAGGCGCCGAACGTCGACCGCATGCGCCGTTTCGGCGCGACCGTCGTCGCCGTCAAATCGGGCGACCGTACGCTGCGCTCGGCGATCGACGAAGCGATTCGCGACTGGGTCTCGGATCCGCACGGCACGTACTACTTGCTCGGCTCGGCGGTCGGTCCGCACCCGTATCCGCTGCTCG
>DATBLZ010000030.1:0-6998 GCA_036555065.1 Gammaproteobacteria bacterium
GCCTTACGCAGAGTGCGCTCGGCCGCGAATGGCTTGCCGCCGCGGAGCATGCGCTTGCATCACCGATCACTGTCGAGCCGGGTTTCGCCGCCGAGGGCGTGTTCGCGCCTGGGACCGCGGCCGCGTGGGGCTACCGGATCACGGGCCGCGCGGGGCAACGCCTCACGGCCGTCGTGCGCGTCACGGCCGTCGAGCGCGTCGAGGTCTTCGTCGACCTCTTCCGCCTCGAGGGCGGCAGCTCCGTGCACGTCGCGAGCGCGGCGGCGCTGCCCGCAACAAAGGTGGAGCCGCAAGAGCAGCGCATCGAATGGCAGGTGCTCGAGCCGACCGATTACATCGTGCGCGTCCAACCGGAGCTCCTGCGGGCGGGCACGGTTCACGTGGCGATTCGCGCGGAGCCGTTGCTCGCGTTTCCGGTCACGGGTCTCGACACGCACGCCATTCAGAGCGGCTTCGGCGCCGAGCGCGACGGCGGGGCGCGAGAACACCGCGGCGTCGACATCTTCGCCGCGCGGGGCACGGACGCCGTCGCAGCCGTCGACGGTTGGGTGACGCGCGTCGATTCGACACGCCGTGGAGGCAACGTCGTGTGGCTTACGCCGCTATTCGGCGATCTCAGGCTGTATTACGCGCATCTCGACACGCAGCTCGTCGAAGCCGGGCAATTCGTGCGCCGCGGCGAAGTCATCGGCACGGTCGGGAACACGGGGAACGCGGTTACGACGCCGCCGCACCTGCACTTCGGCGTCTACGTTCGCCGCCGCGGCGGCGCTACGGACCCCGTGTCCTTCCTACGGTCTTGGCAATGAACCTTCGCGAGAGAGTCGAGCAGCTGCTCCCGGCCTGGCGCCGCTGGTATCCGAGCCTGTTCGATGCGGCAACCGATCTCGGGCTCTTGCGTGCCCGTGTCTGCCCCCCGGGCGAGCTGTTGTTGAGCAACCGCCACGCGCACATTCAGCGTGCGGCCGAGGATGCGCACCGCGAGAAATGGGGCGGTAGGGCGGAGGACTGAGTCGCCTGCTGATTTTTTGAGCAACTGGCAGCGATGCCTCGCTGCGCTTGCCACGCGCCTCGATTTCAAGCTCTTTTCCACACCGTTATCCACAGGAATTGTGGATGCAGCGGTCGGTAACTTCGCTTACTGGGTTGCGGGCGACTGCAGCCGATAGCTGAGCTTGAGACGGAACTGATGCTCGGTCGCGGCGCGGGGGAGGCCGTAGAAGAAGGGCCAGAGATCCCGCGTCGACTCGATCGTGAGCCACTCGAAGGCGAGCGCGAGGCTCGGGGTTGCCGCGTACTCGTAGGCGACCGTCCAGGCATGGCCCGAGTCGATCGTGAGATCCGTCTCCTCGCGGGCAAAGTCGAACGTGTCGTAGCGCAGGCTCACGCGGTGCGCCGCCGCAACACGCTTCGTGAGCATGAGGAAAGAGGCGTTGAACTCGTCGTCCACGAGCTCCGTGAACGGGGTCGTCATGCCCGTCGGCGTCGTCGCGATGAGCCAGTACGTCGCGCCGGACATCCACTGCGACATGAGCCCGAAGCCGGCGGGCAGGTCGACCTGGGCCGCAAGATGGGTGAAGGCCGTATCCCAGCCCCACTGCCCATCGCGGAATGAATCAGGGTAGGCGCGGTTGTCGTAGTACGCGAGCTGCACGAGCGCGCGGCGCGCGTAACGCCATTCGATTCCTGCGTAGTAGCCGGGCTCGTCGTCGATTTCCTCGATGGGCTCCACGCTCTGATCACGCACGCCGACGACGCTGCCGCCGGCCCCGAACACGGGCATCGGCGGCATCGGCAGCTTGTCGTTGAGGCGCGTCTGGCGATCGTGCAAGGCGAAACCGCGCCAGAACAAGAGCGTGCCGGCCGGATCGTTGCCGTAAAACCCCGCTACGAACGCGCCGATCTCGTGCGGCGAACCCGCGAATCCCACGTGGCGGCGTATGCGCCATTCGGCGCCGAGCGGCCGGATCTCCTCGCCGAGCCAGGTATTGATCGTCGACCACGACGTCGAGAACGGGCTCGCCCAGCCGACGTCGCTATTCTCGAGCGAGAACGGCGGGTAGAACGCCCCGAAGCGAAACGTGTGCTGATTGACCGATGTCGGCAGCGGCCGCCACTCGAGATAGGCTTCCGTGATGTCGAGCCCGGCCGAGGCGTCGTCGGCGTAGTCGAACACGGTCTTGACGCGCAGCGTGTCAGTGATCCGGCCGCGATATTCCGCCGCCAAGTGATTCCCGGCGAGGCCCCCGTCGTCGTCGAAGCGGAGCTTTCCTTCGCCGCCCTCGATCCAGGGGACGAGGTCGGTCGAGGTTGCGGGATAACCGACTGCGACATCGAACGTCCACGTATGCCGGTCGGCGTCGTCGGCCAAAGCCGCGGCCGCGAGCAGCGCGCACGCGCCTGCGACGCCGGCGCGGATCAGTAGCGTGACCACGAGAGGCTCGAAGCGGCGGAGTGGTGCGCCGGCGAAAGTTTGGCCGTGAACTGGGCGTAAAAGGCCGCCGGCACGCCGTCGGCGACGTCGACCTCGACGGGCGCGGGCAAATCCGCGCGCTTGAGACGCGGTGTCCACAGATGCACGCGGTACTTGCCGGGGGCGAGCCCGGCCAGAGAGGCTTCGCCGTCGCCGTCGGTCATCGCGAAGTAAGGCGTATCGACGACGAGGATGTATCCGACCATGTCGTCGTGGATGTTGCAGCCGAGCGTCACTTCGCCGGGTGTGTCGAATACCAGCGGCGGATGCACGGTGCCCTGCCGGTAGAGCGCAAGCTCGAACGATTTTGCCGGCGAGAACGAGTAGACGTGGTGGCTCACCGTGTCACTGTTCGGAAAGAGAATCTCCGTGCCCGCGCGCACGACGAGGATATGCGGGACGAATTGGCGATCCTTCTGGTCCATGACCGCGCTCGGGCGCGGCAGACCGGCCGTAGGCACATCGGCGCCGAGGGGTTCGGCGTAGACGACTGCTTGGGGCACGGGCGCGCCCTCGCGATCGGTGATCGTCGCCGCGATGCGCCCCTGACCGGCCGCGGCGCTGCCGGCCGCGACCAACAGGGCAACGGCAACCGCTGGCGCGCGAAGGCGGGTTACTTGCATCCCGCTTATCGTAAAAAACCCTGCGCTGCCGCAACGTGACCGAACGCACAATCCACAGGAAAAGAAGAAAGTAATATCAGGCACTTACAAGACAATTGGTCGAACTACGAACCAGTTCTCGTGCCATGACACGGCTCAGCTTTAGGCAAAAGGTCCTGCTGCTAGCGGTGGCGCTCGTCACGGCGATCCAGCTCGTGACGCTGGTTCCCGTCTTGAGCGCCATTCGCCAGGATGCCGAGGCGCAGGCACGCCGCTCGGTCAGCCTCGCAGGGCTCGTGTTCGACGAGTTCATGGCCAACCGCACGGCGCAGCTCTTGACGACGACGGACGCCGTCGCCGCCGACTACGCGTTCCGCGAGGCCGTTGCAAAGGACGCGGCGGAGTCGGCGCTCGCGAACCACGCGGCCCGCGCCGGGGCCGATATTGCGATGGTTTTCGACCTCGACGGGCAAATCCTCGCGACCAGCGGCGACCTGCCGCGCGGCGCGGCCCTCGATGCGCTTCCGCGGCTCGCGTTTCGGGAGCGCGACGACGTTCAGAGCTCGATCGCCGTCCTCGGCGCGACGCCCTATCAGACCGTGACGATCCCCGTGCGCGCGCCGGAGACGATCGCCTGGGTAACCTTCGGATTCGCCCTCGACCGGCGCCTCGCCGGCGACATCGAGAGGCTCACGGGCTTGCACACGAGCTTCGTGCGCATAGGCATCGATGACGTAGAGGTTTTCGTCTCCACGCTCCCCGACGAGGCACGCGATGCGGCCGTCTCCGGGATCCGGCTCGGGCGTGCCGCGCAAGAGAGCGGGACGCCCGGCGACAGCGGCTACCTGACGTCGCTGCGGCCGTTTCTCGAGGAGCATGCGGGGATTTACGCGGCGCTCCAGCTGTCGCTGGGCGACGCGACGGCCGCGTATCGACGGATCCGCAACATTCTGCTCGTGATCACGAGCTTGTCGCTGTTGCTCGCCGTCGGCGGCTCGTTCGGCGTCGCGCGCATGGTCACGCGGCCGGTCCAGGATCTCGCTGCCGCGGCGCGGCGCATGCGCGAGGGCATATACACGCAGGCGCTCGACGTCGTCTCGACCGATGAGCTCGGCGACCTGGCCGCAGGCTTCAACTCGATGCAGCACGCCATCGCCGAACGCGAGCGGCAGATCGTCCACATCGCCCATCACGACAGCCTCTCGGGATTGCCGACGCGCGATCTCGTCGTCAGCGAGCTGCGCACGAGCATGGCGGCGAATGCCCGCTTGGCCGTGCTGAACCTCGCATTGACGCGCTTCGACGGCATCGTGTCGTCGCTCGGCCACCGGACCGCGGACGACGTCATCAAGCTCGTTGCCGGCGTGCTGCGCACGACGGCCGGCGATGCCCACCTGCTCGGGCACATCAACCACCAGGAATTCGTCGTCGTGATGGAGTCGTATTCCATCGACCAAGCAAAACAATTCGCGTCGCGGCTCGTCGACGCGCTGCGCGCAGGGGTTACCGTCAAGGGCGCGAACATATCGCTGCAAGCCTGCGTCGGCATCGCGGTTTCTCCCGACCATGGCACCGACGCGGCGGAGCTCGTCCGCTGCGCGGCGATCGCGAGAAACGACGCCCAGCAAAAGCACGACGTCGTCGGGGAGTATCGCGTCGGTCAAGAGGACCGCGCGCTCGAGCTCATCAGAATGGTCGGCGATTTTCCGCGGGCGCTCGCGAACGACGAGCTCGAGCTCAACTTCCAGCCCAAGGTGGATTGCAGCACGCGCGCGGTGGTCGGCGCGGAGGCGCTGGTCCGTTGGCGGCATCCGGAGCTCGGGCTATTGCCGCCGGCCAAGTTCATCGAGGCCATCGAGCAGGCCGGCGGGATCGCCCACTTGACGAGATGGGTGCTGCGGCACGCGCTCATGACGCTCGGCGGCTGGCGCGCGCGCGGCTTGGACATTTCGATCGCCGTCAACATCTCCGTCGACGATCTCGTCGACGAATACTTGCCGTATTTCATGCTCGACCTCACGCGGCGATATGGGATCGTTCCGGCCAACGTCACGCTCGAGGTCACCGAGAGCGCGATCATGCACAACATCCAAATGTCTCTGTCGGTCGTCTCGTGCTTGCGCGATCTCGGTTTCCGTGTCGCGATCGACGATTTCGGAACGGGACACTCGGCCATGGGGCAGCTCAAGCGCATTCCCGTCGATGAGCTCAAGATCGACAAGTCGTTCGTGATGAACATGGAGAACCAACGCGACGAGGCGATCGTCCGCGCCGCAATCGAGCTCGGCCACCAGTTCGGGCTCCCCATCGTCGCCGAAGGCGTCGAGAGCGCGGCGACGCTCGAGCGGCTGCAGACGCTCGGCTGCGAATACGCCCAGGGCTATTACATCGCCAAACCGCTGGCCGCGAACGAGTTCCCCGCGTGGGTCCAGAAGTGGTCCAGCCGCGAAGGCTCGGACATCGTCACGCTCGTGGCCGCGGAGCGCGGCTCTGCCCAGCGCGGCAATCGCGCCTAGATCGAACCCGCATATCCAACTGCAGCATTTTTCTAAGGCGGCCCGCGCCCGAAGCGGTAGAATGCCGCCCTTGAGCGCGTTCTCATGCCACAGATGATCATTGCCAATCGTCTAATCGACGGCATCGTCGTGTTCTTCGCGGCCGGCGAGCGCTGGGTGCCGAGGATCGCCGACGGGCTCGTGATCGAGGGTGAAGCCGAGCGCGAGCGCCTGTTTGCGACAGCCAAGGCTCACGAGGCGAAATGCCTCGTCGTCGACCCGCAACCCATCGACGTCGTCGTCGAGCCGACGGGACCGAGGCCGACGGCGATTCGCGAGGCGATTCGGGCCTTCGGGCCGACGATCTGAGATTTCGCCATGTATCGATACGACGAATTCGACCAGAAACTACTCGCGGAGCGCGTTGCGCAGTTCCGCCGCCAAGTCGCGCGCCGGCTCGCGGGCGAGCTCACGGAAGACCAGTTTCGGCCCTTGCGGCTCAAGAACGGGCTCTACTTGCAGCTCCATGCCTATATGCTGCGCGTCAACGTTCCTTACGGAACGTTATCGTCGAAGCAGATGCGCAGGTTCGCGCACATCGCGCGCCGCTACGACCGCGGTTTCGGCCATTTCACGACGCGCCAGAACATTCAGTACAACTGGATCAAGCTCGAGGAAGCCCCGGACATACTCGCCGAGCTCGCCGAGGTCGAGGTCACGGCGATTCAGTCTTCGGGCAATTGCGTGCGCAACATCACGTCGGATCAATTCGCGGGGCGCGCGCGCGACGAGATCGCGGACCCGCGCATGTATTGCGAGTTGCTGCGCCAATACTCATTCCTGCATCCGGAATTCTCGTACCTGCCGCGCAAGTTCAAGATCGCGGTCACGGGGGCGCCGAACGATCGTGCCGCAGTGGCCGTTCACGACATCGGGCTGCGGATGCATTTGGACGAGCAGGGCCGGCCCGGGTTCGAGGTGCTCGTCGGCGGCGGTCTCGGCCGCACGCCTTACATCGGCCATACGATCCGCAAATGGGTCGCGCCCGACGACATACTGTCCTACGTCGAAGCCATATTGCGCGTTTACAACATTCACGGGCGGCGCGACAACATCCATAAGGCGCGCATCAAGATCATCGTCAACCAGATGGGCGTCGATACGTTTCGCGAGCTCGTCGATTGCGAGTGGGAGCGCATCAAGGGCGGGCCGCTCAAGGTGCCGCAGGCGGAGATCGAGCGTATTCGTGCTTATTTTGCGCCGCCACGGTACGCGCCGCTCGAAGATGCGACGGCAGTGCTCGACAAGCAGCGGCGCGCCGACGACGCCTTCGATCGCTGGTACAAGAGCAATGTCGTCGCGCACCGCGTGCCGGGGTACGCGATCGTCAACATCTCGCTCAAGGCGACTGGGCGGCCGCCCGGCGAC
>DATBLZ010000052.1:0-4302 GCA_036555065.1 Gammaproteobacteria bacterium
CAGGGCGCGCAGCGCAGCAGTGATGCGAATCTAGCGACGTCATTCCTATGGCAACTCCACGAGAATGTCGGCGACGGGTTTACGTTCCTTCGTCGGCACGACCTGCGGGCGCCCATACCAGAAGAAGCCCACGATCCGCTCGGCCTTCGAATCGATGCCGAGCACGTCGTAAAGACGCTGCTCGCGCGTAATCGCGCCGGTCGTCCATTTGACGCCGATCTCGCGCTCCCACATGTAGAGCATGAGGTTCTGAATCGCACAACAGCACGCGGCGTAGTCCTCGCGCTCGAGCAGCTCGTCGGCGCTGCGCGGGCTCGTCACGACGAAGTTGCCGGGAATCGCCTTGTACCTCGCATACCGCGCGGCGCCGGCGCGCTCACCCTTCTTTTCGGCTTCGAAATCGGCGGCGCAGCGCGCGACCGCTTCGGCGGTCGCCGGTCCTAGTAGGTAAAATCGCCACGGATTGGTCAACCGATGATTCGGCGCCCACCGCGCGAGCTCGATCGCTTCGAGCAGCGCCTCGGTGCCGATGGGCTCGGGTTGAAACAAATCGATCGACCGGCGGCCGCGAATGAGCTGAGCGAGATCCAGATCTTCGGCCATGCGTCAATTCTAATAGAATCGAATCCATGTCCGTGAACGAATCCATCGACTGCGTCGTCATCGGCGCCGGCGTCGTCGGGCTCGCCGTCGCGCGCGCGCTCGCGCTCGCCGGCCGCGAAGTCATCGTGCTCGAGCGCCACGCGCGCATCGGCGAGGAAATATCCTCGCGCAACTCCGAGGTCATCCATGCCGGCCTCTACTATCCGAGCGGCAGCCTCAAAGCGCGTCTTTGCGTGGCCGGCAACAAGCAACTCTACGCGTATTGCCAGTCGCGCTCGGTCGACCACAAGCGTTGCGGCAAAGTAATCGTTGCAGTCGACGAGTCGCAGGTCGGGAAGCTCGAAGCGCTGCAGCGGCAGGGCCGAGACAACGGCGTGCACGATCTCGAATGGGTCGATGCCAAGCGCTTGAGCCGTATCGAGCCGAACGTCCGCGGCGTTGCGGGGCTCTGGTCGCCGTCGACGGGAATCATCGACACGCACGGGCTCATGCAAGCCTTCGTCGCCGATATCGAGAGCGCCGGCGGGATCGTGGCGACTTCGTCCGAGCTCGCCGGAGGCCGCGCGCACGGCGAGCGCATCGAGCTCACGATCGCGAGCGGTGGAGCCGAGAGTCTCGTCGCTGCAAGAGTCGTCATCAATGCCGCGGGTCTCGGCGCGACGCGCGTGGCGCGCGCACTCGGGGGCCAAGCGATTCCCGAGACTCGTTACGCGCGCGGAAACTATTTCAGCTATCAAGGCGCGAGCCCGTTTACGCACCTCGTCTACCCGCTGCCGGTTCCGGGCGGTCTCGGCATTCACGCGACGCTCGACTTGGCGGGCAAGCTGCGCTTCGGGCCCGATGTCGAATGGATCGATAACATCGATTACACCGTCGATGCCGGCCGGGCCGCGGCCTTTCACGAAGCGATTCGTACGTATTGGCCGGCCGTGCGCCTCGAGAGTCTCCAACCGTCTTATGCGGGAGTGCGGCCGAAAATCAGCGGCCCGGGGGAGGCCGCGGCCGATTTCGCGATTTTGCCCGCACACGTCTCGGGGAAGGCGCGCATCGTTCATTTGCTCGGCATCGAGTCCCCGGGGCTCACGAGCTCGCTCGCGATCGCCGATCACGTTCGCGACCTCGTAGAAAATCGCGGCTAAAGCCGCGCCGACATCGACGCGAGCTCTGTCGCAGCGACTTTAGTCGCGACTGGAGTGCAGGTTGCGCACGAGCGCGGCGCGAACGCGCTCGTCCGCGCCATCCGTCCAAGTCACGAGCAACCCATCGCCGGTAGCGACCGCTTCGGGCACGTCCAGCGGCTGCGGGACCGCATTCTCGGCGATCGTCGTAATCGGCCCCAAAGCGCCTTCGCGCGACACGGTACGGAAAGCCAATGCCGTGCGGTTGCCTTCGGCGCGGCGCCACCACGTGACGACAGCGGTCGAGTCTTCGAGCAAAACCACATCGACCTGACCGAACGCGCCGACGGTATCGACGTCGAGCGCGGGCTCGAAGCTCCGTCCGCCGTCGCGCGAGCGCGCGAAGCGCACGCGCGGTACGTCATTCGCGGCCGTGAACCATGCGGCCGCGACGGCATCATCGCGGGCCGTGATCGCCGGGCCGTTGACGGGACAGCCTTCGATGTGCCAACCCTCGGCGCCGAGCGCGATCGGCGCCTGCCACTCCTTGCCGTCATGCGCGCGGACGACGACATCGCGGATGTCGTCCTCGCTGCGATCGCGGTAGATGACGAGCGGCCCGACCGAGGTCAGCGCGACATCGGTCTGACAGCAGTCGCAGACGAGCGCGTCGATGACGCCGGTCTCTAACACCTCGCCGCTGCGCGTGACCTTCGCGAACCGGAGCTCGGTGCCGAGCAAGGCATCCGGGGCGTCGAACGACCACGCCGCGAGCTGGCGCCCGTCGAGCCATACAGCGCCAACGGCGTCGCCCCACGCAAACAGCGTCGCAAAGCCGTGTTCCGTCTCTGTGTCATCGTCGTTGAGCAGGATCGGCGCGGTCCACGACGCGCCTGCATCGGGCGACGTCGCAAACGCGACGTCGTAGGCGCCGAAACTCTCGGGCTTGAGCTTGGGCCAATGCGCGACCCATGCATTCGAGGTGATCGGCACGACCGACGGGACATCCGCCCAGTTTATGAAGACGTCGCTGCCGCGAACGACCGTCCGCGGCTCCGACCACGCGCCGTCGTGCAGCGTGCTCTCGCGGAGCACCACCTCATCGTCGGCGTCAGGCTCGAGCCAGCTCAGAACGACTGCATCGTCGGGTCCGGACGCGAGATCCGGTTGCCCACTGCCGGCCATCGTGGGTGGCTCGACCATTCGGATCTCGAGTGCAGCGGGTGTCACGGCATCGCGTTCACAACCCGCTGCGCACGCGAGCGCGCAGAAAGCGATCAGGCACCTCGAGTTACGCACGGGTTAGGCGGCGCGGCAGAGTCGATAGACGAACGCCGGCGGCACGTTGAACGGGGCGATGCCGAGCAATGCCGTCTCGAGACCGAGCGCATCGCGAACACTGCGGCGTATCGGACACCTGCCGCCATAGGTGAATTGATGAAACACGCCAGTCGGTTTGAGCAACGCGAGAACGTGCGCCAGCAAACGCCCCTTCTGCGCACGCGAGAACAAAACCAAAGGCAAGCCGCTGACGATGAAATCGAATGTTCCTGCTAGCTCGCGCGCGTGTGCACCGAGCATGGTCGCGTCCTCGTGAAGCAACGTCGCTTTAGGGAACCGCGCGCGAACCAGTCGCGCAAAAGCCGCGTCGCGCTCGACGAGATAGAGGTTTCGCTCGTCGACGCCGCGGTCGAGAATCGCGCGCGTTACAGTGCCCGTTCCGGGCCCGAGCTCCATGACGCGCGCGCCTGAATGGACGCCCTTGACCATCAACTTCGCGAGCGCCCGTCCGCTCGGCGCCACGGCGCCGATCGCGAGGGGGTTCTGCACCCAGCTGCGAAAGAACTGCCGTAGTTGTGGAGCCGGGGCCGGCGACGCGTCGCTGTTGTCCATGCGGTTTTGGGAAGGGCTCAGCGCGGCCGAATCCTGACGTTGCGAAAGATGACCGTGCCGGCGCCGTATTGGAGCCCAATCGGACCGTTCGCGAGCTTCGAATCCTCGACGTCGACCATGGGCACATCGTTGAGCGTCACTCGCAGATGCGAGCCGTCGAGCGATATCGCGTAACTGTTCCAGCGGCCGCCCGTGTTGAGCTCGTGCATCGGCGAGGCGACGTCGACGATCCCGCCCGTCCGATATTTCGGATCCGGACGCTGATCGTAGATGTTGGCTTCGTAGCAGGACATTGCTGATATTTCGAGCGGATTCATGCAGCGCAAAAAGACGCCGCTGTTCGCGTCCGGCGTGACCCAGAACTCGAGCTCGAGATCGAAATCGCTGTAGCTCTCCTCGGTCACGAGGAACCCATTGCCGCTGTTGGCACGGACCGTGCCGTCGACAATTTCCCAGTTGGCGTCGCCGATCGGGTTGAAATGCGCGAGATCGGTGCCGTCGAATAGGGTGTCCCAATCGCCAGCCGCGCTCGGGGCGGAGGCCGCATCGCCGGGCTCACCCCCTTGGTCTTGCCCGGACGGCCCGCAGGCAGCGAGGAACCCCAATGAAAACAAGAAGTAAACCCGGCGGCTTAGCATCTCCGGCGTCCTCATCTTACGGGCTCTCGGCGATTCGTCGCCCGAATGCG
>DATBLZ010000158.1:0-18377 GCA_036555065.1 Gammaproteobacteria bacterium
GGAATGTCGCCCCAAACATATTTGTGAACCTGTAGCTGCAAGCGCACCGGCAACTGATCTTCGAGGATCCAATCCGCGAGCGATTGCGCCGGCAGCTGCTCGTGGCTCGGCGAGAAGAAAACCGGGCACGGAAGGTCCCGATGCTCGCGCACGAAGTCGCGCGACCATTCGTAATCCGCGCGGTCGCAGACGACGAGCTTGAGCGCATCGTGATCGCTCAGGAGCTCGAGGTTCTCGAGGCGGTTTCGGTCGGATTCCCTCGAGCCCGGCGTTTTGATGTCGACGATGCGGCTCACGCGACCGTCGACAGGGCTGATGTCGATTGCGCCGCTCGTCTCGAGCGAGACTTTGAAGCCTGCGTTACAGAGCGCCGTCAAGAGCGCCGCGCAGCGCGGTTGCGCAAGCGGCTCGCCGCCCGTCACACAGACATACGGCGTCGAGTAACGCCGCACCTCCGCAAGAACGTCCGGCATCGTCCACCACTCGCCGCCCGTGAATGCATACGCGGTATCGCAGTATTGGCAACGCAGCGGACACCCCGTGAGCCGAACAAATACCGTGGGCCAGCCGCTGAAAAGGGCCTCACCTTGGATCGAGAAGAAAATCTCCGTGATCTTGAGGCGTTCGTCGACGCTCAACCGTTCTCCTGGCTGATGCGCTCGAGCCGCTGCGCCGCGAGCCGCGCGGCCGTCGTGTCGGGGTACAGCCGCTGCACTTCTCGAAGCGCGGTGCGCGCCGCATCGAGCTGCCCAAGCTCATGGTTGCAGTAACCGACCTTGAGCAGCGCGTCCGCGAGCTTTGCCGACTGCGGATACGCGTCGAGGACCTTCTGAAACTCGGGCAGCGCCACCGCGAACTGCCGCCGCACGTAGTAAGTCTCGGCAAGCCAGTACTGGGCGTTGTCTCTGAGCGAGCTCGTCGGGTAGACCACGAGAAAATCCGTGAATGCGCGGGTGGCCTCTTCGTAACGGCGCGCCTGGATGAGCTCGAACGCCGCGTTGTAGGCGTCTTGATCGCCGACCGAGGGCGCCGCAGCCTGGCTCGGCGCCTGAACACCCGGACCCGCCGGCGGCACCGCGCGCGCCTGCCCTCTCTCGAGATTCTGCAGGCGCGTATCGACGTCAATATACAGGTCGCGATCGCGCGCGGCCGCATTCTCGGACTCGTAGCGCAGAGTCTCGATCTCGCCGCGCAGGCTCGCCGTCTCGGCCTGCAACTGCGAGAGCTGCGTCGCGAGCTCGATGAGGCTCTCGTTCTCGACGACGCGCTCGATGCGGATGAGCCTCGCATCCATGTCTTGAAGACGCAGATAAACGGGGTCCGTCGTCGGCGTCAGCGAGCTACAGCCCGCGGCCGCAAGCGACAATGCGACGATTGAGGCTCTCACGATACGTGCCTCCTAGCGATACACGAGCTCCACGCGGCGATTCAGGCTGTACGACTCCTCGTCGCTGCCGAACACTGCGGGCCGTTCCTCGCCGTAGCTCACCGTCGTCAACTGCGCGGCCGTCGCCCCTTGGAGCATGAGGATGCGCCGCACGGCTTGCGCGCGCCGCTCGCCGAGGCCGATGTTGTATTCGCGGCTGCCGCGCTCGTCGGCGTGACCCTCGAGGCGCAGCTGCACGCCCGAGTTCGCGGCCAGGTATTGCCCATGGGCCGCGAGCATCGAGTTGAAATCGGGCTTGATGTCGCTCGAGTCGAAGTCGAAATAGACGACGAGCTGGTCCATGAGCCCGGGCGGCACGTTGCCGCCCGTCGCTTCGCCGCCGGGGATCGGTTGGAACGCACCGGACCCGCTGCCGCCCGCGCCCGACGTCGAGGCACCATCGGTGCCGGCTGCGCCGGCGCTGCCGTCAGGCACGGCTTCCTGGTTTTTGCACCCGGCCAGGGCCAAAACGGCAAGACAGGCAATGAGGATCGTGTGTGCGCGCATGGAGTTCATCCTTAAATATAGTGAAAACAAGCCTATATACGCTATTTCTCGAACGACGTGTAGGTCAAGGCAACGCGAACGGCGACCACAAAGGCTCGCGAACGTCGCCGGCGACGGCTGCGATTCGCTGCTTCACGCGCCCATCCGAGCTCACGGCGGACAACACGCCCTGCCCGCCGTCGCGAGTCGCATAAATGATCATAGCCCCATTCGGCGCGAAGCTCGGCGACTCGTCGAGCCGGCCATTACTCAAGACCTGAAGGAACCGCGTGTCAAGATCGAGCACGGCGATGCGGTCGAGCCCGCGATCGCGATGCACGATTGCGAGTTGCTTGCCGTCGGGTGAAACACGCGGCCGTGTGTTGTACTCGCCCTCGAAAGTCACCCGTTCGGGCCGCTTCCCGGGCTCGGCCTCGATGCGGTAGATCTGCGGCCCGCCGGCCCGATCGGAGGTGAAGTAGAGGAATTGCCCATCGCCGCTCCACGCGGGCTCGGTGTCGATCGCGGGACTGTCCGTGATGCGCCGGAGCACCTGCGTGCCGAGCTCGAGCGTGTAGAGATCGAGGTTCCCCTCTTGCGAAAGCGTGAGTGCAAGCCGGCGGCCGTCGGGCGAGAACACGGGTGCGCCGTTGACCCCGGTGCGGCGCGAGGCGAGATCGCGCGTGCCCGTGCGCAGCGTCTGGATGTAGATCGCGGACTGATTGCCCTCGAACGAGACGTACGCAAGCCGCCGCCCGTCGGGCGACCAGGCCGGTGACATGAGCGGCTGCCGCGACTCGGCGATGATGTGCGCGTTCTCGCCGTCGTAGTCCGCGACGATCAAGCGAAACAACCGCCCGTCCTGGTTGCGCTGCTCGTTAATGTAGGCGATACGCGTGGCGAACACGCCGGGTATGCCCATGATCTTCTCGAAGACCATATCCGCGATGCGATGCGCCGTCGCGCGCAGCTCATCGGCTGACGACGTCACGCGGAATGCGAGCAGTTGCTCGCCGCGCGCAACGTCGAAGAGTTGGAACACGATCGAATAGCCGGCCGTGGCGTCGGGGCTGAGCTGCCCGATCAGGAGAGCATCGGTCTCGAGCGTGCGCCACGTTGCGAAATTCACTTGGGCCGACTGCGTCGGCCGCGAGACGAGATCGCCTTCGGGCAACGGCGCAAATCGGCCGCTATTGCCGAGGTCCGCGATGATGACCGACGTAACGTCGAACGGCGCCTGCCCCGCCCCTTGCCAGCCGAACGGCACGATCGCAATCGGAATCGGCCGCTCTACGCCCGACGTAATCTGGATTCGCAATTGCGCCCATGCGGTCGCGGTCAAAGCTCCCCATAAGACGCACATCCCGAGCGCCCCGAGTAGCCATCTCCTCCATGCCGACCTCTCCTGCATCTCCACTCCTCCGTAAGAGGCGCTAGACCTCGGGCTTGAACGTAACTTCGACGCTGCGGTTGAACAGCGCCGGCACGGGCGGACGCGGCAGCGGCGAAGCGGCTTGCACGGCCGCCTCGATCGAGCGCTTGACGGCATCATCGCCGTTACAGCGCACGAAGCTCACGCCGACGACGTCGCCGCTCGGAATCTGCGTCACATTGATGATGCACTCGAGCCCCGGCTGCGCGCTTAGCGGCTTGATCCACTTGCTCTGGATTCTGTCGTGAATCGCGCGCAAGTACTGATCGAGCAATCCGGCCTCCTCGGCACGGCGGGCCTCGTCTTCGGCAGCCAGTGCCGCAGCGAGCTCGGCCTCGAGCTCGGCTTGCTTGCGTGCCTCGGCCTGGCGGCGCGCTTCCTCCTCGCGCTTGCGCTGCTCGGCCTGACGTTGCTGCTCGGCTTCGCGCTCGCGCTGGGCTTCGGCATCGCGCTCGCGCTGCGCTCTCGCCGCGTCTTCGCGCTGCACGCGCAGCTGCTCCTGGCGGGCTTGCTCTTTGCGTTCGTCGGCCAGGCGTTGCTGCTCGCGCTCGCGGCGCGCCGCTTCACGCTCCGCCTCCGCAATACGCTCCATCTCGCGGCGCACGGCTGTCTCGTCGACGACGCGCGCCTGAATCGCAGTCACTTGCCGCAGCCCGCGCGGCGTGCCCGAGAAATCGAAACCGAGCACGAGCGCAGCGGCGACCGCAACGTGCAGAGCGATCGAATACGTGATCGCGATGGGATGGTTGCGCAAGAACTCGGCCATCGGCGCGTCCTAACGGTCCTCGGGCTCGAGCGGATCCGTGATCATGCCGACGTTCGCGGCGCCCGCCTGCGTGAGCAAGACCATGCCGCGCGCGAGGCGTCCCCAGGGCACGTTCTCGTCGGCCTTGACGAGCACGGGCGTCTCGGCGTTGCGGCGGATCACGGCCGCGGTCATGTTGACGACCGTTTGCTCGTCGACGGGCATATCCGGGTTGTCGGAAATATTCAGATAGAACGCACCCTCACGATCGACGCTCAACACGAGCGGCTCGTTGTCGCGCAACAGATCCGGGTCGAGCAGCTCGGCGCCGACGGCCGGCAGGTCGACGCTGATGCCTTGTGTCAGTAACGGCGCTGTAATCATGAAGATGATGAGCAACACGAGCATGACGTCGATATAAGGAACGACGTTGATTTCGCCCATGAGGCGGCGTTCCTTCTTGCGGCTCATGACGCGGCCGTTCCTCCGTGGCGCGCGGGCTCCCTGCGAACGGCGCTGCGCTGTAAGATCGCAGCGAGCTCTTCCCGGAACGTGTCGTAGCGGACCTCGAGCCGATCGACGCGATCCGCAAAACGGTTATAGAAGATCACCGCCGGTATCGCGGCGAACAGGCCCATGGCCGTCGCGATCAACGCTTCCGAGATGCCGGGCGCGACCATCGCGATCGTCGCGGTTTGGACGCCGCCGAGCGACATGAACGATTCCATGATTCCCCAGACGGTGCCGAAGAGCCCGACGTAGGGGCTCGTCGACCCGACGGTCGCGAGGAACGCGAGATTGTGCTCGAGGCCATCGACCTCGCGCGTCTGCGATACGTGCATCGCGCGACGCGCGCCCTCGATGAGATCGCTCGCGGGGAGGCCTGATTCCTGCTTGAGGCGCCCGAACTCGCGGTAGCCCGCCTCGAAGATGCCGGCCATGCCGAGCGGCGCCTTGTCGCCCTTCGCGATGTCCTTATATAGCGTCGTGAGATCGAGACCGGACCAGAAACTCGCCTCGAAGCGATTTGCCCCGCCCGTGGCAGCCTTGAGCAGCCGGCTCTTGTCGATGATGACCGCCCACGAAGCGATCGAGGCCATTAACAGGAACAGCAAGACGACCTTAACGGGCCAGCTCGCTCCCAAGATCAAGTCGATGATCGATAAATCCGTGCTCATGTTCCTCTCAGCTCTCGGAGTAGTTCAGCGGGCCAGCGCCGCGGTTTGCCGGCCGCCGCATCGACGCATGCGACCTCGGCTTGCCCTGCGCAAACGAGCTCGGCGGCAGCGTCGGAGCGGCGAATGGTCTGCGCGAAAACAACCCTTGCGCCGCGTGTCTCGACGGCCTCGGCGGTCACGGTGAGGAGGTCGCCGAGTCGCGCCGGCGCGTGAAAACGCGCTTCGATGCTCGTCAACACGAATTGCACTCCATGCCGCTCACGCGCCTCACTGTGGTCGATGCCCCGTTGCCGCAGCCACTCCGTGCGCGCGCGCTCCATGAACCTGAAGTAGCTCGCGTTGTAGACGACGCCCTGCGCGTCGGTGTCCTCGAGATAGACCCTGACCGGCCATGCGAGCTCCTTCATCTCAGTCGAACAGGCCCGCGGTATCGGTCCGGTCCCGCGCCGGCGGAATCGCAATGCCGAAATGCTCGTAAGCGGAGCGCGTCGCGACGCGGCCGCGCGCCGTGCGTTGCAAGTAGCCCTCTTGGATCAAGTACGGCTCGACCATGTCCTCGAGCGTGCCGCGCTCCTCGCCGATGGCGACCGCGAGGCTCTCGATGCCGACGGGCCCGCCGTCGAACTTCTCGATGACGGCCAGCAAAAGCTTGCGGTCCATGACATCGAAGCCGTGCGGATCGACTTCGAGCAGATCCATCGCGGCGCGCGCGATTGCCTGGTTCACGCGGCCGTCGGCCTTGACCTGGGCGAAATCGCGCACGCGCCTGAGCAGCCGGTTGACGACGCGCGGCGTGCCGCGCGACCGTGCCGCGATCTCACGCGCGCCGAGCTCGTCGATCGGCAGCGCGAGAATGCCCGCGGTGCGCTGCGCGATGCGCGTGAGGTCGTCGTGGCCGTAGAACTCGAGGTGCTGCGTGATGCCGAAGCGATCGCGGAGCGGCGAGGTCAGGAGCCCCGCGCGCGTCGTCGCGCCGACGAGCGTGAATGGCGGCAAGTCGACCTTGATCGAGCGCGCGCTCGGCCCTTCACCGAGCATGAAGTCGAGCTGGAAATCCTCGAGCGCCGGGTAGAGCACCTCCTCGACGACGGGGCTCAAGCGATGAATCTCGTCGACGAAGAGCACGTCGTTCGGCTCGAGCTTCGCGAGAATCGAAGCGAGATCGCCGGGACGCTCGAGAACGGGACCCGAGGTCTGGCTCAAGCTCACGCCGAGCTCGTTCGCGACGATGTGCGCGAGCGTCGTCTTGCCGAGCCCCGGCGGGCCGAACAAGAGCGTGTGGTCGAGTGCTTCTTTGCGCTGGCGGGCAGCTGTGATGAAGATCTCCATCTGCGCCTTGACGCGCGGCTGGCCGATGAACTCCTCGAGTCGTCGTGGGCGCACGGCACGGTCGAACGCCTCATCCTCGGGGACGGCGACGGCATTGATCATGCGTGCTTCGTTGACCATCTACCCTGTGTGCGCGTGACGCAGCGCTTCGCGGATGAGCTCCTCGGTCGTGAGCTTTGCCGCATCGAGGTTCTTGAGCATGCGCGCGATCTCGGCGGGCTTGTAGCCGAGCGAGAGCAGCGCGCCTTCGGCTTCGGCCGCTGGGCCGCCGCCGTTCCTGAACGACGCCTTCGCGACGAGCTCGTCCTCGGGCAGCCGATCGGCCATCTCGACGAGCAGGCGCTCGGCGGTCTTCTTGCCGACGCCCGGCACGCGCGTGAGCCCCAACAGGTCTTTCTCGCGGATGCAGCGGTAGAAACCGGCCGTGGTCATGCCCGACAGAATGCCGAGCGCGATGCGCGGGCCGATGTTCGAGACTTTGAGGAGGTTCCTGAAGAGCGCGCGCTCGCCCTCCGTCGCGAACCCGAATAGAAGTTGCGCGTCGTCGCGGACGTGGAGGTGCGTGACCAGCGTGAGCATCGCGCCGACCTGCGGCAGCTGATAGAAGGTCGACATCGGCGCCTCGACCTCGTAGCCGATGCCGCCGACGTCGAGCGTGAGCCACGGCGGGCGCTTCGCGACGAGCGTGCCTTTGAGGTGGCCGATCATCGCGCGCCCGCCACGCGCTCGACGAGCAAGCGCGTGGTCCGTTCGTGTGCATGGCAGATCGCCGCGGCGAGCGCATCGGCGGCATCCGCCTCGAGGTCCTCACGGATGCTGAGAATCATCTTGACCATCTGCTGGACTTGATCTTTCTCTGCCGAGCCCGTGCCGGCGACGGCTTTCTTGATGTGCCGCGCCGCGTATTCGAAGACGGGTATGTCGCCCGCGAACGTCGCGCACAACGCCGCAGCACGTGCTTGGCCGAGCTTGAGCGCGCTGTCGGCATTACGGTTCATGAACACGCGTTCGATCGCGATCTCGTCGGGTTTGAGCTCGGCCACGAGCTCGGCAACGCCGATGAAGATCGCGCGCAGCCGCACGTGGTGCTCGCCGGCCGTCCTGATCGTTCCCCACCGGACGGCGGTCGCGGCCGACCCCTGGACATCGAGGACGCCGAAGCCCGTGGCTTGCGAGCCGGGGTCGATGCCGAGAACGCGGACGACGGCCGCGCCCACGGTCGCAACCGGGGCGCTGTCCTTGAATCTGATGTTGGCCCACTTGCTGCCGGCCATCGCCGTGCTCTCCGCATACGTGCGTGAACCAAACGCGATCCCGACAGGGGTTCCCACACCCGCGGGATCGGCACAATCCGTTGTCTCCGACGGCGCGGCTCGAAAGCCGCGCCGGGACCTATGATAACGGGATTCCGCGCGTTGTGGAGCGGCTTGTCAGCGATTGATGCCGTGAATCGCGCGCTTGTCGGCCGCGAGCGCTGCCTCGTGCAGGACTTCGCTCAGGGTCGGATGCGCGTGGACGGTGCGTTGGAGGTCCTCGGCGGATGCGGAGAACTCCATCGCGAGCACGGCCTCGGCAATGAGCTCGCCCGCGAACGGGCCGATGATGTGTACGCCGAGAATCTCGTCGTATTCGCGATCGGCGACGAGCTTCACGAGCCCGGCCGTTTGTTGCAGCGCCTTGGCGCGGCCGTTCGGCGCGAACGAGAACGTGCCCACCTTGTAGGCTCGGCCCGTCGCTTTGACCTCGGCCTCGGTCTTTCCGACCCAGGCGATCTCCGGCGCGGTGTAAATGACGGATGGGATCGCGGCGTAGTTGACCTCGGCCGCGCGCCCGGCGATGAGCTCGGCGACCATGACGCCCTCTTCCGAGCCTTTGTGCGCAAGCATCGGCCCGCGCACGCAATCGCCGACGGCCCAAACGTCAGGTGCCGTCGTCTTGCAGTGCTCGTCGACCGTGACGAAGCCGCGTTCGTCGAGCGCGACACCGGTCTCGTCACCGAGGAGCTGCTGCGTCGCCGGACGCCGGCCTACGCAGACGATGAGCTTGTCGACTTCGCTCTGTTGCTCTTTTCCGCCCTGCTGATACGTGACAACGACGGCTTCGCCGCGCGCGGCGGCGCCCGTGACCTTCGCCCCGAGCCGCACGTCGAGGCCCTGCTTCTTGAACTGCCGCAGGCCGTCGTCGGCGATTTGCTTGTCGACCATCGGCAGGAACGTTTCGAGCGCCTCGAGCAGCACGACCTCGGCGCCGAGCCGGCGCCACACGCTGCCGAGCTCGAGGCCTATGACGCCGGCGCCGATCACGCCCAAGCGCTTCGGCACGGACGCGAATTCGAGCGCGCCCGTCGAGTCGACGATGCGCGCGCCGTCGAACTTCGCAATACCGAGCTCGATGGGCAGGGAGCCCGCCGCGAGCACGACATGTTTCGCGCTCACGGTCTCGGTGCCCCCCGCAAGCGTCTTGATCTCGACCTGGTTGCCGGGGAGCAAGCGGCCGTAACCCTTGATGCCGGTGACGCCGGATGCCTTGAAGAGCGCCTCGATGCCGCTCGTGAGCTGCTTGACGATGCCGCGCTTGCGCTCCTGCATCTTCGCAACGTTGTGGCTCAAGGCGCCGATCTCGATGCCGTGCGTCGGGAACTCGGCCCCAGCGCGGTGATAGAGCTCGGTCGATTCGAGCAACGCCTTGGACGGAATGCAGCCGACGTTGAGGCAGGTTCCGCCGAAGGGGCCGGTGCCGTCGGCGTTCTTGAAGGAATCGATGCAGGCCGCCGACAGGCCGAGTTGCGCGGCGCGGATCGCGGTCGGATACCCGGCCGGGCC
The DNA here is from genome assembly GCA_036555065.1 of Gammaproteobacteria bacterium. GTDB lineage: Bacteria > Pseudomonadota > Gammaproteobacteria > Steroidobacterales > Rariloculaceae > DATBLZ01. Next base: position 9,419 of record DATBLZ010000158.1, read on the forward strand.
GCCGCCGATGACGACGACGTCGAAGGTTTTTTGTGTCATATGCTAAATCTGGAGCGCGAGCCTGGCCGGATCTTCGAGTTGCTCTTTGATATGCACCAAGAACTGCACGGCCTCGCGGCCGTCGATGAGCCGATGATCGTACGTCAGAGCCAAATACATCATCGGCCGAATTGCGATCGCACCGTCGACGACGACGGGCCGCTCCTGAATCTTGTGCATCCCGAGGATGCCGCTCTGCGGCGGATTGAGAATCGGCGTCGACATTAGCGAACCGAAGACGCCGCCGTTCGTGATCGTGAACGTGCCGCCCGTGAGCTCTTCCATGGAGATCTCGCCCGACTGGGCGCGCTGGCCCAAGTCGTGAATGCGCTTCTCGATCTCCGCGAAGCTCATGTCCTGCGCGTCGCGGAGGACCGGAACGAGCAGTCCGCGATCCGTGGCCACGGCGACGCCGATATCGAAGTACTCGTGATAGACGACCTCTTTGCCGTCGATCGACGCATTGAGCTGCGGAAACTCGCGCAATGCCTCGATCGCGGCGCGCACGAAGAACGACATGAAGCCGAGCTTGATCGTGTACCGCGCTTGAAACTGCTCTTGGTAGCGTTTGCGCAGATCTACGACCGCGCTCATGTCGACCTCGTTGAAGGTCGTGAGCATCGCGGCCGTGGCCTGCGCCTCGACGAGCCGCTCCGCAACGCGTTGCCGCAAGCGCGTCATGGCGACGCGGCGCTCGGCGCGCCCCGCGCGCGTCGCGGGTACGGGCGTCTCCGCAACTGCGGGCCGCGGGCTCGGCACACTCGCCGCGGCCGCGGGCTCGTTGCGCATCTCTGCAAGGTGGTCGATGACGTCGGTCTTCGTGATTCGCCCTTCGCGGCCGGTGCCACGAATGCTCGCAGGATCGAGCGCGTGTTCCTCGATGAGGTTGCGCACTGCCGGTCCCGCCTTGAGGGAGCCTTCGGGCGTCGCGGGTCGCGTTGCGGGCTCGGCCGCTCGGGGTTTGGCCTCTCCGCCGCTTGCCGGAGCCGACTTCGGGGCAGGCGCAGCCACAGGCTTGGTCTGCGCACGGTCGCCCGCGACGGCGCCGGGCTGCAGCACGGCTAGCACCTCGCCGCTCGTCACGGTCGCGCCGTCGGCCTTGCGAATATCGACGAGGATTCCATCGGCCGGCGCCGGCACTTCGAGCACGACCTTGTCCGTCTCGAGGTCGACGAGATTCTCGTCGCGGCGCACGGCCTCCCCGGCTTTGCGATGCCACGCAATCAACGTCGCATCCGCGACGGATTCGGGCAGCTGCGGAACTTTGACCTCGATGTTCACCGCGCTCTAACCCTCATTGGGTGGTTGGTTCACGAACACGGACGATTCCGTGTGCGCTTGCGGCTCCGCGACAAGCGCTCCGGCCACGAATGCCTTTTGCTGGCGCACGTGCAGCGCATGGATTCCCGAAGCCGGCGCAGCGGCACCAGGCCGCCCCGAATAGAATAGCTCGTGCCGGGGTGCGAGCGGCAGTTGCAGGCGATGGCGCACTTGGTACCAAGCGCCTTGGTTCTGCGGCTCCTCCTGGCACCAAATGATTTCTCTGGCGTGCGGATAGCGCGCGAGCGTGCGCGCGTACTCCTCGGTCGGAAACGGATAGAGCTCCTCGATGCGCACGATCGCCACGCGTTCGATTCCTTGCGCGCGCCGCGCCTCGACGAGATCGTAGTAGACCTTGCCGCTGCAGAAGACGATGCGCTCGATCTTCTCAGGCCGCAAAGGATCGACCTCGTCGATGAGCGGCTTGAACGTTCCCTGCGTGAGCTCGGCGAGCGTCGACGTCGAGGCGGGATTACGCAACAAGCTCTTCGGCGTCATGACGATCAAGGGCTTGCGGGCCGGCCGAATCATCTGGCGGCGGAGCAGATGGAACATCTGCGCGGGCGAGGATGGCACACAGACCTGCATGTTGTGCTCGGCACAAAGCTGCAAGAAGCGCTCGAGGCGCGCCGAAGAATGCTCGGGACCTTGGCCTTCGTAGCCATGCGGCAGGAAAAGCGTGAGCCCCGACACGCGTCCCCACTTTGCTTCGCCGGAGCTTATGAACTGATCGATGACGACTTGGCCGCCATTCGCGAAGTCGCCGAACTGCGCCTCCCAAACGACCAAACAGGTCGGCGTCGTCGTGCTGTAGCCGTACTCGAACGCGAGCACGGCCTCTTCCGAGAGCAACGAGTCCGAAACCGTAAATGCGCGCGGATCGTCGGCGATTAGCGCGAGCGGAATCGCAACGTCGCCGGTTTCGACGTCGTGCAAGGCCGCGTGGCGATGGAAGAACGTCCCGCGCCGGGTGTCTTGGCCGACGAGCCGCACTTGGAACTGGTCCGCGAGCAGCGACGCATACGCGAGGCACTCGGCGAATCCCCAATCCATCGGCAACTCGCCGGCCGCCATCTTGCGCCGGTCGTCGATGATGCGCTGCACGCGTGGATGGAGCTTGAACCCCGGCGGCAGCGCGCACATAGCCGCGCCGAGCCGCGCGATCTCTTTCTCGGGCAAGCTCGTGCGCACCTTGTTGGTGAGCGAAGCATCGCGGTAGCGGCTCCAGTCGACGGTGTATTGATTCCCGATCATGCCGAGCGACGCCGGATTGGTGCTGCGGCCTTCGTCGAGGCATTGGCGGTACTCGTCCGCCATTTGCGCTGGCGCGCTCTTCTCGATCAGGCCAGCTTCAACGAGCTGTTCGCCATACGAAGCGCAGACGGTCGGATGCGCGCGAATCGCCTTATACATGAGTGGCTGCGTGGCCGCAGGCTCGTCGGCCTCGTTGTGCCCGAGCCGCCGGAAACACACGAGGTCGATGACGACGTCTTTGTGGAAACTCTGCCGATACTCGAGCGCAAGGCGCATCGCGGCAACCGCCGACTCCGGGTCGTCACCGTTCACGTGATAGACGGGCGCCTCGATCATTTTCGCGACGTCGGAGCAATAGGCCGTCGAGCGCAAATCACGGGGATCGCTCGTCGTGAACCCGATTTGATTGTTGATCACGATGTGAATCGTGCCGCCCGTGTAGAACGCCCGCGTTTGCGAGAGCTGCAACGTCTCGGCGACGACGCCTTGCCCGGCCATCGCCGCGTCGCCATGGATGAGCACGGGCACGACGAGCCTGCCTTCTGCGTCGCCGCGACGGTCCTGGCGCGCGCGGACCGATCCCTCGACGACAGGATCGACGATCTCGAGGTGCGAAGGATTGAACGCGAGCGTCACATGGACGGCTTCGCCCGGCGTGCGAATGTCGGCCGAGAATCCCATGTGATATTTCACATCGCCCGAGCCGCGCAGGCGCGTCAAATCGTACGCACCCTCGAACTCCGAGAAGAGCTCGCGCGGCGATTTGCCGAGCACGTTGACGAGAACATTGAGGCGTCCGCGGTGGGCCATGCCGATGACGAGCTCCTGCACGCCGCCGCTGCCCGCGCGCTGGATGAGATCATCGAGCATCGGAATGAGCGTTTCTCCGCCTTCGAGCGAGAAACGCTTTTGCCCGACATACCTCGTGTTGAGATACCGCTCGATGCCTTCGGCCCGCGTGACGCTCGCGAAAATCGCGCGCCGGTCATCGGCGGAGATCGTTCCGCGCACCATGGCGCTCTCGAAACGCTCGCGCACCCATACGCGCTCGCTCGCGAGCGAGATGTGCGCGAACTCCGCCGCGAGCTTGCCGCAATAGATGCGCTTGAGGACCGCGATGATCTCGCTGAGGCGCATGCGTTTGTTGCCGATTTCGCCGGCGCCGCCCGTATGGAACTCGTGCTCGAGATCGCTCTCGTCCAGCCCAAGGAAATCGAGCGTGAGCACGGCCGGCGTCGGGCGCTGCCAAAGGCCGAGCGGATCGAGGTCGGCGATTTGATGGCCGCGCAAGCTGTACGCTTGGATGAGCCGCGACACCGCGGCTTGCTTCTCGCTCGCCGCGCCAACGACATGGGCACCGTTGACGGGGAGCCCACCGCGCGAAGCTCTCACGCGGTCGGCGACGGCGCGAACGATCGGGCCGTGCGCGACATCGGCGCGCTCGCCGCCGAGGGTTTCGAAATAGCGCCGCCACGCGACGGGCACGCTCGCGGCATCCTCGAGATACGCTTCGTAGAGCGCCTCGACGTAGGCGGCGTTCGCGCCTTGCAACGGCGTGGAGCGGTAAAGCTTCTCGAATTGAGTGGTCATGCGGGGACGCGCGGCATGCCGGGCCGACGAAAATGCCGGATAAGTGTAGCAAAACTGGGGACCGATCCGAGCGGCTTAGTTCACAGAGTCTGCCGCAGGAGCCAGCATTCGTACGCGATCAGCGCCACGTATGCGAGCAGGAACCAATGCATGATCGCCTCGACCTTGACGAGGCGAAACACGCGTGCGCGTGCCAGCGCCACGAGTACCAACACGCCGCCGCCCGTGAGGACCATTTTCGTGCCGCCGAAAAGCCGTGGGTGGTCCTCGAGCAGGAATCGCAACACCGGGTTGGCTTCCGTAGCGCCGTACTTCATCAGCGTCAGCGTCAAGAAAGCGTCGGCGACGCTGAGCAGCAGGATCGTGATCGAGAGAAAGAGCAGGTGCGGCGCGTGCCAGTCGACGAGACCGTGGCGCTCGGTGTCGCGGCGCGGTGCACGGCGCCGCGGCGTCAAGCCGCCCTGGACGAACGTGCGCCAGCTCATCGTCCGCCGATCCGTAGCCGTCCGCCGATCCGGCACGAGTAACCCGCCGGCCACGGCGCGCACGGCTCCTCGATAGGGCAGCTCGACCTCTTTCTTCTTCATCCCGTTCGCAAATGCAAGAACCGCGCCGCGTTCTCAGACCCTCGCCGGCCAGCGCCCGATGCGCCGCGCGCGCATCAGCGTGTAAGAAATCTCGACGCCGCGGCGTTATTTCGTCGCATTCAGGAGGTAGGCGATGAGGTCTTCGCGGTCGCGCGGCGATTGGTAGCCCGTGAACGCCATCGTCGTGCCCGGCAAGAATCCGACCGGATCGGCGAGCCAGGCATCGAGCGTCGCGGGCGTCCACACGATATCCGCGGCGCGCAGCGCCGCCGAGTACTCGAACTCCGCCGCGCTCCCCGCACGCCGACCGAAGATGCCGTGCAAGTTGGGGCCGATCAGATTCGGCCCGTCGGCAGCGAGCGTATGGCACGCTTGGCACGCAAGACTCAAGAGCTCCCCGCGCGCCAAGTCGGGACCCGCGCTCTCGGGGGCGCTGGCCGGCTCCGGCGCCGGTGCGCACGCCGCAACAGCCGCGGCGGCAACGAGCATCGACGCGGCGCGCGGTCCCATGGTCACCAAGTCCAGCGCAGCGCGACGTGGACGACGACGTCGGGCGCGGTGCTGACGTGAATGTCCTCGTCGACGCCGTACTCGAGCCGGCTGCGCTGATTGATCTCCCACCAACCGCCGATCGTCGCTTGCACGGCGTGCTGCCCAAGCTCTTCGAGCTCCGTGTCGTAGGCGGCCGAGAGAAAATCGAGCTGCGCGCGGATGCCGATACGTGGAAGGATCTTGATGCCGCCGCCGAGCAGGCCCGTAACCGAGTAATCGTTGGCAATGAAAGCGACGGCCTCGGGCTGGCCGAGCAGGAGCACCCCGGCGCCCCAGTAGTAACCCGCCGCGCGCCCGCGGAACGTGCCCTCGCGAGCACGCAGAATCGTCAGCGACCAATCGACCTCACCGCTTCCGGCGAGCATGTCCTCATCGCCCGTCGGAATCTTGATCTCCGTGCGCGCAACGAAACGCTCGTCAGTGCCGAAGCGCCGCGCGAGCCCGAGCTTGAGATCGCCGAGCCCGTGTTCCGTGTCGTCGAGCCTGTAGAAGACTCCGCCGGCGTTCGCCATTCGGAACATCAGCACGTCCTCGGGCCGGGCGTTGCGCGCACCATCCGGCATGTTGAAGGCCGAGTGCCACGCATCGATGGCATCGTCGAGAAAGCCGCCCGACTGCTGAACGAGCGGCGCGGCCGCGCTGAACGACCAGTGCTCGCCGAACGGTTGAGAAAAGAACATGTCGATGCGCAGCGTCTCGCCGTCGAGCATCAGCGTATCGCCATCGCGCTGTGAGAATCGATAGTGGTTCGCGACGGCGGTCTCCACCGTGAAGACGGACGCATCGGTTACCGTCTCCCATGTCGGGAGTCCGAAGATCGCGAGCGGCGGGTTCAGATTGCGCGTATGAAACGGCTGGGCTGCCTGGCCGAGCACGGTCTGCGCCAACGCATTCTGCAACAGACATAAGACGACGATACGGATGACGCGCACCCGTGCTTCCTCGCGCGTGAGCCCCGCGCGGATTGTAAAGAGATAGAACTACCGGGTATAGGCGGGTAACATTGGCGACCCGCTTCCCTGACCAAGCACGTTCATTCGATGCGCAGGCCGACTTCAGCACTGGTTCTCGTGGTTGTGAGCTCCATCCTTGCCGCCTGCGGCGGCGAAGGACGCACGCGGAACCCCGGTGCGCGCGTCGTCGCGGTGAACGCTGCTTCGAGCTATCCGCCGATAACGTTCCTGCGCGAAAACGACACCCGGAATTTGGCGACGATCGATTTCGGCTCAGCTCAACAGTTCGTGTACGAGGCCGACCAGTACGACTTCAACCTCGAGGTCCTGCCTCCGCTAGCGTTCACAAGGCTGCGATTGAGGAGCTTTTCCGTCACGCTCCAGCCCGGCGATGAGCACTACTTCGTCGTCACCGATGCCGGCGGCCTGCTCGACGCGTTGATCGTGACGCAGGCGCCGTTCTCTCCTGCGTCGACGAACGTGGAAGTATCGTTCGTCCATGCAGCACCCGCATCGCCCTCGATGGATATCTATTTGACTGCGCCCGGCGCAGTCCTGTCGGCTGCAAACCCGATCGGCACGACCGCCTTCGCCCAGCACTTGGCGCCGAGCACGCTCACTCCCGGAGACTATGTGCTGTCACTGACCGAGACCGGCAACCCGCTCAACGTTTTGTTCACGTCGCAGACCTTGACGTTGATCGCGGGGCAGTCGAACTTCTTCGCCATCGCCGACGCGGGCGTCGATACCGCGGAGATCATCGTCGAGCGGGTCGCGAATGCGTCGATGGTTCTCGTCGACGTAAATTCGCCCACGTCGTTGCGAATGATCAATGCCGCAACCGATACACAACCGCGCGACGCGTTCCTCGACGACGATTTTTCCACGCCGTACTTCGCTGCAGTACCGTACGCCGTGCCGACGGCGCGTGCGCCGATCGCTCCGGGTGATCGTAAAATCAGCGTGACGCCGGCAGGCAATCCGGGCGTCATCGAGGTCGAGGCCATCAACGCCGCTTTCCCCGGCAACTCGCACACGGGGATGATCACAGGCGCGCCGGGCGCATTGTTGCTCACAACCTTCGTCGAGAACCGCAGGCGAATCCTCGGCGAAGCCCACTTGCGGTACTACGACGCCGCGGCTCAGTTCACGTCGCTTGCGATCAGCATCGCAAGACCTGGCGGTCCGCCGTTGACGGTGCTGCCCGTGTTTCTCACCACCGGAGGCTCGCAAGAGGAATTCCCGCTGCCGCCCGGCGACTACGAGATCACGGTGTATCCGGACAGCTCGACAACGCCAGCGCTCGGCCCACTGCCAATCACCGTCGCGGCGGAGGGGATTTACAGCATGCTTTTCTTGAACGGCCCGACTGCGGAAACGGCCGCGGTCGTCCTGTTCGACGATTTCCCCTGAGGTCGTTCGGTCAGCGGCTTTGCGCGCGACGTTTCTCGGGCGGTAATCGACTGAGCTGGCGGTGCACGAGAAACCCTCGTCCGGCGGCGGTCAATCGGTAGGCGCTCTCGCCTTCGCCGCCACCGAGCGCCGTCTCGAGCAGGCCGAGCTTCCTGATCCTCGCGAGCGCTTCCTCGACTCGGTTCTTGCGCGCATCGAGCTTGGCCGCGATCTCGCTCACCGCGAGCGCGTAGCCGCTCTGCAGCTCCGCATGTAGCTCGAGGATCGCGAGCTCGCCGGCGCTGAGATCGATTTCTTGGGCCACCTCGACTTGCCTGTCCTTCGGTTGCCTCGGTCGCAGACTTCGGAACCGGTACGTGACCAGAGCGATCCTCATGCGAATTCTGCGTCGTACATCCCAGTATCCGCGCACGATCAGGTTCGTGAGCGCGCGATCGAAATCCCGAATCGAGCCCCAAACGATGATCACGATGATCAGCGTTGCGAGCCACGCGAAAGCCGAAACGAATCCCGACAGAACCCCGCCGTAGGAGCCCGGCCCGAGCTCGAAGAATCCCGCAAGCGAAGGCGTGTAGGTCGCGATCGTCCAGACGAGCCAATCGCCCGGCAGGAAGAATGCGTGCTCAACGAAGAAGGAAACGTCGCCGATCGTGAGCGCGCCGTCGCCATTCACGTCGAGTTGGAACACACTCGCCGGCTTCGCAATATCCAGGTCGGCCACCCTGCTGCCTCGGCGCACCCCACGCCTGCTGGGACGATGCGCCGAGTCTCGGCGCCAGGCGCCCCGCGATCAACAACGGGGCGCGCAGTTCGCGGCCGGCGTCACAGTTTTTCGTGCGTTATGTGGTGCCCCGGGCAGGACTTGAACCTGCGACCTCCCGCTTAGGAGGCGGACGCTCTATCCCCTGAGCTACCGGGGCTTTCTGGTCAATCTGTAACGCACTACTCGATTTGTTCGCGAAGGATTCTACCTCGACGGCCGCCATTCGGCTGCCGAGAGTAGGAGGCCTCCGTCAGAACCAACCAATGAGAGGTCGGTCACGTTGGCTCCCAGCCGCTACTCCTAACATTGGCGTCAACTAGAAAGGGCTCGAAGGTGGGACGTATGTCCAAAGTCCCGTTCCTCTGCGCGCTGATGGTTCTGTCCTGTGCAGCGAATGCGACGTTGCCGGGAGTCTCGCCAGAGCTAGACGACTTATATCGGCAAGCGCGAACCATGCTGGACGAAAGCAAGGGCGTACCGCCAGAGGA
>DATBLZ010000079.1:0-2688 GCA_036555065.1 Gammaproteobacteria bacterium
GATTCACCGCGCGAACGCGGTCGAGCGTATCGGCGGCAACCACGGTGACCGACTGGGCGATCTCGCCCACGGCTCGATCCCGGATCGTCCCCGTGACGATCATTTCATCGATGTCGTGCTGCGCGTACGCGGCAGGCGGCATGCAAACGACCCCGATCGCAAGAGCCAGGCGGCGCTTGGACCAGTGCTTCAAGTTGTTCATTGTGAGCTTCCTCAAATTCTCGTCCGAACGACAGCCCAATGCGTCGTGCACTGGACCCTGAAGTCGACAAAAGAACTCAGGAAGCTTGTGGAGGACCTCGGGCGAACCGTCGCTCGAGCCGTGGAACGACGGCGTGGAGAAGCAGGTAATCGACGGGCTCGTGGACCGCGACAACGACGTCGAGATGCTGCGACGCTGAAACGTTGCCTGAGCCGAGCGTCGCAAAACCCACGCAGAGCGCGCAAACATGATTGACGGGATGCGCCTCGTGGCTCCTCGAGTGGACGAGCGCGGCGGTCTGCGCAGCCACGAGAACCGTGAGCAGCACGGCGATCCTAAGAGGCCTGGCGAGGCGCAGACGCATGGCGCGATCCTACTACGACTCGCGCACCGTGTCAGCGACGCCTTACTCGGCCAACAGCGTGCCCGAGCCGCCGACTTCTGTGCCGCGCGCACTGTCACGGCTATAGTTAGCGTCGTGCTATCAGCCGATATCAGCGAGCCGAGCCGCCAAACACGCGTGCTCGGCGACTTCGAGGTCGTCGTCCTCGGCGGCGGGCCGGCAGGCATTGCCGCGGCGGTCGCCGCGGGCCGCGCCGGCCGTTCCGCGATTCTCATCGAGCGTTACGGATTCATGGGCGGCGCCGGAACGGCGGCCGGCTTGAGCACGTTCTGCGGGCTGCACGCCGCTATCCATGGGCGGCACGAGCAGGTCGTGCACGGCATCGCGAGCGACATTCTCGCGCGCCTCGCGGCCATGGATGGGCTCAATCCCCCGCACTTGAGCGTGCAAAACCGGATCATGGCGCAGGCCTACGACATCTCGGCGTACAAGATTGCCGCCGACGAGCTCGCGGCCGCAGCGAAAGTGCGCGTGCTGTATCACGCGTTCGGCGTCGGCGCCGTCATGAGCACGCCCGACCGCATCGAGGCGCTGCTCGTCGAGACGAAGTCTGGACGCTGCGCGATTCGCGGCCGGATGTTCGTCGACGCGTCGGGGGACGGCGACCTCGCCGCCTGGGCCGGAGTGCCTTACGAGGTCGGCGACGGCGCCGGCAACATGCTCTATCCGACGACGATGTTCCGGATCAACGGCGTGGATCCCGCGAAAGCCGGCCGCGCGTGGGAGCTCGTGCCGAAGCTCATGGACGAGGCAGAGAAGAAGGGCCGCAAGTTCCCGCGCAAGAAGCCTATCGTGCGCCCGCAAAAGAACCCCATCGAGTGGCGCGCGAATCTCACGCAGATCAAGAACCCGGACGGCACCGCCGTGAGCGGCATCGATGCGGACCAACTCAGCTACGGCGAGATCGAAGGACGCCGGCAGTGTTGGGACGTGTTTCAATTCATCAAGGAAGTAACGCCGGGGTTCGAGCAAGCCTATATCGTCGAAATCGCCCCGCAGATCGGAATTCGCGAGACGCGCAGGATCAAGGGCGAGTACACGCTCACGGAGCACGACATTCTCGGTTGCCGCGCCTTCGACGACTCGATCGGCGTCAACGGCTGGCCCGTCGAGGCGCACGTGAAAGGCGACGTGACTTTCGTTTTCGCGCCCGCGGAATCGCGCGGCTTCAATCAAATTCCATATCGCATCATCGTGCCGCAGCGCGTCGAGAACCTGTTCGTCGTCGGCCGCTGCGCGTCGATGTCGCACGAGGGTCAGTCCTCGGCGCGCGTCTCGGGTCCGTGTTTCGTCATGGGGCAAGCCGCCGGCACCGCGGCCGATATCGCGCTCGCGGCGGGCGTGACTCCGCGCCGCGTCGACATCGTCGAGCTCCAGCAGCGCCTCGAGAGGGATGGCGCGTTCCTCGGAAGAGAAGCGCCCCTCCGGCGCAACGCAGCCCCTGCTGCGCGCCCGGCGCGCTGACAACCTAAGCGCACGGAACCCCCGGGCCATGACGCGCCGCAAGCTTCGCAGCAATCTCGAGCCCGGAACAGCGCTTTGGGCCGGGCGGCGCGCGCAATGGCGTGCACTCGGTATTTCCGACGCGGACATGGAGAAGCCCAAAATCGCAATCGTGAACTCGTCGTCCGAGCTCTCGAGCTGCTTCAGTCACTTGGATGGCGTCGCCGCCGAGCTCAAGACGGCGATTCGCGCCGCGGGCGGGCTGCCGTTCGAGGTGCGCACGGCGGCACCCAGCGATTTCATCACGAGCGCCGGGCGCCGCGGCGCGTATATCCTGCCGAGCCGCGATCTCATTGCCGCCGACATCGAGGTCCAAGTCGAAGGTGCTTTGCTCGACGGCATGGTCTGCCTTGCTTCGTGCGATAAGACGACGCCGGGACAGCTCATGGCGGCCGGCCGCCTCGACATCCCGACGATCGTCGTCATCTGCGGATACCAAAAGAGCGGCGAGTACAAAGGCGAGCACGTCGATATCGAGGACGTTTTTCTCAAGTCCGGCTACGTCGCGTCGGGCCGAATCACGGTTGCCGATCTCGCCGGCATGGCCGACGTCGCCGTGCAAAGCCCCGGCGTCTGCGCG
>DATBLZ010000100.1:0-3018 GCA_036555065.1 Gammaproteobacteria bacterium
GAAGTGCCTAACGGAATACCGCAGACCGGTGCGATCGTCGAAGTCACGGGCGCAACGCAAATCGGTGGCGCGCTCGCGGCTACGCAAGTGCGCGCCCTGCCGCTTGCCACCGATGTATTGGCGGCAAATGCGACTGCGCTGACAAGTAATGAGATTCCGGTCGTCGGCGCAGCGTCGACCGCGCCGCTCGCCGCCAACTTCGTGGGCTTCATCACGGCGAGCAGCGGCGGCGTCATCGAGCTCACCGACGTCGGTGTGTCGATCGGCGCTAACACCGCGATCATCGGCGGCAATGCCAATGCGTTACGAACGGGTGCGCTCGTGCGCGTCGAGGGACGAATCGTCGGGTTGGGACAAATACACGCGGACCGCATCACGATTCTTTGAGCATCGTGGCGAGTCCGCCGATACTCACGGAGGCGTGTCATGGGCGGAACTAAGGCATTTTGGAAATCACTGGTAGCGCTCGCGATTGCGGCGCTTGGCGCATGCAGCTCTGGCGGCCCCGACGGCGGCAGCGCTCCGGCGCCGGTGCAGGGCCTCGTCCCGACGCCGAAGGCGATGCTCGAGCTCAGGCAGAAAGCGACGTGTGACGCGCTCAAGCCCGCGATCGGCGACTCGATTGCGAATCTCTTCTTGTCGCGCGGCTTCGCGCCCTGCCCCAATTGCGTGGTTACTTTGGCGACCGGTGGCGTCGTGCAACCGGCGCTCGGCACGGACGCCGCGTCGTTCGAAGCGTTCACGGGAACGAACAACCAAGAAAGCGGCGTCGACGAGCTCGACGTCGTCGAGACCGACGCGGACGGCAACTTCTTCATCGCGGACGGCGACTACCTCGTCGTCGCGAACGGCTTGCCGCCGGCGTCGTTGCGGCAGATCGCGAGCCTCGAGCTCACGACGGATGGCCACGTCGATGGGCTGGTGCTCGATTCCGCAAACCGACGCGTCGTCGCCGTCGTTTCGCGAATCGGCGTCTTCGGCCCCGTTCCGCTCGGCATCCTGCCGCCGACGCCGTTGGACCCGATCGTCGAGCTCGTGTTCGTCGATGTCGCGGATCCCGCGCACCCCGTCGTGGATCGGCGCTTGAAGATCGAAGGCTTCGAATTGGCGATACGACGGATCGACAACCGCATCCACGCGGTCACGCATCATGAACCGTTCCTCCCCGAGCCAATCGCCACGGACTCGAGCTTGCTCGACCTCCGCGATCAGTACCTGGATGCCAAGACACGCGGCGATGCCGCTGCAGCGGATGCGTTCGAGCGCAGGATACGCGCGCGCATCACCGACCTCGTCGCTGCGATCAACGTGAAAGAGCTCTTGCCGGGGCTCATGCTCCAGGAAGGGGGTTTGCCGTACGTCGACATCACCGCTCCGAACTGCGCCGACGTCGCCATACCCGATGTCGCCTTCGCGCTCGCGTTGACGTCCATCACGAGCGTCGACAGCGACGGCACGAACGCGGGCTCGTTGATGGTCGCGAGCAACGCTTGGAACGCCTATGCGAGCGAGCAAAACGTGTATTTGATCCAGACGAGCGCCGGCTGGTGGTTCAGCGACCGGCAGCGCCAGCAGACCGCGATCTACAAGGTCGCCGTCGGCGCAGACGCGCCCGCCTACCGCGCGCTCGGCGCCGTCGACGGCTGGGCGACGTCGAGCTTCCAATTCAGCGAGCACGAAGGGTTCTTGCGCGTAGCCACCAATCGCTGGGAAATGGACCCGACGAGCAACGCCTGGCTTCAGGACAACAATCTCTATGTGCTCGCCGACAATGCCGGAGGCTTGCTCGACGTCGTCGGCTCCGTGCTCGGTTTCGGCCGCGGCGAGCGCATCTTCAGCGCGCGGTTTCTCGGTAGTCGAGGTTTCGTCGTTACGTTTCGCCAAGTCGATCCGCTCTTTGCGTTCGATCTATCGAATCCCAGGGATCCCCGCCTCGCCGGCGAAGTCGAGGTTCCGGGCGTCAGCACCTACATCCATCCGCTCGATGAAACCCACTTGCTGACGATTGGCAGAGATGGCGACCAGAATCGCCTCAACGGGGACTTTCAGCTCCAGATCTTCGACATTCAGAATCTCGACGATCCGCGCTTGCTGCACAAGTTCGTGCCGCAATTCTCGGCGGACGGTTTCGCATGGACCCAGGCGCTATGGGATCACTTGGCGTTCAACTACTTCCCGTCCGCCGGAACGTTGACGGTGCCCGTGCAGTACTTTGCGTCGCGTCTCGATGAGCACTTCAGCGGTTTCGTCGCGTTTTCGGTGAGCGTCGCAAACGGCTTCGCCGAGCTCGGCCGGCTCGACCACAGCGATCTCGCGCGCCGGGTGTACTGCACGAACGCCGGCGGCACCGTGCCGGCCATTTGCGCGTCCGGCCTCTATCTCCGTGCCGCGAATCCGCGCCGCTCGGTATCTGCGTCTTACGCCGGTGACACTTACATCTATACGTTGTCGGACGCGGGCATGAAGGTCAGCGCCGCGAGCGCTTTCGGCACGCCGCTCGCCGTGTTGCCTTTGCCGTACGACGACTATCCGTGGCTCATGGCGCAGTGAAGGAGCTTGATTAGCGGCACGCGCGCGGCTATGAATAGCCGATGCGGAGGTTGTCGCGGCGGGAGATGCTCAAGCGCGCGGCCGCGGCGGGCGCCGTCGCGACAGTGCCGCCGCAAGTGTTGGCGCAAGCCTCGGGCGCCGAGCCCTATCTCAACCTGACAGTGGCACAAGCCGCGACGCTCGAAGCGTTCGTTGCGCGCTTGATCCCGAGCGACGCGGGCGGCCCCGGCGCGCGCGAAGCCGGCGCAGCCCGGTATATCGATGGCGCGCTAGGGGGTGCGCTCGCCGCCTCGCGCGATGCGTACAATGCCGGCCTCGCCGCGCTCGATGCGCACGCAGAGCGTTCCGCGGGTCGAAAGTTCGCCGCGCTCGAGCCCGAGACGCAAGATGCGCTTCTCCGCGATCTCGAGGCTAACGCTGTCGCAGGCTTCACGCCGGATTCGCTGACGTTCTTCAACCTCGTGCTCG
>DATBLZ010000107.1:0-31873 GCA_036555065.1 Gammaproteobacteria bacterium
CGCGCACGGACCGTCTCAAGGCTTCCCGGGCTGCTGCGAGCACGTGTCCTGCACGAGCTCGACGTCGGGCGTGTAGAGCCAAGTCTTGGTGATGACGAGCGGCTGCGTGAACATCATGGGATCCGTGAGCGTGAACGTGAGCTCGAGCCGGCGCGGGTTGTCGCGAAGCGTATATCGCTCGACGGCCGTGAGGTCGCCGCTGTGGCCCGCCTGCGATGAATCGGAGATCAAGTCCGGCGTCACGACGGCGGACTCGACGATGAGCTCGCCGTTCTCGATGCGCCCGACCGAGTGGCCGAGCAAGCTCGGTGTGCGCTGTAGGGGATGCGCCCGGCCGTCCATGTAGATAGGGCGAAACAACGACCACTCCTCGTAGCGGACGAGCAGGTGCTCGCCGTCGCGGCTGATCTGCATCGGCAGAGGGTTCGTTATCTCGCGAACGAAGCCGTAGGGCTGGCAATTGAGAAACTTCGGGTCGTCCTCCGGCTTGTTCGCTGCTCGAACTTGCCGGCCGAGCGGCGTCATCGTCGCCTCGAATGCGGCGAGCCAGGCCGCGCTCGCCTCGCCGGACAATGCCATGCTCGGGCGGCTGTCGTTCGCGGGGTCCGCGAGCAGCGCGCTCAA
The DNA here is from genome assembly GCA_036555065.1 of Gammaproteobacteria bacterium. GTDB lineage: Bacteria > Pseudomonadota > Gammaproteobacteria > Steroidobacterales > Rariloculaceae > DATBLZ01. Next base: position 625 of record DATBLZ010000107.1, read on the forward strand.
CTGGTTGTAGAAGTCGAGCGGGCACCCGACGAAGCACATGAGATCGGCGAACGTCCAGTACTCGTTGTCTTGCGTCGTGAACACGCCGCTCCAGACGCCGAGAAACGGCTCGGCCGGATCGTTCGACTGGGCCGTTGCGCCGAGCGGCCACGCGGCGAGCGCGCCGACGAGGAGTTGGACCGCTCTCATTCTGGGCGCCGCCGTCGCGTGTCGAATTCGTTGTACTTGATGTCCTCGGTGAACCGCTCGGTGCCGTCGGGCAGCGTCATGTACTCCATGTGAATGAGCTTCGAAGCCGCGTCGCGGGGCGGGTGGCCGCGGATGATGACCTTATCGCCGGGTTTGAGCTCATCGCCCGTCCAACCCACGCGCAGCAACTGCGTCCGCGAGCCGCCCTCCGCGAGCCAGTGCTCGATCGTGCCGTTGTTGTCGACGTCGAAATAGATGCGCATATGTGGGTTGCCGAGTTGATACTCGGTGACGATGCCCTCGACCGTGATCTCTTTGGTCAGGTCGTAGAGCATCGCGGGCGAATGATGCGCCGACGCCTGCATCAGCGGTGCCGCGCCGAGGATCAGACACACACACATTTTAATCCGCATGACGGTTCTCCGCCGCGACTCTGATCGCTGCCGCGGCTATGGTAGCCGGGCGCGGCTGCCGCCGATAGAGACGCGCGGTGCGGCGCTGCGATGAGGGGTGCCTAGCGCCAACGCTTCCCGAGGATCCACGCGACGAGGCTCCAGCGCGTGCCGCGAGTAACTGGGGTCACGCGGTGTAGCATGAAGCTCGGAAAGATGAGGAATGCGCCCCTGGTTCTATCGAGCTTTGTCGGTGCGTTGCCGTACAAGAGCTCGAGGTCCCCGCCGTCATAGTCCGCGGAGTTGGAGAGCTGGACCGAGATCGACAGCTTCCGCTGCGGCTTGGCCGGCCCGAAGTCGTAGTGCCAATCGTAGAAGCCGCTCTCGGCGCTGTCGTAACGCGCGACCTGAACGTTCGGTTCCGTGCCGGCCACGTCGACATCGAAGCACTGGGCATTGCACACCTGCACGGCGGCCCACAACCGATTGTAGAGCCAGGCGTATTTTTGCTCCGGACCGAGGAACACGACACGCGAGCGCCGGAGGCTCGCGTCCGTGTTGCCGTAGCTGAGCTTCCCCTCGGTGAGCAGCGGAGCGTGCTCGGCGATCAGCCAATCCATCTCCTGCGCGGTCAGAAAGTTCTGCGCCGTCGCGTACGGCTGGAAGAGAGACAGCTCCTGCTCTTTTGTCGTGGCCATGGCGACAAAGAGCGTACCCGAGCGCGCACCTCATCGCACGCACGCTCCCTCTCTAAAGCGCGATGGTGCACGCCCGGTCGGCTTGGCGCCTATGGTAGCCTTGCGTGACGACAGCCGATACTTAGAAAGCCGTGCCCGACTCGACCCCCGGTCTCGATCCCGACCGTTTGTTGCACCTCAAAGCCGCTATCGAAGCGGACATCGCGGCGCGGCGCTATTTCGGCGCCGTCATCACGGTTGCGCGCCACGGCCGGCTCGGGCTCGAGGCGCACCTAGGCTTCGGCGACGAGCACGGCACGCTACCGCTCGCGCAGAACTCCGTCTTCTCGCTCTTCTCGCTGACCAAAGCGTTCACGAACGTCCTCGCCTTTCGCGCGATCGAGCTCGGCCAATTCGCGCTCACGACGCGCGTCAGCGAGATCATTCCCGAGTTTCGGGGCGGCATGCGCGAGACCGTGACGTTCTTTCATCTGCTCACGCATTCATCGGGCCTGCCGCCCGTGTGGATCCCGAAGGCCGGCATGTACATCGATCGACTCGACGAAATCATTGCCGCCATTTGCGCAAACATCCGCTCGCTCGAGCCGCCGGGCGAGCGCGTGCACTACTCCCCGCTCGTGAACCACGCGCTCATGGGCGAAGCCGTCCGGCGCACGGACCCGAAACATAGGAGCTACCGCCAACTGTTGCAGGACGAAGTGCTGACGCCGCTCGGCATGCGCGACACCGCGATCGGGCTGCGCAAGGATCTCGCCGCGCGGCACATCTTCCCGGACTTTCGCGGCAAGCCGCCGCAGGAGCACTTAGGAAGCAGCAACTTGGGCCCCCAGGGCGCCTTCAAAGAGGAGCACGCCGAGATGCCGTGGGTCGGCGCCGTGTCGACGGTCCCGGACCTCTTTCGCTTCGCCGAGATGCTGCGTCTCGGCGGCACGCTCGAGGGGGTCCGGATCGTCTCGCGCGCGATGCTCGAGCTCGCGACGCGCAATTGGACCGGTGACAAACCCAACGAGCTCTACAAGAGCGTCGCGATCAACCACGGCTGGGAACCGTATCCGGCTTACATTGGCTTGGGCTTCGCGTTGCGCGGCGAAAAGGTCTGCCCGAGCCTCTACGGCACGCTGACCTCGCCGCGCACCTTCGGCAACTACGGCTCCGGCAGCACGTTGTTTTGGGTCGATCCCGTGCTCGACATGACGTTCGCTTTCCTCTCGGCCGGCATCATGCAGCAGGCGCCGAACATCGAGCGCTTTCAGCGCTTGTCCGACATCGCGGTTTCTGCGGCTCTCTGAGGGGGTAGCGCGATGAGACTGATCCTCGCCGACAGCCGCGCGCTGCGATTCTTCTCTTTCACCGTGTTCTATATCGCCCAGGGCTTGCCGTTCGGCCTCGTGAACATCGCGCTGCCGGCCTATTTGGCCGCGCAAGGCGTCTCCAACGGAGCCATCGGTTCGTTCATCGGCATCGCGTCGCTGCCGTGGACGTTCAAGTTGCTTGCCGGGCCCATGATGGACCGTTTCTATTACCTTGCGATGGGACGCCGCCGACCGTGGGTCATCGTGGCGCAGGTATGCCTCGTGTTGACCGGCATCGCGTTCGCGTTCTTTCCGCAAGCACACGAGAACATCGCCCTGCTCACGGCGCTCTGCTTCCTGTTGAACTCTTTCGCCGCCGCCCAGGACGTCGCCGTCGACGGCATGGCCATCGACGTGCTGCCGCCCGAGGAGCACGGCAGGGCCAACGCTTTCATGGCGTTCGGTCAAGTAGCCGGCATCAGCGGGTCGGGCATCATCGCCGGCTTCGCACTGCTCCACTTCGGCATGCTCGGCGTCGCGCTGATGCTGATGCTCGGCTTCGGCCTCATTCTTCTCTGGTGCATCGCCGTGCGCGAGCGCGCGGGCGAGAAGTTGCTGCCCTGGACCGAGGGCCGCGCGACAGAGCGGTCGATCGAGCTGCGCGCGACGAATTGGATCGGCATCGCCCGCGACCTCTGGGGGGCATTGGTTCTGCCGGCAAGCCTGTTGCTCGCCGTCGTCGCGTTCCTGTTCCGGTTCGCCAACGTCATCTGGACCACGGAGGCACCGGCGGTCGTCGTGCAGCAGCTCGGCTACTCAATGACCGATTATTCTTCGTGGACATCGGTGGCGAGCTTCATCGCGGCGATGGCCGGGTTGCTCGTCGGTCTTTATATCGACCGCAAAGGCTTGAAGCTTCTTTACGGCAGCGCGCTGCTGCTTTATGGATTGCTCGCCGTCGCGGTCGGGCTGCTCGAGCCCGCGTGGTCCTCCCCGGTATTTCTGTTGAGCGTCCTCTTCTTGCAAGCCTTCATCTACCAGGGCGTGTTCGTGAGCTTCATCGCGACGAGCATGAACCTGTGTTGGGTCAAGGTGTCCGCAACCCAGTTTGCGATCTACATGGCGTTCGCCAACTTAGGGATCACGCTCGGCGGCATCGCGATGGGCCCCCTCTCGTTGCGGCTCGCCCACAACGGGATATTCATTCTTATCGGGCTCGCGTTCTTCGTGGCAGTTGCGCTGCTCTGGAAGGCTAACCTGTCGGCCCACCGGGAGCGAATCGCGGTTCTGGCGCGCAGCGACGCCGGACGCGCGCGCCCGGATTTCGCGACGCGCTGAACCTGCTGGGACTGAGAAACACGTCCCACCGATACGCGGGAAATTGCCGACAATGCGCTAACCAATAGCTCCGGGGACCGCCAGTGGAGCCCATCCGGATCGCGATCCAATTCACGGTAGCAGATTGGCGAGCGTATCAACGTGCCTGCGCCGCGCGCTGGCAGCCCCGCGAGTCGGCGCTTCGTCAATGGACGCACATCCTGCTGGTCGCCGCGGCCGCAGTGCTCCTGCTCTATGTGGCGAATCGCGCCGGGACGCCTGTCCATGGTTGGTCGATCGCACTAGGCGCCGGCATCGTCTTTCTGACCGGACTCATCAGCTCGCGGCTGGCCATGAAGCGTGTCGTACCCGATCCCGACGGCAAGTTCTTCGAGCCGCACGAGTGCGCGCTCGAGGCCGGCGGCGTGCGCTCGACGAGCGCGAACTCGAGCTCGTTCATGGCGTGGAGTTGCGTCCAAGAAGTGACGTTCACGGACGAGCATTTGTTCTTGTGGATAGATCGCTTTCAGGCGCATATCGTTCCGGTCCACGCACTGCCGCCGGGCGTCACGCGCGCAAGCCTGTTCGACGAGATACGCCGGCTCCAAAGTGCTGCGTCCGCGAGCGCACCGACGCCGGCGCAAGCGCCATCGATCACGAGCGCTCCCAGCGGCGAAGCCGCGCCCTCGAGCCCTTCCGGGAGTTGGCTCGTAACGATCGCGCATCTGCTCGCGCTGCGCGGGAAGCCCGGCGGGTCGCGGGCGGGGGCGAGCATGGTCGTCGCGGGCCTGACGCTCGCCACGTTAGGTGTCTGGATCGCCGTCGATTGGCTCAAGAGTCAGCCGAACCCGGAGTTCTACATCTACGGCGTCGCGGACCTGGCGTGGTACGCGCTTGCCATGCTCGCGGTCGCCTATGTGATCGCGCGAGTCGCCTCGCCCCGGATCGGGTACGGGGCGGCGCTCGTGCTCGTGCTTACCGTTGCGCCGCTCATGATCGCAGCCGACTATGTAGTCGACTGGCACCTCGAGGGATGGTGGCGCGTCTTCGGTGTCGTCGTGGTCGTTCTCTACTTCATCGCGTACCTGACGCGGGGAACGGCCGTATTCTCGGGGCGCCCCCAACGCATGGCCGCGGGCCTCGGTTTCCTCGCAAGCATCGGTTTGCTCGTGGCCACGGATCGGCTTTGGATCTATCCGTCGGTTTGGTATGCGGTCGACGACGAGTCGCAGATAGAGCCTGCGGCAATCGAGCCGTTGATTTTCTCGCAGCCCGCGCGCGTCGAGCGCGCTCTCGCGTCCGTCGAACCCGGCAACCCGGACGAAGTCGAGGTGTTCTTCCTCGGGTTCGCGGGATATGGCGAGCAGCGCGTATTCGCCGAGGAAATCGAATTGGCCGCCGACGTCGTCGGCGACCGTTACGGCGCGCACGCACGAACCCTGCTGCTTCTGAACGATGCCCGCGATCAAGAAAGCGCACCGCTCGCAACGACGTCGACGCTGCGGTATGCGCTCGCCGGCATCGCAGCACGCATGGACGTCGACCAGGACATCCTCTTTCTCGCGCTGTCGTCTCACGGATCGCCCGAATGGAGCATAGCCGTGACCAATGGGATGCTGCCGCTCACCGATCTGAGCGCGGAGGAGCTCAAGACGCTGCTCGATGAATCGGGAATCAAGTGGCGAATGCTGGCGATCTCCGCGTGCTACGCAGGCGGTTTCGTGGATGTTTTGCGAAACCCGAGCACGATCGTACTCGCCGCGGCAGCGCCGGATCGAACGTCTTTCGGTTGCTCCGACGACCGCGACCTCACTTACTTCGGCGAGGCGTTCTATCGTGACGCGCTCTCGAGACCCGTGCCGCTGCGTGAAGCCTTCGCGGCAGCTCAGGAGCTCATCGCACAGCGCGAGTCGACGGAAGGCGTTGCCGAGCGTTCCGAGCCCATGGCCTACTTCGGAGAGGAGCTCGAGGGCAGGCTCGAAGTGCTCGAGGCAGAGCGCCTGCAGTAGCGCCCAGCAAGACGGCGGCGCAGGCTATTCGTCGGGGCCGGATTGGCGGAAATCGACGCCGAGCGAGCGCAGTTTTCGGTACAGATGCGTGCGCTCCATGCCGACGCGCTTCGCGAGCTGGCCGACTTTGCCGCCGCAGAGTATCAACTGCTGCTGGAGATACGCGCGCTCGAAATGCTCGCGCGCTTCGCGCAACGGCATCGCGAGCAGATCTTGCTTGACGAGCGGCTCGCCTGCCGTGCTGCTCGCGGCAAGCTGCGCTTCGACTTCGTTCAAGCCGATCTCCTCATCGCCGCCGAGAATCAGCAAACGCCTCACGACGCTCGTGAGCTCCCGCACGTTTCCGGGCCACGGATAATTGCGCAGCCGGTTCTGCGCCGCGATGCCGAAGCGACGAAACGGCAAGTGCTCCGAATCTACGAGGAGATCCGCGTAGTAGCGCAAGAGCTCGGGCACATCCTCGGGGTACTCACGCAACGGCGGCACGCGCACGACGACCGCGCCGAGCCGTGAGAGCAAGTCCACGCGCATGCCTTCGCTCTTGTCGAAGCCCGGAGGCGCGCTTGCGAGAACTCGCACGTCGAAGGGTTGCTCGATCGACTCGCCGAGCGGCGTGAAATCTCCGCGCTCGAGCGCATTCAGCAGAATCTGTTGGGCGCGAGGCGATATCTCGTTCAACGCCTCGATGAAAAGCACACCGCCGCGCGCGCGCGCGAACGCGCCGGGCTGGCCACGCGACCCGAGCAACCGTGCCTCGCTATCGGCTTCCGTGAGGTCCCCGCCGAGCACCGTCTCGAAGAGCCCCGCCGCGCGCGCGCTGTTGCTCTGCAGATATCGTGCGAAGAGGCCGCGGCCGGAGCCCGATTCACCCGTAAAAAGCACGTGTGTATCGTGCTGCGCGATCCGCGCGACTTGGTTGCGCAACTCTCGCAGCACCTGACTCTTGCCGACCGGCACGGCAACTGTCGCACCGAGCTGGTGCCGCGCGTCGCGCGCTCGGCGCGTCGACAGCGCTTTCTGGACCGTGCGCAATAGCTTCGTGAGGGAAACGGGCTTCTCTATAAAATCGAGCGCGCCGAGGCGCGTCGCCTCGACGGCCGTGTCGACGGTGCCGTGGCCCGACATCATGACGACGGGACCGAGCGGACCGTTCTGCGACCATTCCTTGAGCAGGGAGATGCCGTCGGTATCCGGCATCCAAATATCGAGAAGCGTGAGGTCGTAGCTCTGCTCGCGGAGCGCCGCGCGGGCGTGCGCCGCATCCCCTGCCGTCGTGACTTCGTATCCCTCTTCGCTGAGTATCTCTTCGAGCAACTCGCGAATATTGGGCTCGTCGTCGACGACTAAGATGCGCGCACCATTCACGCGCGTTCCCTCCTGTGGTCCGGATGGCTCAGAACCGATGTCTCGCCGCTGCCTCCGGAAATCGGCAACAGTATACTAATCCTCGCTCCACCTCGCTCTATGTTCGCGGCACGCACTTGCCCGCCGTGCTCTTCGACGAGCTTCTTCACGATCGCGAGCCCGAGGCCCGTGCCCTTCGCCTTGCTCGTGACATAGGGGTCGAACGCCTGCTCCATGACGCTTTCCGCGAAACCCGGGCCGTTGTCGGTGACCTCGATCGCGATGGCGCCCGCGCCCGTGCCGGTCACGAGACGCGTGGAAATATCGATTTCGGCGTTGCCCTGCCCTTCCATCGCCTCGAGCGCATTGCGGATGAGGTTGTGCAGGACCTGGCGGATGCGTCCGACGTCGGCATCGACGAGCGGTACGTGCGGGTCGAGCGCGAGGACGATCTTGACGGGCTCTTCCTGGTGCCGATAGAGCTCCGTGACCTCCGTGATGAGCTCGTTGAGATCGACGCGCGTGAGCTCGACGTCCGGCGCGCGCGCGTACTGGCTAAAGGCGTTGACCATCTCCTTCATCGCCTCGACTTGCTGAATGATCGTGTGCGTGGCGCGGTCGAGCAAGCCGAGATCGCGCGAGTCGCCGCTCAAATAACGATGGCGCAACCGCTCCGCCGACAGCTGGATCGGCGTGAGCGGGTTCTTGATCTCGTGCGCGAGGCGGCGCGCGACCTCGCCCCAAGCCGCGTCGCGTTGCGCCTGGACGAGTGTCGTGATCTCGTCGAAAACGATCACGTACCCGTGCGGCTGGCCGTCTTCGGACGGCAGCTCCGAGCACGCGCACATGAGCACGCGGCGCCCCACTTCGCCGCGCAGCATGATCTGCTCGCGCCATTCCCGGTGTCCACGCTCGATATGATGCGTGCATACCGCGAGCAACTGGGACAGCATAGGACGATCCCGCGTGAGCGCCGCGAGCGAGTTTCCGACCTCGCGCTCGAGATCGACGCCGAGAATCGTGCTCGCTGCGTGATTCGCCGTTCGGATCCTGAGATCCGCCTCGAGCGACAGAACGCCCGTCGACAGACGCGCGAGGATGACCTCGAGCTTGTGTCGCTCGCGCTCGACTTCCTGCTGCGACTCGCGCGTCTCCAAACGCGCCGCAGCGAGCCGCTGCGTCATATCGTTGAATGAGTTGATCAGGAAGCCGATCTCGTCGGCCGTTGGCCGCGGCAGCTTCGTCTCGAAGTCGCCGCGCGCCACTGCGCGCGTAGCTTGCATGAGCTGCTGCATCGGCTCGATGAGCCGACGCGCCGAGAAAAACGCGCCGTAGACCGACGCGAGCATCGCGATCAGAAGCACGAGACTCAGCACCAATGTGAAGCTGTTCTTGAGCGCGACGCGCAAGTACGCGAGCTCGCCGTACTGCGTGTAGGTTGCGCTGACTTGCTCAGCGAGCTCGCCGATGCGTCGGTCCACGGGGAATACGCCCTCGAGGATTTCCGGATCCCCGACTCCGCGCGCGCCCGGCAGCACGACGGCGGCAACGATGCGGTACTCGCCGCCACTCCCGACGTCGAGCGTTGCGTAGGGCTGCCCGCGGCGCAACTGGACCACGACCTCATCGCCTGGGTACGGGGGCACGAACGCGCTCGCGTCGGCCGAATTCGTCGCAATGATGCGGTTCTCGGCGCCGAAGATCGTGAGCTCGAGCGCGCCGCTGATCCGCCGGGCCTGCTCGAGATCCGCGTCCGTTCGTGCTCGATCGGCCGTGTTCAAGCGCTTCGCAATCGTTTGCAGCGCATCGACATGATCGCGCTGTCGCAGCTCCAGTGAAGAGCGGCTGAGCTCGAGCGCATTGTCGAGGCCTTGCTCGACGTCGACGCTGAACCACTCGTCGATGCCGCGGTTGATGAACAGCACCGAAAAGAAATAGACGACGACGAGCGGCGTGATCGCAACGACGATCAAGAGCCCGACGATCCGAGCCTTCAGGCGCGTGCCCGGAACATGGTGCCGGTAGTCGCGAATGAGGCCAACCAGGTTGGCCGTAATGAGCGCAACTAGGACCGCGACGCCGGCAGTGTTGATGAGCAATATGACATCGGAGTAACGCGCAAAGTCGTCGGAGTTCTCGGCGACCTGGCTGAACAGCAGCAATGCCGCAAGCCAAAGCAGAATGCCAACGGCAATCAGCAGCGCGTACAGAGATTTTCTTATTCTTGCGCCAATTGCCATCGGTACCACTCACTGCCGAGAGACCAGTCGCGCCGCCAGAAAGCGAGCAGGTGGAGCGGCCCGGGGAGCTGCGCAGTATCGAGCAGAACCCGGGTGCGGACGTCGTAGCCGCGGTCTTGCTCGAGCACCGCCGCATCGATGACCGGCAAGTGCTCCACCATTCCGATCCGTTCCAAGGCCGCATGTTGCGAGCCGAATGACTCCCGTTCGCCGGTGTTGACGTTGTGCACGATGTAGCGCTCGGTGAGCGCGTCGTAAGCGAGCTCGTAGACTTGCGTCAAATGTGCGGCTTCCGTGTCGAGCCAGAAAGGCCGCTGATTCAGGATCTCGATCTCCACGCGGATCGTCAGCGTGAACCCCGATACGAGCGCCGCGCGCGCATCGGTCGAGAGCCTGAGCTCGACGCGGCCGTCGAGATAGTAGACGTTCCCCATGAGCGTCGTACGCGCGGAACGCACCTCGAAATGGCCCGGATCGTCCTCTTGAGCGAGCGCGAGCGCTGCAACGACGGACAGAACGACTCCGACAGCGCGCGCGTCGCGCACGGATCGGCTGTTGCCAACGTGGACAGCATTCATCGGTGCGGGATCGGACACGCTGTGATCAAGGCACGGGTTGCTTATCGAGGCAAGCATAATAGAAGCCATCCATGTTCGCCTCCCCGGGCAAGATCTGCAGCCCCGCGAGCGGAGTCGGCCCGAGCGGCACGGCATCGGGCGTGCGCGCGCGGAAGCGCTCGATCTGCTCGGCATTTTCGCGCTTGAGCAGCGTGCAAGTCGCGTAAAGCAGCCGGCCGCCGGGCGCGAGCAGCGGCCAGAGTGAGTCGAGCAAACGCGCCTGCAACTCGACGGCGGCGGCAACGTCGGCCGCTTCGCGGTGCACTTTTATGTCGGGATGGCGGCGGATGACTCCGAGGGCCGAGCACGGTGCATCGAGCAGGATCCGCTCGAAGGGACGTCCGTCCCACCACTCGCTGCTCGCGAGCGCATCGGCGGCGATGAGCGTCGCGTTGAGCTTGAGCCGCCCGAGATTGTCGCGAACTCGCGCGAGCCGCTCGGCGTCGCGGTCGAGCGCGACGACGCACTGCAGGTCGGCGCAGGTTTCAAGGATATGCGCCGTCTTGCCGCCCGGAGCCGCACACGCGTCGAGCACACGCTGGCCCGGCTTCAGATCGAGCAAGTCGGCCGCAAGCTGTGCGGCGGCGTCCTGAACCGAGACGGTACCGTCGGCGTATCCCGGGATCGAGCTCATGGGCCTAGGCTCGGCCAAAAGAACGGCCGACGCAGCGCGCTCGCCGACGCGCGCTTCGATCCCGTGCTCGTGAAGTATCTGCAGGTAACGTGCGGGATTCGTGATGCGGCGATTGACGCGCAGCCACATCGGCGGCGGCGCGTTGTTGGCATCGAGGATTCTCTCCGTCGCCGGGCCGAAGTCTTCCCTGAGCGCACGGATGAGCCACGCGGGATGACTGTAGTGGGCGACCTCGTCGCGAGCGCCGTCGGCAAGGAGCGTCGCGCGCTCGCGCAAGAAACGGCGGAGCACGGCATTGACGAGCCCGTGCGCATGCGCGCGCCCGAGCAGCTTGCACGCATCGACCGTTGCGGATACCGCGGCATGCGCCGGTATGCGCAACGCCTGCAACTGCACGAGGCCGACGCGCAGCAGAGCCGCGAGCTCAACGTCCGAGCGCTCGAGCGGCCGCGTCAAGAGACGTTCGATCTGCCATTCGAGCCGATGGTGCCAACGCAGCGCTTCATAGACCAATGCGCGCAAGAGGCTCGCATCGGGCGCAGGCGCCTCGACGCCCATGAGGGCCGTCTCTACGGGCACCCGCCCGGCGACGACGCGCGCGGTAATGCGCGCAGCTTCGGCCCGTACGCGCGCCCCTTGCGGAGGCTCACGCCCGGAACGCGAGGCCATCGACTCGGTGCGCCGCAAGATACGCAGCCGCATCCATGACCTTGGCGCCGTCCGGTTGGACGATTTCGAGGCGTAAGAGTCCCCGGCCGGTCACGACGTCGATTCCGTGCGCGCTGCTGCCCGAAATCGTCCCCGGCGCAGCGCGAGCGTCGCCTTCGACAGCTCGTGCGCGGTGAATGCGCAGGCGGCGTCCGTCGGTCAGCGCGCTTTCGGCGACCGGCCAGGGATTGAACGCCCGGACCTGGCGCTCGAGCTCGAGCGCGGGCTTGCGCCAATCGAGCACGGCCGAGGACTTCGAGATCTTCGGCGCATAGGTCGCGCGAGCGTCGTCTTGCGGCTCGGCGTGCAAGCGCCCCCCTGCCACGTCGCGCAGGTGCGTTTCGATGAGATCGGCGGCGACTAGCGCGAGGCGGTCGTGGAGCTCCCCGGCCGTTTCGGTGGCGCCGATCGCCGTTCTGGCCATGGCGTACACGGGTCCGCGATCGAGCGCTCGTTCGATGCGCATGAGGGAGACACCGGTTTCGCGGTCGCCGGCGAGAAGCGCGTGCTGAATCGGCGCAGCGCCGCGCCACCGCGGCAGCAACGAGGCATGCAAGTTCACGCAAGCTCTGCGCGGCCACGCGAGCATCCAATCCGGCAGCAACAATCCGTAAGCGATGACGACGAGAAGATCGGGCACGAACTGCCACTGTTTCAGTAGATCCGGATCGTGCAGCGCCGGCGGTTGCTCGCAGCGCAGCCTAAGCGCCTGCGCCGCGCGCTTGACCGCGGAGGGCTCGGTGCGGCGGCCGCGGCCGCGCGGACGATCGGGTTGCGTGAGCACGAGCCCGACCTCGGCGAGCGCAGAGAGACGCTCGAGCGCGGGCACCGCGAATGCCGGGGTCCCCGCGAAAGCGATGCGGATCGAGTCGGACAAGACGGTGGTCGCGGCCTCGAACGCTACTTCAGAGCGGGCGCACTCGGGCGCTTCGGGACGAGTCTTCGTTGCCTAAGCGCGCCTTCTTGAGCACTTTTTTCTTCAGACGCTGGCGCTTCATCTCGGAGAGGTAGTCGACGAAGAGCTTGCCGTCGAGGTGATCCATCTCGTGCTGGATGCAGACGGCGAGCGCGTCTTCGGCTTCGAGCTCGAACGGCTTCCCGTCGGTGTCGAGCGCGCGCACCCTTATCTTGCGCGCGCGGTCGACGTAGTCGAACGTTCCAGGTACCGAGAGGCAGCCTTCCTCGGTGTTGATCGCGCCCTCGCGCGCCACGATTTCGGGGTTGATCAGGCAGTAAGGCCGGTTGCGCTCCTCGGAAATATCCAGCACGATCAATCGTTTATGAACGTCGATTTGAGTCGCCGCGAGGCCGATCCCGGGTGCTGCGTACATCGTCTCGAGCATATCCGCCGCGATCCGCTTGATTTCGGCATCGACTTTTGTGACGGGTTCGGCGCGTATCCGCAGCCGCGGATCGGGATACTCGAGAATCGGGAGTCGCGCCATTGTGGACGAGCCTGTGTTTCGTGTATAAGGCTGCGATGTTCGCTTAACTATCTGACTTTACAGGGATAGTTTGCTAGAAGCTCAGTTTAGCATAGGTTTGGCAGAGGGAGCTTGAGCCATGTTCCACGTGCAGACACCGGGAAACCGGTCCGCCTACCTCCTCGTCGGCTGTTTCGTAGGCCTGGGTCTTGCCGCGGCCGCGCACGCGCAAACCGCACAGCCGTTGCCTGCGGCCAGCTCGGCGGGCGCGCTAGCGCTCGGGCAGCCCGAGGCCTCGCCCGTGCTCAATCCGCGTCACCCGGAAACCTATGTCGTGCAGCCCGGCGACACGCTCTGGGACATCGCGGCGACGTTCCTGCGCGATCCGTGGTACTGGCCCGAGATTTGGCAAATCAATCCCGACATCGAAAACCCGCATTTGATTTTCCCGGGCGACGTGCTGTCGCTCGCGTATCTCGACGACGGCCGCCCCGTCGTCAGCGTCACCGAGCGCGGACCGTTGGCGGGCTCGGGGCTCGTCGAACGGCTCTCGCCGCGCGTGCGCGCCGAGCCTCTCGAAGAGGCGATCCAGACGATTCCGTTCGAGACGTTACGCGCGTTCCTCTCGCGGCCCGCGATTCTCGACCGCTCCGAGCTCGACACGCTGCCGTACATCGTCGCGCATCCCGAGGGCTTGCTCGGCAGCGCCGGGCACGACGTTTACGTGCGCGGCACCGATGCCGGCGAAGGCGCCGTGTTCAACTTCGTGCATCCAGGGGAGGCGCTCGTCGACCCCGATGATGGAACGGTTGTCGGCTACCAAGGCCTCTATGTCGGCCAAGGGCGAGTCCGACGCGCGGGCGATCCTTCGACCGTATTCATGACTGAGTCCGCGCGCGAGGCGCTGATCGGCGACTATCTCGTCACCGAAGACAGCGTGGCGCCGGCGACGTTCTTGCCGCGTGCTCCCGAAGAGGCCGTCGATGGACGCATCATTTCGGTGCTCGACGGCGTGTCGCTGATCGGCCAGTACCAAGTCATCGTGGTCAATCGCGGAGCGCGCCATGGGCTGCAGCCGGGACACGTGCTGAGCGTCTACCGGACCGGCGAGGTCATTCGCGACCCGGTCCGCGGAAACCGTCAATCCGGCGAGAAAGTGAGATTGCCCGACGAGCTTGCGGGCACGACGATGGTCTTCCGTACATTCGATCGCATCAGCTATGCGCTCGTCATGGAAGCCACGAACGAAATTCACATCCTCGATACGGTGCGCAACCCCGAGTAGGGGCGCCCGTCGGAGCGACTTTAGTCGCGATTCCTTTCCCTTAGCGCGGCGGCGCTTTTCCGCTTCGTACAGTGCGGCCGGATGACGCCGCACTGGCGCTCGTCTTTGCGGCGCAGACAAACCACGGCGCGTGGCGCGCGGCGCTCCGCCTCTGCGGCTCGGCCGCGGCGCTCGCGGCCCAGCCCTTGCGCAAGCTCAAAACGCTCGGGCTCGACGCCGCGGAGCTGCAGAGCCTGCGCTCGCCCGAGCCCGCAGTCCTTGCGCGCTGGCGCGAATGGCTCGCTCCGGCCGATCGTCGGTTGTTGCTGCTCGGCGCGCCCGACTATCCCGCGCGACTCGCGGAGATCCACGATGCCCCGATCGCGCTCTGGACGCTCGGCGCGCACGTCGAGCTCCTCGCGGCACCGCAAGTCGCCATCGTCGGCAGCCGGAATCCCACGGGCGGTGGCCGGGCCATCGCCGCGGGCCTCGCAGAATTTCTGTCCGCGTGCGGGATCGCGGTCGCGAGCGGCCTTGCAGTCGGCATCGACGCTGCGGCCCATCGCGGCGCCTTGCGAGCGCCGGGCGGAACGATCGCAGTCTTGGGCTCCGGGCTCGATGAGATCTATCCGCTCGAGAACGCTCCGCTCGCTGCCGAGATCGCGGCAACCGGGCTCGTCGTCTCGGAGTACGCGCCGGGCACGCCCGCGCGCCGCGGTCATTTCCCGCAGCGCAATCGCATCATCGCCGGATTGACGCTCGGCACGCTCGTCGTCGAGGCGACGCGGCGCAGCGGCTCGCTGATCACTGCGCGTCTCGCGCGCGATTACGGTCGCGAAGTGTTCGCCGTTCCGGGCTCGATACACAATCCGTTATCCCGCGGTTGCCATGCTCTGTTGCGCGACGGTGCCGCGCTCGTCGAGGAAGGCGCCGATGTGCTACGCGAGATCGCGCCGCAAATCGAACCGCTTTGCAGAGCGCATGCGGTCAGCGTCGCAACGAAGGAGAGTTCCGCGCACGCCGATCCGCTGCGCGCGAGGCTGCTCGATGCGATGGGATTCGAGCCGGCGACGATCGACGTGCTCACGACGCGAGTTGGATTGACGGCGGCGGAGGTTTCCTCCATGCTGCTGCCCCTGGAATTGGAGGGCCTCGTTGAGGCCTTGCCCGGTGGGCGCTACAGCCGACTCGTGAAGAGGAACCAATGAAGGAAACGGTTCTCGACGTGCTCATGTATCTATTCGAGACCTTCGTCGATGGCGACAGTGAGCCGGAGCCCGATCGCAACGAGCTTCGCGAGGAGCTCGTGCGCGCCGGATTCGGCGATCGCGAGATCGATCGTGCGTTGGAGTGGCTCGACGGACTCAACCCGGGCGATGGCATCGTCGGCGACGCACCGCAATCCGCCGCCATTCGCGTTTACGATCGCGGCGAGCAGGAACGCCTCGACCCGCCGGCGCGTGGATATTTGCTGCACCTCGAGCAAATCGGGATCTTACGCCCGGCCCAACGGGAGCTCGTCATCGACCGGCTGCTGGCGCTCGATTCCGACGACATAGACGTCGAGCAAATCAAATGGGTCGTGATGATGGTCCTATTCAGCCAGCCGGGGCACGAGCACGCGTACACGCAGATGGAAGATCTCGTGTTCGCAGACGCCAGGGGCTCGGTTCATTAACTAGCTTCGCGCTAGCAGCAAGGCGGATCGGTCCAAGGGAAATGGCGGGCGCATATTGCTGATCTCATGAGCAAGAACCTCGTCATAGTCGAGTCGCCGGCCAAAGCCAAGACCATCGAAAAGTACCTCGGCAGCGATTTCGAGGTGCTCGCCTCGTACGGCCACGTTCGCGATCTCGTGCCCAAAGAGGGCGCCGTCGATCCCGAGAACGGCTTCGCGATGAAGTATCAGCTCATCGACAAGAACGAGAAGCACGTCGAAAAGATCGCCAAGGCCGTGAAGAAAGCGTCGGCGCTCTACCTCGCAACCGATCCGGACCGTGAAGGCGAGGCGATCTCCTGGCACGTATATGAAGTCCTCAAGGACCGCGATCTGCTCGACGCGAAGCCGGTTCATCGCGTCGTGTTCCACGAGGTCACGAAACGCGCGATCCAGGAGGCGCTCGAGCACCCGCGCAAGCTCTCCGAGCAACTCGTCAACGCGCAGCAGGCACGCCGCGCTCTCGACTATCTCGTCGGCTTCAATTTGTCGCCGCTGCTATGGAAGAAAGTGCGCCGCGGCCTTTCGGCGGGCCGCGTCCAGAGCCCGGCGCTGCGTCTCATCGTCGAGCGCGATGACGAGATTTCGGCGTTCAAGCCGCAGGAATATTGGACGATCGAAGCCGCGCTCGAGCACGCCGCGCAGGCGTTCCGCGCGCGGCTCGCCGTTTTCGGCGGCGAACGCGTCGAGCAATTCACGTTCACGAACGAGCAAGCCGTGCGCGCGGCCGAGGCGGCCATCCAAAGCGCGGCGCGCAGCACGCCCGCCGCGGGGTCGGGCGCTGCCGGCGGGACAGGAACCCTCACGGTCGCCAAAGTCGAGAAGAAGCAACGCCGGCGCAATCCGACGGCGCCGTTCACGACCTCGACGCTGCAGCAAGAGGCCTCGCGCAAGCTCGGCTTCAGCACTCAGAAGACCATGACTATCGCGCAGCGTCTCTACGAAGGCATCGACACGGGCGAAGGCTCGGTCGGACTCATTACATATATGCGCACGGACTCCGTTGCCGTGGCAGACGAGGCGCTCACGGAGATCCGCGCGGTCATCGAGGCACGCTACGGCAAGGACAACGTGCCCGAGCAGGCGCGGACCTACAAGACCAAGGCCAAGAACGCGCAGGAGGCCCACGAAGCCATTCGGCCGACGTCCGCGGCGCGTACGCCCGAGAGCATCAAGTCGCACCTCGACCACAACCAGTACGAGCTCTATGAGCTCATCTGGAAGCGCACGATCGCAAGCCAGATGGTCCCGGCCGTGTACGACACGGTCGCGCTCGACCTCGCGGCGGGCGCCGCGGAGCCTGCGAACATCGTATTCCGCGCGACGGGCTCGGTGCTCGTCTTCCCCGGCTACATCGCCGTCTACCAAGAAGGCCGCGACGACACCGAGCAAGAGGAGCACGACAGCTTGCTGCCCGCCGTCGCCGAGGGCGACCGTTTGAGCCTCCAGGGCATCGTCAGCGAGCAGCATTTCACCGAGCCGCCGCCGCGCTACTCGGAGGCCTCGCTCGTCAAAGCGCTCGAGGAGTACGGCATCGGCCGGCCGTCGACTTACGCGTCGATCATCTCGACGTTGCGAAACCGCGAATACGTCGAAATGGAGAGCAGGCGTTTCATACCCACGGACGTCGGCCGCGTCGTCAACCGATTTCTCACGGAATTCTTCTCGCAATACGTCGATTACGACTTCACCGCGCTAATGGAGGACTCGCTCGATGCGATCTCCCGCGGCGAGGCCGATTGGATTCCGCTGCTCGAGAAGTTCTGGAAGCCCTTCAGCGCGCTCGTCGAGCGCATCGAGACGTCCGTGACGCGCGAGCAGGCGTCGCAGGCGCGCGTGCTCGGACAGGATCCGAAATCCGGTCGCCCCATGAGCGTGCGCATGGGGCGCTATGGCGCGTTCGTGCAGATCGGTACGAAGGACGACGAGGAGAAACCGTTGTTCGCGGGCCTACGTCCCGGCCAAAAGATGGACGAGATCACCTTCGAGGAGGCGCTCGATCTCTTCAAGCTCCCGCGCGATCTCGGCCAGACCCCCGAGGGTGAGGCCGTGGCCGCGAGCATCGGCCGGTTCGGGCCATACGTGCGGTACGGCTCGAAGTTCGTATCCATTCGCGGCGACGACCCTTACACGATCACGCTCGAGCGAGCGCTCGAGCTCATCGCGGAGAAGAAAGTTGCAGATGCGAACCGCTTGATTCGGGATTTCCCCGAGCAGGGCATTCAAGTATTGAACGGCCGTTACGGTCCGTACGTCACGAACCGGCAGAAGAACGCGAAAATTCCGAAGGACCGCAATCCGAAAGAGCTCACGCTCGAGGACTGCGTCGCGCTCCTCGCGGCCGCGCCTGAGCGGCGCGGACGTGCGCGCAAAAAAGCGGCTGCGCCGGCGAGCGGCGCGGCTCCGGCCGGCGGCGCCGAAGCTAAAGAGCCGGCGCCAGCCAAGAAGCGCCGCGCGCCGAGGAAACCCAAGACGAAGAAGGAGCCGGCGCCCGACGCAGCCGCAACGGATCCCACGGGCGCCTCCTGATCGTTGCCGGGCAAAGTCCACATCGACCGTGCCGCGAGAATCATGCGCGCGGGCGGCATCGTCGCTTATCCGACCGAAGCCGTCTTTGGGCTCGGGTGCTTGCCCCATGATCGCGACGCCGTGCTGCGCTTGCTCGCAATCAAGCAGCGCCGTTGGCAAAAAGGCTTCTTGCTGATTGCCGCAAGCTTCGAGGCGTTGGCGCCGTTCGTCGAGCTGCCCGGCGAGCCGATGCGCAGCGCGATTCTCGCGAGCTGGCCGGGACCGGTCACGTGGGCGCTGCCGGCTCGGCCTCGCGCGCCGCCGTGGATCACGGGACGGCACGACACGCTCGCCGTCCGCGTGACGGCGCATGCGCCCGCGCGCGCGCTCTGCGCGCGCGTCGGCGGACCGCTCGTTTCGACGAGCGCGAACGTGAGCCGCCGCCCGCCGCATACACGGCTGCTTCGGCTGCGCCGCGACTTGGGCCTGCTCGTCGACTACGTGCTGGCGGGGCCGCTCGGCGATGCCCCGAGGCCGACTGCGATTCGCGACGGCCGGACGGGCCGAATTCTGCGCGCCGGCTAGCCCGAATCTTCGTGCGGCGGGGGGTTTCGGCCGCGCTCGGCCGTGGCGCGCCAGCCTTGGCGCCGCGGCTGTGGTAACGTTTTAACTAAATATCCCAAGTCGCCGAATGGCAATGCAAAAAAGGCTCGGCACGCGCCGTACCACGCTGTGGATTTGCTTCGCGCTCGGCGGCGCGCTACCGCTCGCCGCCGCACGGCTCGCGGCCCAACCGCTCGCGCCCATTGCGGCGCCGTCCCCAATCGGGGCCGCTCTGCCCGCGCTACCCGCCAAGGAGCCCGCGTCGGTCTACATCGTGCAGCTCCGCGCTCCCGCTGCTGCGAGCTACAAAGCGGGCCAGTCCGGGCTTGCGGCAGCAAAGCCCGGTGCGGGACAGCGTCGCGACGCGAGCTCGGTTCAGGTCGAAGCGTATGCGAAGCAACTCGAGCAGACGCACGACCGCTTGCTCGCCTCCGTCGGCGCCGCCGGCGCGAAGGTCTACAGCTTCCGCTATGCGCTCAACGGCTTCGCGGCACGGCTCACGGCCGGCCAGGCTTCGCGCCTCGCGAGCCGTCCCGAAGTGGCGCGCGTCTCGATCGACACCGAGCAGCGCTTGCAGACGAACAACAGCGCCGTGTTTCTCGGGCTGCTCGATCAGAACGGGGGCTTGCGCGCCGATCGCGGCTTGCGTGGCGAGGGCATCGTCGTCGGCGTCATCGACAGCGGAATCGCGCCGGATCATCCCGGGCTCCGCGACCACGAGGAGCAAGTCCCACGCGCGTGCCGGGGCCGTTGGGCGACCGCCTCGTGGCTCGGCTTGATTCTCTGCCACGCGGTGCGCGACGACCCGCCGTTGCGCCAGACCTACGAGCCGGTGGCGAGCTTCCACGGCACATGCCAAACCGGCGACCGTTTTCGCGCCGAAGATTGCAGCAACAAGATCGTCGGCGCGCGCTACTACATCGACGGCTTCCGCGCGCGGAACGAGCTCGATCCCGGCGAGTTCGTCTCGCCGCGGGACGCCGCGGGCCATGGCACGCACATTGCGACGATCATCGCCGGCAACGCGACGACGGCGAGCCTGTTCGGCACACGGATCGGGACGATCAGCGGCATTGCGCCGCGCGCGCGTATCGCGGTTTACAAAGCTTGTTGGCTCAGGCCCGGCACCGATGATGCCCACTGCGCGACGTCGGACTTGGCGCGGGCGATCGATGACGCCGTCGCCGACGGCGTCGATCTCATCAACTACTCCGTCGGCAGCTTGGACCCCGATCTCACGGCGCCCGACGACATCGCGCTCCTCAACGCGCTCGACGCCGGCATCCTGACCGTGGTCGCGGCCGGCAACGACGGCCCCGAGCTCGGCACGATCGGCTCACCGAGCAGCGCGCCCTGGGTCCTGACCGTCGCGGCAACGACGCAAAACGCGACGCGCTACGAGGAAGGCCTCGAGGTCGTGTCCCCGCCGGCGCTCGCGGGCCTCGTGACGATGCGCGAGGCGAGCTTCACGCGCCAGCTCTTAGGCCACCCGGCCGTCGAAGGCGCGCTCGCGCTCGTCGATGATGGGCAGGAAGTCATCGGCGAGGGTGGACAGGGCACGACGCGCGATGCCTGCGAGCCGCTCATCAATGCCGCTCTGCTGCACGGGAGGATCGCGCTCCTCGAGCGCGGCGGGTGTTTGTTCGACGCGAAGCTCCAACGCGTAGAAGAAGCCGGCGCGATCGCGGCGATCGTCTACAACAACGCAGGTCCGCCGATCACGATGAATGGTGCGGCCGGCAGCGTTCTGATTCCCGCGGTCATGATCGGCACGGCCGACGGCCAAGATCTCGTCGACGCGCTCGTCGCCGGCGGAGCGGTCAACGTGCGCCTCGAGAAGGGCGTGCTCACGCAACGCCGCGATACGGGCTTCGAGCTTGCGGAGTTCTCCGCGCGCGGGCCCGACTTGAGCGAAGCCGATTTCATCAAGCCCGACGTGACCGCGCCCGGCGTCAACATTCTCGCCGGGCAAACACCCGACCTCGCGCACGGTTTGCGGGGCGAGTATTTCCAATATCGCTCGGGCACGTCGATGGCGGCGCCCGAGGCCGCGGGCGTCGCGGCGCTGCTAAAAGAGGCGAACCCGACTTGGTCGCCGTCGACGCTCAAATCCGCGCTCATGACAACCGCCTATCCGCAGGTAGTGCTCGAAGACGGCGAGACGCTCGCGGGCCCGTTCGACATGGGCGCGGGGCACATCGACCCGAATATCGCCATCGACCCCGGTCTCGTTTACGACTCGGGCTACATCGACCATGCCGCGTACCTGTGCAGCCTCGAGGGCTCGCCGCTGTCGCGCGCCGACTGCGACGCGCTCGTTCAACAGGGCTATTCGCTCGAGCCGCGGGAGCTCAACTTGCCGTCGATCGGCATCACCGAGCTCATTACCGGCGACGCCGTGACGCGGCGTGTGACGAACGTCGGGCCGACGGCAACGTATCAGGCGACCGTCGACGATCCGCCGGGCATTTCGACGACGGTGACACCCGCTTCGATCACGCTCGCGACGGGCGAGTCGGCGGAGTTCACGCTAGAGCTCGCGCGCGGCAGCGCCGACCTCGACTATTGGGCTTTTGGCACGTTGAAATGGTCCGACGGCGAGCACGCCGTCGTGAGCCCGCTCGCGGTGCGGCCCGTGACTTTACGCGCGCGCCGCGAGATAGCTCTGACCGGCACGTCGGGCAGGGGCAGCCTCGCGGTCGACTTCGGCTATGCGGGCGCGTACGCAGCGACCGTGCACGGCCTGCATGCGCCGGGGCTGCGCGCGAACGCGCACGTGGACGACGACGCCACGAACCGGTTCAGCTTCCGCACGGATTCCGGCGTCAACGCCCATTTCTTCACGTTGAGCGCGGGCGAGCTCTTCATGCGCGTGGCGCTCTTCGATGAGCTCACCGACGGCGCCGACGACTTGGACCTGTATCTCTTCCACTGCCCGACGCCGACGACGTGCACGCAGGTCGGCCAGAGCGGCAGCTTCACGTCCGACGAGGAGATCGATCTCTTGGCGCCGGAGCCGGGCCTTTATGCCGCCCTCGTGCACGGGTTCGAGACGGATCAAGTCGCCGGCGGCCCCGGCGCCGACTACGAGCTCTTCGCCTGGTCCTTCGGAACAGGCGACGACGCCGGCAACCTGCGGATCGTGGCGCCGGCGAGCGTCAACGAGGGCGATCGGCTCGACCTCGCCTACGACTTCGGGCCGTTGGCGGCAGGCACGCGCTATCTCGGCGCGGTCACTCACACGACGCCTTTCGGGCGTTTGTACTTGTCGCTCGTCACCGTCGACGCGCTGTAACGGTGAGAGCGAATTCGCAGCAGTGTTGGTGACGGAAGCAGCTCACGAGATGATCGTTGACGAGGCCCGTCGCCTGCATGTGCGCATACATGATCGTCGAGCCGACGAACTTGAAGCCGCGTGACTTCAAATCGGCCGAGAGGGCGTCGGACTCGCGGCTCGTCGGCCGAATCTGCGTTTGGCGTTTCCAGCGATTCACGACGGGCCGGCCGTTCACGAACTCCCATACGTAGGCGTCGAAGCGGCCGAACTGCTCCTGAATCGCGAGAAACCCGCGCGCGTTGCCGATCGCGGCTTCGATCTTCTGGCGGTTGCGCACGATGCCGGCATCCTGCATGAGCCGCTCCACGGAACGACGGTTGAAGCGTGCGACCTTCTCGGCATCGAAGCCCGCGAACGCGCGCCGATAGCCGTCGCGTTTGCGCAGGATCGTCGCCCAGCTCAAGCCCGCTTGCGCGCTCTCGAGCACGAGGAGCTCGAAGTGCCGCGCGTCGTCGTGCACGGGCACGCCCCATTCCTCGTCGTGATAGCGGCGATAGGCCTCGTCGGGAACGGCGTCGGACCAGGGACATCTGACGAGGTCGGGTATGGCCATTACGAACGCGCTACGTACTTGAACTGTGCCGGTATTTTCTGTGCTGGCGGATCCCGTGGCGCGGCCCCGACACCTTCCGGTCCCGCCATGGAGGGCTCGGCGGAGGCGAAGATCCCTCTGTGGAGGGATCTTGCACCAGGATGGTGCAGAAATGTTTCCGCGGAAACATTAGACTCGATTCTATTCCCCAGCATCGTCCTGCCCTTCCGGATGGCGCCGAATACTACATGGCGTTCCTAAGTAATTCGACGCTACGCCCGCTGTGCCGTCCGGCGATTTATGGCAATCGTCCCAGAGGCGATGGAGAATCGATCCTCTAGGGGAACCCGATCCGATGCCAGAAGCCGAGTCCGCTCCCGACCGCTACGCGCTCGTCGGCCATCCCGTGGCGCATAGCCGCTCACCGCTGATTCACCAGCTCTTCGCGCGGCAAACGCGCCAACGCATGACCTACGAGCTCATCGATGCCGAGCCCGCGCAATTCGAGACGGCCGTGCGCGGCTTCCAGGCGGCCGGCGGCCGCGGCATGAACGTCACGGTCCCGCACAAGGAAGCGGCGTTCGCGCTCGCAAAGACGCACGGCGAGGCGGCGCGGATCGCGCGTGCCGTCAACACGCTGACGTTCACCGCGGGCGCGATCCGCGGCGACAACACCGACGGCATCGGCTTCATCCGCGACGTGACCGTCAACCACAAACGCGAGATCGCCGGAGCCCGCGTGCTCCTGCTCGGCGCCGGGGGTGCTACGCGCGGGCTCTTGGGTCCGTTGTTGGCCGCGAAGCCCGCGTCGCTCGTGCTTGCGAACCGCACGGTGGAGCGCGCCGCGGCACTGCGCGACCAGTTCGCCGCGCACGGGGCCATCGACGTGTGCTCGTTCGCGGATCTCGCCGCGCGCGGCAGTTTCGACATCCTCATCAATGCGACGTCGGCGGGCTTGCACGGTGAGCAGCCACCGTTCCCCGCAAGCCTCGTGACGGCGCAGAGCTTCTGCTATGACTTGGCCTACAGCCTCAACATGACGCCGTTCGTCACGTGGGCATCGGCGCAAGGCGCAGGTCGCGCCGTACAAGGCTGGGGCATGCTCATCGAGCAAGCCGCCGAGTCGTTCGCGATCTGGCGCGGCGTGCGGCCGGACACGGCGCCGATCCGCGCGCAGCTCGTGCGTTGAGCGCAAGCCGGGATCGGAATTTGAAGGTCGCGACCTGGAACGTGAACAGCCTGCGCGTGCGCCTCGAGCAAGTGCTCGAATGGCTCGCTGCCGAAGCGCCCGACGTGCTCGCGCTCCAGGAAACGAAGCTCACGGATTCCGAGTTTCCCGCCGACGAGTTCGCCGCGCGCGGCTACGAGTCCGTCCACATCGGGCAGCCGGCGTACAACGGCGTAGCGATTCTCTCGCGGATCGCGCCCCAAGATCCGGCCACCGAGATTGCGGGCCTCACCGACCCCGAGAGGCGTTTCCTCGCAGCGACGATCGACGGCGTACGCGTCATCTCTGTCTACGTGCCGAACGGGCAAAGCGTCGACTCCGACAAATATCGCTACAAGCTCGATTGGCTCAGCGCGCTGCGTACCCAGCTCGAGGCGGAGCTCAAACGCCACGAGCGCTGCCTCGTCGTCGGTGATTTCAACATCACGCCCGATGATCGCGACGTGCACGATCCCAAGCGTTGGGAGGGACAG
Source organism: Gammaproteobacteria bacterium (assembly GCA_036555065.1). Lineage (GTDB taxonomy): Bacteria > Pseudomonadota > Gammaproteobacteria > Steroidobacterales > Rariloculaceae > DATBLZ01. The sequence goes on from DATBLZ010000107.1 coordinate 25,151, forward strand.
GTGCTGTGCAGCGAGCCCGAGCGCGCGGCGCTACGCGACATATTGAATCTCGGCTTCGCCGACGCCTTTCGCTTGTTCGCGCAGCCGCCGAGGGTGTTCAGTTGGTGGGACTATCGCGCGGGGGCGCTGCGCCGGAACCATGGGCTGCGCATCGATCTGATTCTCACGGCGCCGGCATTGAGCCGCGTCTGCACGACCTGCCGCATCGACGCCGGTCCACGGCGTCTGCCGCGTCCGTCGGATCACGCGCCCGTGGTCGCCGAGTTTCGCGATCACTGACATTAGGCTAGGCTAGCGGGCGTGACGAAACAGTACGCCCTGCTCGACACCGTCGACGCGGCGCAGGAGCGGCGCAGCGACTACGACGTGACGAACACGGTTCGTGTGAGCTCGCCCGCGGAAGTGCGCTCAGCCGTTCAGGAATTGTTCGAGGCGACCTACCCGCAGGCGTCGTTCGATCCGGTTTGGCTCGCCTTTCACGATTTCGAGGTGTTCTACCGCGGCCTGCATCCCGACTACTACGGCGTCGATACCGCCTATCACGACATACAGCACACATTAGACGTGACGCTCGCCGTCGCGCGGCTCATCGTCGGCTACGAATCGAGCGTCGAGAAGGGCGATCGCCTCGGGACGGAGCGCGCGAGATTCGCGCTCGTCAGCGCGCTCTTCCACGATTTCGGCTACTTGCGGCATCGCGAGCGCGACCGCGACGCAGCCAATGGGGCGGAGTTCACGCTCTCCCACGTGAGCCGCGGGGGCGCGTTCCTCGAAGGCTACCTTGCGAGAGTCGGCCTCGCGGAGTTCGCGCCCGTCGTCTCGCGGGTCGTGCAGTTCACGGGCTACGAGATGAGCCTCGACGACATCGAGCTCGAGGATCCGCGCGACAGCGCCGTCGGCCATTTACTCGGCACCGGCGATCTGCTCGCGCAGCTCGCAGATCGCTGTTACCTCGAGAAGTGCCGCGATCGCCTGTATCCGGAATTCGTGCTCGGCAACGTCGCGACCGTCTCCGGAACTGCGGCGAACTATTGGTCCGGCATGGATCTGCTCGCGAAAACGCTGGGCTTCTATCAACAGTCCGCCCAGTACCGTCTCGAGCACGGCTTCGACCGCGCGTACCGCTATGCCGAGGCGGTGTTCGCCCGCGGCGAGAATCCTTATATGGAGTTCATCCAGAAGAATTTCGCGTTCTTGAAGACGATCAAGGAAAAAGAGGACTGGGACAAGTTGCGGCGCCGGCCGCCGTGCGCGCTTGCCGACCCGTCCGGCGAAGCTCGGCTCGTGGCGCTCGCGATGCGGAAGCTGCGCACGATCTCGGAAGCGCAGCGCGAGGAGAGCGCGCGCCTGCGTGCGCTGAACCCGGCACTTTCGTTCTGAAAGAGTCGCGGCTAAAGCCGCTCCCACAACGTCCGCGCTATTCGACAGTGACGGACTTCGCGAGGTTGCGGGGCTGGTCCACGTTCGTGCCCTTGAGCACTGCAACGTGGTAGGCGAGCAGCTGCAGCGGCACCGTATACACGATCGGCGCGATGAGCCGGTCCGCATGCGGCATCGGGATCACCTTGACCCCGGGCTCCGATTCGATGTGCGTTTCCCGATCGGCGAACACGTAAAGACGCCCACCGCGCGCGCGCACGACTTGCATGTTCGACTTGAGCTTGTCGAGCAGCTCGTTGTTGGGCGCGACGACGACGACCGGCATCTCCTCGTCGATGAGCGCGAGCGGTCCGTGCTTGAGCTCGCCGGCCGCATAGGCCTCGGCGTGGATGTAGGAAATCTCTTTGAGCTTGAGCGCGCCTTCCATCGCGATGGGCCACATCGGCCCGCGCCCAAGGAAGAGCGCGTGGTGTTTGTCGGCAAATTCCTTCGCGAGCTCGCGGAGCGCGTCGTTCATTTGCAGCGCTTGCTCGACGGCGACAGCTGCATGGTAGAGATGCCCGGCGAGCTCGTGCTCGCGCGCGTCCGTCATGCCGCGGTGGCGCGCGAGCATCAACGCGACGATCAGCATCGAGAGAAGTTGGGTCGTGAACGCCTTCGTGCTCGCAACGCCGATCTCGGGCCCGGCTTGAGTCATCATTACGAGATCCGAATCGCGCACCATCGAGCTGTGCGCGCTGTTGCAGATCGTGAGCGTCCCGACGTAGCCCGCGCGCTTCGCCTTGCGCAGAGCTTCGAGCGTGTCGGCGGTCTCGCCCGATTGCGACAGCGTGACGAACAACGTGCCCTTCGGCACGACGACGTTGCGGTAGCGGTACTCGCTCGCGATTTCGACTTGGCACGGCACCCCCGCGAGCGCTTCGACCCAGTACTTGCCGACGGCGCCGGCGTGATAGCTCGTTCCACACGCGACGACGTGCAGGTTCTCGACGCGCGGCAGGAGCTCCGCCGCGCGGGCCCCGAGCGACTCCGGCAGCACGCGCTTGTTGGCGAGACGCCCATAGAGCGTATCGGCGAGCGCGCTCGGCTGATCGAAAATCTCCTTTAACATGAAGTGCTTATAGGGACCCTTCTCGGCGGATTCGGCCGTCCACTGCGTCTCGTGAACGGGCCGATCGACGGCGTGCCCCTCGGCATCGAACACGTTGACGCCGCCGCGCGTGATCTCCGCGAGATCGCCCTGCTCGAGGTAGATGAAGCGCTGCGTGACCGGAAGCAGCGCGGGCACGCCGCTCGCGACGAAGTTCTCGCCGCGCCCGAGCCCGACGACGAGCGGGCTCGCGACCCGGCTCACGACGATGCGCTCGGGATCGTGGGCGTCGACGACGAGCAGCGCATACGCGCCCACGAAGCGCCGCACGGCGAGCTGCACGGCCTCGACGAGCCCGTGTCCCTGCTTCAGATAATCGTGAACCAGATGAGCGGCGACCTCGGTATCCGTCTCGGATCTGAACACGTAGCCTTTCGCGATGAGCTCGGCCTTGATCGGCTCGTAATTCTCGATGATGCCGTTGTGAATGACCGCGACGCGGTTGCCGGAAAGATGCGGATGGGCGTTGGCCTCGGTGACGCCGCCGTGCGTCGCCCAGCGCGTGTGCGCGACGCCGATACGACCGGTCAGCGGCGACTGCACGAGCTTCGCGTCCAGATCGGCGACCTTGCCGACCGTGCGGCACATCCCGAGCTCGTTTCCGTCCTTGACGACGGCAACGCCTGCCGAGTCATAGCCGCGGTACTCGAGGCGCCGGAGCCCCTCGATGAGAATCGGAACGATATTTCGCTCTGCGACCGCGCCTACGATTCCGCACATACGTCGAGTTCCTACTCCTTCTCGGACTTGGCCTTCGTCGGCCGTTGCCACCCGGGGACTGCCGTTTGGCGCGCGCGCGCAACGCTCAATGTCTCGGCCGGCGCGTCTTTCGTGATGGTCGAGCCCGCGCCGATCGTCGCACCCGGCCCGACCTCGACCGGCGCCACGAGCATGACGCCCGAGCCGATGAAAGCGCCGTCGCCGATCGTCGTCTTGTGTTTCGCGGCGCCGTCGTAATTGCACGTGATCGTGCCCGCGCCGACATTGACTTGCGCACCGATCGTGGTGTCGCCGATGTAGCTCAAGTGGTTGACCTTGCTGCCTTTGCCTATGCAGCTCTTCTTGACCTCGACGAAGTTGCCGACCTTCGCGCGTGATGCGAGCTCAGCACCGGGACGAAACCGCGCGAACGGGCCGATCTCGCAGCCGGCTTCGGTCGAAGCACCCTCGAGCACGCAGTTCGCGTGCACGATGTTGTCCGCGCCGAGACGCGAGTTCGTGATCACGCAATTCGGTCCGATCTGCGTTCGGTCGCCGAGATGCACATCGCCGCAGAGGACCACGCCGACATCGATGAACACGTCGCTGCCGACGGTAACCCGGCCGCGAATGTCGAGCCTGTCGGGGTCGGCGACCGTCACGCCTTTCTGCATGAGGTCGCGGGCGGCGGCGCGTTGAAAGCTGCGCTCCGCTTCCGCGAGCTGCATCTTGTCGTTGATGCCGAGCACTTCTTCCGGAGCGTCGATTTGAATGCCGAGCACGTCGACTCCTTCGGCGAACGCCATCGAGATGATATCCGTGAGGTAATACTCGCCCTGCGAGTTGTCGTTGCGGAGTCGGCCGAGCCAGCGCTTGAGCTCTGCTGCTCGCAGCGCCATGAGCCCCGTGTTGACCTCGGTGATCTTGGCCTGCTCGGGTGTAGCGTCTCGGTCCTCCACGATCGCGACGACTTTGTTCTCACGGCGCACGATGCGGCCGTATCCCTTCGGGTCCCGTAGTTTCGCCGTCATGACGGCGACGCCCGACCCCGCTTCGAGGAGCCGCCGCAGGGATGCGTTGCGTACCAGAGGCACGTCGCCGCAGAGCACGAGCACCGTGTGGTTGTCGGGCACGCCCGGCATCGCTTGGCTCACGGCGTGCCCCGTGCCGAGCTGCTTTTGTTGGAGCCACCAGTCGATGTCGGCATCGGGAAACGCCGTACGCACGCGCTCGCCGCCGTGCCCGTAGACGACGTGAATCGCGTCGGGCGCGAGCTCCTTGGCGCGCTCGATGACGTGCGCGACCATCGGCCGCCCCGCGAGCGGGTGGAGAACCTTCGGCACCTCCGAGCCCATGCGTTTGCCGAGTCCGGCGGCCAGTATGATGACGGATAGAGGCACGATTAGCGATTAGCGAACGACATTAGCGCTGATGATAACGCTGCCGTGCCGGTCGCGGGCACGGAATTCATCACGCGGAGCGGTAGGCGTCGGGCAGATTGCCCTCGCGATCCTTGAACTTGCGATGCGTCCATAGATATTGTTCGGGGCACTCGCGGATGAACGCCTCTAGCACGCCTATGAGCCGTTCGGTGTCCCTGATCGCGTCGTCCGTCGGTAGGTCCTCGAGCGGCGCGTGTGCTTGATCGGGCGCGTACCAGACGACCGCGTTCTGTTGGAGCAGGCGCAGCATCGCCCGAATGTCGTCATTGACGAGAGCGACGTGCGCTGCGCGTTGACGGCACCGACTCTGAAACTCGTTCAGCAGCGCGTTGTGGCGCACGCGGAACATGAAGGCAAACAACGGCACGAGCGACTTGATGACCGGGACGCAAATTTCGAGCGTCGTGAAGTGGCCAGAGAAAAGCACGACACCTTTGCCGCGCGCGAGTGCACGATGCACATGCTCGACGCCTTCGATGCGGAAGAGATGTCGGAGCCGGTCTGGATCCGTGAACCATGACATCGCGACTTCGGCGAAGAATGCGCCGACGTTTTCGAACTGGCGCGTCGTCAGTGACGCGATTTGTTGCTCATTGAGCTCGGGAAACGCGGGCCAATAGCGAGGGGCCCAATAGCGTCCGAGCGCGAGCGGCAAGGGTGCCAAGCTACAAGCTCGTGTGCTTGCCCTTCCGTTTTTGCGCCGCCATATAGCGCGCTTCGGCCTCGGCAAGCTCCGCTTGCGCTCTGGAGAGATCCACCTTGCCGCGTCGGCCCTCGAGCGCGGCGCGGGCGCGCTCGCGTGCTTCGAGCGCCGCGGTCTCGTCGAGCTGATCGCCATGGACGGCACTGTCGGCGAGCACGGTCACGAGGTGCGGCTGGACCTCGAGGATTCCGCCCGTGACGAAGAAGAACTCCTCGCCCTTGTCGGTTTGAACGCGTACAGCGCCGGGCTTCAAATGCGTCAAGAGCGGCGCGTGCCGCGGCGCGATGCCGAGCTCGCCGAGCTTGCCGGGGCAGAACACCATCTGCGCTTCCCCGGAGAAGATCGCGCCCTCGGCGCTGACGATGTTGACTTGTATTGGCATCCGGAGCGCCCGTTACTTCTTCGGCTCAGCCTTTGCTGCGGGCTTCGCTTCCGGTTTCCCTGCGGCTTTTCCCTCGGCCTTCGCTTCCGGCTGCGCCGCGCCCTTCCCCTCGGTCTTCGCGGGCGCAGCCTTCTTCTCGTCCTCGGCGCCGAGCGTCTTCGCCTTCGCCTCGGCTTCCTCGATCGGACCGACCATGAAGAATGCCTGCTCCGGAAGGTGATCGTACTCGCCCGCGACGATCGCCTTGAAGCCGCGAATGGTCTCCTTGAGCGGCACGTACTTGCCTTCCGAGCCTGTGAAGGTCTCGGCGACCGTGAACGGCTGCGACAAGAAGCGCTGAATCTTGCGCGCGCGCTGGACGATGAGCTTGTCGTCCTCGGAGAGCTCGTCCATGCCGAGGATCGCGATGATGTCCTGGAGCTCCTTGAAGCGCTGCAAGACGGCCTGCGTGCCGCGCGCAACGTCGTAATGCTCCTGGCCGATGACGTTCGGATCGAGCAGCCGGCTCGTCGAATCGAGCGGATCGACGGCCGGGTAGATGCCGAGCTCGGCGACCTGCCGCGAGAGAACGAGCGTCGCATCGAGATGCGCGAACGTGGTCGCCGGCGACGGGTCGGTGAGGTCGTCGGCCGGCACGTAAACGGCTTGGAACGAGGTGATCGAGCCCTTCTTCGTCGACGTGATGCGCTCTTGGAGCACGCCCATCTCCTCGGCGAGCGTCGGCTGGTAGCCGACGGCCGACGGCATGCGCCCGAGCAACGCCGACACCTCCGTGCCCGCGAGCGTGTAGCGATAGATGTTGTCGATGAACAAGAGCACGTCGCGACCTTCGTCGCGGAAATACTCGGCGATCGTGAGCCCCGTGAGACCGACGCGTAAGCGATTGCCGGGCGGCTCGTTCATCTGCCCGTAGACGAGCGAGACCTTGTCGAGAACGCCGCTCTCTTTCATCTCGTGGTAGAAGTCG
>DATBLZ010000110.1:0-27791 GCA_036555065.1 Gammaproteobacteria bacterium
CACGCTTCTCCGGAGCCGATTTGACAGAATCTAGGCGATCGGCAAGATCCGCTAGCCCGCGCCCGCTCCAAGGTTGGCCTTCCCGGCCATAAAGCTCCGCCTCGAGCGCACCGACCTCGGCGGCGAGGGGCTCGGGCAGCCGCTCGCGGAGCGCGCCCAAGCTCGCCGGCGGGTCCGACGCGAACGCTTGCTTCGCCCACTCGAGCAAGAGATCGCGGGCCCGTGCCGCGTCGTTCGCGACGCACGCGGCGTGCAGCTGTTTGCTCAAACGGCGGCTCGAGCGGCTCGCCGTCTGCGCCCGCAGTTGCTCGGCCTCGCGCTTGCGCTTGCCGACGCCGAAGCGCGCCCGCAGCCACAGGAGAATCGTCGTGACCCACGCGAGGCTCAACACGGCGCTCACGAGCGGCCAATAGCTCGTCGACGTCACGAAGTCGCCGGCCGGCACGACTTCCTCCGCGGCCGTCGTCGGCACGGTCGCTGGCTGCTCGCCGGCCGCGACGGTCACGACCTCGGGCTCGAGCCGCGCGACTTCCCAACGCTCCTCGCGCACGTTCCACCACGGCAACTCGGCTGCGGGGATCGATGCCTCACCCGCCACTTGGGCCATGACGGCATAGCGCTCGGTGCGCGTGACCTTGAGACCCTCGGGCGTGCGCTCGCTCTCGAGCTCGGGCTGATCCGGATATTGGCGGATCCCGGTCGCCTGCTCGATCTTGAGCTCCGGAATCTGCGTCTCGAGCAGACCTTCGGCGGCGACGGTCAGGATGCGCGTGCGCGGCACGCCGACGCTGAAATCCTGGCCGTCGTCGGCCCACGTCTCGGTCAGCGTGAGGCTCTTCGCCGGCAGCCACACGGCGCCTGCGAGCTCGGGCGGCGGCGGCACGGCCGGCAACACTTCGACGTCGACGACCTCGGAGCGCAGACGCTGCACGCGCGAGAAGCCGCGGTTCGGAATGACCATTGCCTCATACGTGGCGGGCCCGAGCGTGAGCGTGCCCGGTTGCTGCGGAAAAATGGCGTAGCGGCGCTCGTTGACGACAAAGTTGCGCCCGCCGCGAACGACTTGGTAACGCGCGTCCTCGCCGAGCCGCTCGATGATCGCCTCCGACCCGACGACGGGCGGCGCAGTCAGCGACGCGCGCGACGTGCCCACACCGACGAAGAGCCGCAGCGTATAGATCACCTGCGCCTGCACGTACACGCGCGCCGGCTCGACCTCCACTTCCATGAAGATGTCGGCGACTTCGCCCGGCGTGACCGGCGCCGGCTGCACGTCGATCGTCACGGGATTCGAAAGCACGGCCCCGAATTGCAGCGCCGGCAGCGTGAATTGGCCCGCGCGCCGCGGCATGAGCTGGTACGTCCATTCGTAGATCTGCTGCGTGCGGCCGTTGAGCAGGTTGATGCGCGAGGCCGATGAACGATTGAGGACGTCGAACTGCTGCTCGAGGAAGCTCACGTCGGGCTCGCCGACGGCGCCGCCTTCGACGCGGATCGTATAGTTGAACGATTCGTTCTCGTGAATCGTCGCGCGATCGACGCTTGCTTGCGCGACGATGTCCTGGCCCAGCGCGCCGGCCGCCGCAAGCGCCAGCACCGCGCCGCAGACGAACGCGGCCCGCGCCGCTCGGCGCTTCACGGGTGCCTCACCACGGATGCTTCTCGTCGCCGGGCCAGACGTAGTTGCCATCCTGGTCCACGCCGAGCCGTTGGTATTGATAAAGGAACTTGCGGCGCAGCAGTCCGCCCGGATCCTGCGGAATGCGCCTTAGCCACTGCTCGGCCGCTTGGTCGGACGCCCACTGCTCGACGTCCTGAGGCTCGGCCTGCGCCTGCTGCTGCTCGGGCTCGCCCCGCTGCTCCTCGCTCGCCGCGGATTCTTCGTCCGCTTGCTGCTCGCTCGGCTCCTGGTTCCCTTGCTCGCCGTTTTGGTTGTCGGCGTTCTGTTGGTCCTGCGGGTCGCCGGGCGATTGCTGTTGGTCCTGGTTCTGTTGTTGCTGCTGTTCCTGTTGCTGCTGCTGTTGTTGTTCCTGCTGTTGCTGTTGCTGCTTCAGCAGCTCCTTGAGCAAATCGCGGTTGTAGATCGCGTCCGCGTGATCGGGCTTCCGCGCGATCGCTTGTTCATAGGCGGCGATTGCCGGCTCGAGCTCCCCGGCGCGCGCGAGCGCGTTGCCGCGGTTGTAGTGAGCCTCGGCCGTGTCGATGGGATTCAACGTCGCGGCGCTCGCCGCGAAATCGGCGCTGCGATACTCGGCGGTCGCGCGCCACTCCGGATTATCGAAGAGCTCCGCCGCGCGCGCGGGGTCGTTGGCCTGCATGGCTTCGTACCCTTGCTCGTCGCGGCGCTGCCAGAGGTCGCGCCATTCGAAAGCTTCCGCGCGCGGCAGCGGCAGAATGAGACACGCGAGCCATGCCGCGATCCACCCGCGTCTGAACCCGAGCGCCAAGAGAGGCAAGAGCGCTGCTGCGAGCCAAACGCCCGCGTCGCGCCACTCATCCGCTTGGTAATCGCTGTCCTCGTCGGTATCGACGGCGCCTTCGAGCAGGCCCGTCGTCGCGGGGAAGAGCGCATCGAGATCGGCGTCGTCGGCCGTGAGCTCGGCAAAGCGCCCGCCGCCGGCCGCGGCGAGGCGCCGCAAGCTTGCGGCATCGAGCTGCGGGATGACGACCTGCCCCGTCGAATCGGTCAAGAATCCCGCACCGCGTTCCGGAATCGGCGCCCCGTCGCGCGTGCCGACGGCGAGCACGCTCGTCGTGAACCCCGTGCGCCTGAGCTCCTGCGCGACGGTCAGCGTCTGCTCCGACGCGTCGGAGTCGGTCACGAGCAGAACGTCGCCTCGTGTCACGCCGGTCTGCTCGAGCAGCTGGCGCGCGCGCGTCAACCCCGCCTCGGGATAGCTGCCCTGGCTCGGCATGATGTCGGTCGAAAGGGAATTGACGAGTGAAGCGATCGTGCGGTTGTCCGTCGTCAGCGGCGTGACCGTGAACGCGTGCGCCGAGAAAACGACGAGCGCCGTCTGGCCGCTCTTGCGCCGCTCGAGCAAGCTCAAGAGCTTGAGCTTCGCGCGCGCGAGCCGGCTCGGCTCGACGTCGCCGGCATCCATCGAGCGCGACAGATCGAACGCGACGACGAGCGCCTCGGCGGAGCGAAATGCCGGCACGGGCAGGCGTTCCCACGTCGGTCCCGCGAGCGCGAGCGTCGCCAGTATCCACACAGCGGCCGCTGCGAGCAGCGGCCAATGGCGCGCGCCGAAGCGGTCGGGACTCGCGAGCACATGGGGCTGGAGGGCACGATCGACGACGGCGAGCCAATTGCCGCGCGCGGCGCCGCGCCCGAGCAAATGCCAGAGGATCACGAGCCCGAGCAGCAAGGCCGCGAGCCACCAGGGCCGTAAGAAATGAAACTCAGACATGCTCGGCGCTCCCGCGCGGCACCATGAGACGATACCGCGCCGGCACCATCGTCGCGAGCACCGCGCCCGCCGCGAGCACGAGCGCAAGCGCGAGCGGCCAATAGAAGAACTCGGCCACGGGCCGGAAGCCCGCCTCGTCGGATTCCGCGGGCTCGAGCTCATCGAGCATTCCGTAGATCTTGGCGAACTCCTCCGTATCCCGCGCGCGGAAATACTTGCCCCCCGTCATGTCCGCAATCGCCGTCAACGTGTCTTCGTCGAGGTCCGCGGATGGATTTATCTGCCGCAAGCCGAACAACGAGCGCACGGTCAGCGCGTCGGCGCCGATACCGACTGTGTATATGACGACCGAGCGCTGCGCTGCGAGCTCGGCGGCCTTGAGCGGCTCCACGGAGCCTGCCGTGTTCGCGCCGTCGGTCAGCAGGATCACGACGCGCCGGTCCTCTTCGACGCTCGCGTCCTCGAGCGTGCGGATCGCAAGCCCGATCGCATCGCCGATCGCGGTCTCCTTGCCCGCGAGCCCGATCGCCGATTCATCGAGCAGGGTCTGCACCGTCGCGCGATCGAACGTCAACGGCGTCTGCAAGTACACCTCGCGACCGAAGAGAATGAGGCCGAGCCGGTCGCCGACGCGCTTCGCGATGAAGTCGTCCGCGACGGATTTCGTTGCCGTGAGGCGGTCGACCCATTGACCGTTGAGCTGGAAATCCTGCTCCTCCATGCTGCCCGAGAGGTCGACGACCATGAGGAGATCGCGGCCGCTGCGCGGCAGCGCGACGGCCTCGCCGACGAATTGCGGCCGGGCCGCGGCAAGCACCGCGAGCGCCCAAACCGCCCACATGAGCGCGAGGCGCCACGAGGCGGCCGAAGCTCCACCCGTAGCTCCGGCCAAGCCCGCGAACGCGCTCCGCATGGGAACCTTGAGCGCGGCACTGCGATCGAGAAGCTCGCCAGGCAGGAGGCGGCGCACGAGCCACGGTGCCGGCAGCGCCGCGAGCATCCACCACCAGGCAAACGTCCACATGGCTTCAGCGCCCGCGCGCTTTGCGCTGCGCGGCGACCCATTCGACGCTTAGGCCCCCGAGCGTCGCGACTTCGGCCGCGCGCACGCGCCCCGGCGGCGCATACGGGGCAACGGCAAGCGCGCGCCCCGCGCCTGCCGCGAACTCGGTGCGATTCCAACGGCTGTCGAGATACTTGAGCCAACGTTCGCCCGTGAGCCCCGCGACGGCGTCGGCGCGCTCGGCTCTCGACATCGCAAAACGGCGCACGATCATCGATATCTGCTGGAGGCAATGCGCGGGCTCGGCGCCTTCGGCAAGCCGCTCGAGCGTGCGTTTGAGAGCACGCAACGCGGCGCGCTCGCGGAAGTGGCTTTGGTAGCGCAAGAACGCGAGCACGGCCGCGGCCACGAGCACGGCGACGAGGATCCACCAGCCGGGCGCCGGCGGCCACCAGCCGATCACGCCCGGCAAGTGAATGTCGCGCAGCGGGATTTGGCTGAAATCGATCGGATTCACGCGCGCGCAAACCTCTTGCTCAGAACCTCGTGCGGGTCGTCGGCCGTCGAGCACTCGATGAGCGCGACGCCCGGCGCGGCCGCGAGCGTGCGTAATCTCTCACGCCGCTCGGCGAACCGGGCGCGATGGCGCTCGCGAACACGGCTATCCGCCGTCTCGATCGTAAACGATCGCGATCCCAATTGGATTCGATAGCGCCCGGGCGGCGGGAGTTCCGCTTCGACGGGGTCGAACACGTGGACGAGAAACACGTCGCCGTGACTTGCGAGCTCGCGGATGTGCCGTTCGAAGTCGCCGCTCAGAACCTGAAAATCGCTGATCAAGAAGAGCATGCTGCCGGGCCGCGCTACGCGCGTGAGGCGCAGAAGCGCGCGGTCCGTGTCGGTCTCGGCGGACGAGGCCTCATCGGCTCGAGCCGCGCGCGGCATGAGCTCGTTGGTCCAGCACGAGCTCGCCGTGATGAGCTGCAGTAGGCGCAACGCCGAGCGGCCGCCGAGGCGCGGCCGTTGCTCGTGATGCTCGTCCTCGGTGAAGACGAGCCCGCCGAGCTGATCGCCGTGGCCGACGGCGCTCCACGCGATGAGCCCTGCAAGCTCGGCCGCAGCCACGGCCTTGTAGGCACGGCGGGTCGCGAACAGCATCGAGCGGCGCAGATCGAGCCACACGATCACGGGGCGGTTGCGCTCCTCGCGGAACACCTTTGTATAAGGCCTGCCGGTGCGCGCCGTGACGCGCCAATCCATCGTCCGCAAGTCGTCGCCGGGCTGATACGGCCGCGACTCGTCGAACTCCACACCCCTGCCCTTGAACGGCGACAAGTTGCCGCCCGCGGCGAACGCGCGCACGCGCGGCGCCGTCAGGCGAATGGCTTCGCCGCCGGGCTTGAGGTCGATGAGCCCCTTGAGATCGACGCTCACGGGCGAGCGCTCGGCCGCGGAGGGGCGCGCGGGCATTAAGGCACTCCGATCCTCGCGAGCAGCGTGTCGACGATCTCATCGGGCGTGCGGCCCGCGGCCTCGGCTTCGAACGAAAGCAGAATCCGATGCCGCAAGACGTCGTGCGCAACCGACTGGACGTCTTCGGGCGTCACGTAGTCGCGCTTTGCGAGCCATGCACGCGCGCGCGCGCAGCGGTCGAGCGCGATCGTCGCGCGCGGGCTCGCGCCGTAGCGGAGCACGCCCTTGAGATCGTCGCCGTAGCGCGAGGGATCACGCGTCGCGAGAACGATCTGCACGAGATACTCCTCGAGCGTTTCCGCGAGGTGCGTCTCGAGCACCTCGAGGCGCGCGGCCAATACCTCTTTCTGCGTAACGCGCTCGGCGGCTTTGAAGAGCTCGGCGTCCGTCGTCGCGCGCTTCTGCTCCGCGCGGTTGATCGCGAGGATCGCGCGCTCGCCTGCGGCATCGGGATAGTCGACGAGCACGTGGAGCAGAAAACGATCGAGCTGCGCCTCGGGCAGCGGATACGTGCCCTCCTGCTCGATCGGGTTTTGCGTCGCCATCACGAGGTACAACGCCGGCAACGGATACGTCACCGAGCCGACCGTGATCTGCCGCTCCCCCATGGCCTCGAGCAGCGCGGACTGAACTTTCGCCGGCGCGCGATTGACCTCGTCGGCGAGCACGAGATTGTGGAACAGCGGGCCCTTGCGAAATACGAACGACCCGTTCTCGGGCCGGTAGATCTCCGTGCCCGTGAGATCCGCGGGCAACAGGTCGGGTGTGAACTGGAGGCGATGAAAATCGCCTTCGATGCTGTGGCTCAACACTTTGATCGCGCGCGTCTTCGCGAGTCCCGGCGCGCCTTCGACGAGCAGATGGCCGTCGCAGAGGAGCGCGGTCAACATTCGGCTCAAGAGATGCTCCTGACCGATGACGAGCTTCTTGAGGTGCGCCTCGAGCCGCTGGAATTTTTCTTGCAGGGACATGGGCTTCCGTCGAATCTAAAAGCCGGTCATTTTAAGCCAGGGTTCTCCGGACGCGCCACGCGCAGGCGCTTTGATTAACGCGCTGTAATCTACGCCGATGACGACGCGGGGCATGTCAACACAGAACGAGTCCGAGCGCTTGCGGCTCTTCTTCGCGATCTGGCCGCCCGAGCCCGCGGCCGCGGCGCTCCACGCCTGGGCCGTCGCGACCCAAGCAGCCGTCGGGGGCCGTGCGCTTGCCGCCGCCAACGTGCATCTGACGCTCGCCTTCTTGGGTCACGTCCCCGCCGAGCGGCTCGACGCCGCGGTCGCGGCTGCGCGTCGCGTGCGCGGCACGCGCGGTTCGCTGCCGCTGACCGAGGCGCGTTATTGGCCGCGCAGCCACCTCGTTTGGGTCGGGCCGACAGCGCCGCCCGCGCCGCTCGTCGCACTTGCAGCAGAGCTGCAACGCGCGCTCGCCGCGGCCGATTTCACGCTCGATGAGCGCGAGTTCGTCGCGCACGTGACGCTCTTGCGCGATGTCCCGAGGCTGCGCGGCCTGCCCGAGCTTCCCGCGGTCGAATGGCCGATCGATGAATTCGTGCTCGCGCGCTCCGCGCCGGCGGCGGCGGGCTCGGTTTATACGATCCTGGCGCGGTTCCCCCTCGGCTATACTTGATGCTCCCGACAAAACAACGATTTCGGAGAACGTCGATGAAGATCCAAAGGAATAGGGCCGTCAGTGCTCTAGCGTTGCTGTCGCTCTTCGTTGGCTTTACGGCGAACGCTCAGGAAGCGGTTTCGGACAACATGGACATCCTGCGCGCGAAGATCGCCGCCGATAAGAAGCTCATCATCGCCGACAACTTGGTCCTGACCGAATCCCAAGCCGCCGCGTTCTGGCCGATCTACGAGGAGTATCAGACGGAGCTGCGCGCGCTCAATGGGCGCACGGCCGCGCTCATCGAAAATTACGCCGCCGCTTACAACGCGGGCAGCGTCCCGGAAGCTAAGGCCGAGGAGCTGCTCGACGAGGCCCTCTCGATCGACGAAGCGAAGGTGGCTCTCAAGAAGAAGTATGCAAGACGGCTCAAGAACGTAATCCCGACGATCGAGCGCGTGCGATATCTGCAGATGGAGAACAAGATTCGCGCGCTCATCGACTACGACCTCGCCGCGAACATCCCGCTCGTCGACTAGCGTCGATCGCATCGTGAGATTGCGCATCGAACTTGGGGCGACGGCGGCTGCGTTCGGCGCAGCCGCGCTCGCCGGTTGCTCGAGCACGACGATCGTCGAGCCGTTCTATCGGCCGCCGACCGCGCAAGTCGAATACGTGGCGCTGAGCCCGGATGCGGATTTCAGCAAGTACAAGAGCATTCAGCTTACGCCACTCGGCATCTTCTATCCCGAGAACGTGCCGCAGCCGCCGGCTGCGGATTTGGATCGACTGCGCCGCTACTTCCGCGAGGCGTTTCTCGCCGCGATCGGCGACGACTACCGGATCGTGAGCACGACTGGACCCGAGGTCCTGCGCGTGAACGCCCAGATCATCGACCTCAAGGTCGTCGGCGCGGGCGGCACGTACGAGCCGAGCGCGCGGCTCAGGGAAGTCGTTGCCGCCGGCGAGCTCACGCTCGTCATGGAGCTCCAAGACTCCGTCACGGAGCGCGCGCTCGTGCGCGCCGCCGATACGACGAGCACGGCGAACCCGGCCGCGACGAGCCGCGAAGCCGACTGGGACAACGTTCGGCAAGCGGCCGAGCGCTGGGCCGAGATGTTTCGCCGGTTCCTCGACATGAATCTGCAAGGGGCGCGAGTACCCGAGGCTCCGGCCCGCTAGACCCTAGTAGAGTCAGGCTGTATCACCGAACCCGCAAGCTACGAGAAGCGCTCGCCGAGCGTCCGGCCATCGGGCATCCGGGAGATCGCATAACAGCGCCCCGATTCGGGCGCGTTGCGCAAGAGATACGTGATCGACGCTTCAACCGACTTCCTCCTCGATTTTACAAGCGCGCCAATAACCGGCGACATGCGATTGTCCGCTCCTCGACCAGATATCGGCGGCCGCGAGAGGACACGCGGAGTCGAAATCCCTTCGCGGAGGGATTCTGCACCAGGATGGTGCAGAAATGTTTCCGCGGAAACTTGATTGAGCAGCCCCCGGATTTCCCGGCCTCGCGCGTTGGGCGCTATAAGACCCACAGGAAACTCCAGCGCCAGTCTCCGATGATCGCCACCGGTCGTGCCGCGACTGGCGAGCCTCCGTAGCCAGCGCCCTGGCTGGGCTAGAATGACCACCCAATCTACCGGAGCTTGATTTGGCCACGATAGTCGGCGGCATCGCCACCTCGCACACGCCTTCGATCGCCTTTGCGGTCGATACGAAGAAGGCCAGCGACCCGATCTGGGCGCCGATCTTCGAGGGCTTCGCGCCTGTGCGGAAGTGGCTCGCCGACAAGAAGCCGGACGTTCTCTTCTACGCCTACAACGATCACGTCACGTCGTTCTTCTTCGATCATTATTCGACGTTCGCGCTCGGGTTCGCCGATAAATTCCCTGTCGCGGACGAAGGCGGCGGGCCGCGGCCATTGCCGGCGATCAAGGGACATCCGGCGCTCGCGAAGCACATCGCGAATGGGCTCGTCGCCGACGAGTTCGATCTATCGTTCTTTCAGGCAAAGGGCCTCGACCACGGCGTTTTCTCCCCGTTGTCGATGCTGTTGCCGCACGAGCGCGCGTGGCCCGTGGCGCTCGTGCCGTTGCAGGTCGGCGTGCTGCAGTTTCCGATTCCGACCGCGCGGCGCTGCTTCGCACTCGGCCGCTCGCTGCGGAAGGCAATCCAGAGCTACCCTGAGGATCTCAAGGTCGTCGTCGTCGGCTCCGGCGGGCTCTCGCACCAAGTCAGCGGCGAGCGCGCGGGCTTCAACAATACGGATTGGGACATGGAGTTCCTCGAGCTCCTCGAGAAGGATCCCGAGAAGCTGACCCAGCTCTCGATCGCCGACTATGCGAAACGCGGCGGCATCGAGGGCGCAGAAGTCATCATGTGGCTCATCATGCGCGGCGCGCTGACGCCGAAGGTGCTCAAGATCCACCAGTCCTATTGTCTGCCGTCGATGACGGCGACCGCGACGGTCATTTACGAGGATCTCGCCGAAGACAAGCAAGGCGAAACTCCCGCGGCCTATCTCGCCAGGGCCGAGCGCGAGTACGGCGGAATTGCGAAGCTCGAAGGCTCTTATCCGTTCGATTTCGATCGCAGCAGCAGGGCCTACCGGCTCAACCGTTATCTCCACGGCATCATCCAGCCCGAGCTCCGGGGCCGGTTCCTTTATGATCGCGAAGGCTCGTACGATAGAGGCGGGCTCACGGAAGAAGAGAAGAATATGCTGCGCACGCTCGACTGGCGCGCGATGGTTCAGTACGGCGTGATCTTTTTCATTCTCGAGAAGCTCGCCGCGGCCGTCGGCGTGCCGAATCAAGCAATCTACGCCGCGATGCGCGGTGAGTCGCTCGAGGATTTTCAGAAGACGCGTAAGACCGCGGTGCTCTACTCCGTAGCCGGCACGCACGCGCAGGAGAGCGACAAGGGTTCTGGTTACTGAGCTAAGGAGCAGCCGAATGGCGACGATCAGCGACGTTTCAATCATCGACACGAACACAGCCAAAGCCAAGTCCGTCGATTCCGGTTTGGAGCGGACGATCTGCAGCGAGAGCCTCTGCGGCGCGAAGAACCTCACCGTCTATCGGCGCACGGTTAAGAAGGGCAAGCGCTTCGAGGCCGGCGGCAACGCCTACCACCTCGTGTACGTCATGCAGGGCGCCGCCGACGGCAGCATTCAGTTCAACAAGAAGTCGCACAAGGCCGAGGAAGGCGCGGGCGTCTTGCTCGCGCCGGGCGAGAAGGCGCAATTCGAAGCGCAGGGATCGGATCTCGAGCTCTTGCACATGGTCACGCCGAAGCCGCCGGCGGCGGTCGAGGCAGGATTACCCGGCGGGCCCGGATATTTCTTCAACCGGCAAACGCTGCGCGTGCTTTCCGATGCGAGCGGCGGCCGCGTGCGCCGCTTTTGCGCCGAGTCGAGCGTGAAGCTTCAGGATGGCAGCCGGCTCACGCCGACCAACGCCATTCAGGCCGGCGAGATGCATTACAAGGAGGGGGGCGCCTCGCCTTATCACGTGCACAAGGGCACCGACGCGAACCCCGACGGCGCCGCGCACTGCTACATGACGTTCAAGGGCCGCGGCAAAGTCGACGTCGGCGATACGTCGCAGGAGATCGAGCCCGGCACGCTCGTTTACTTCCCGCCCGGCGTTCCCCATCGGCTCAACGCCCACGGCGGCACGCTCGACTATTTCGAGATTCAAGCGTGGCGCAGCTTCAAGACCACAATCTTGAGCAAGGAGGCCGCTTCCGGGCTCAAGTGGTTCTATGAGCGGCCGAGCAAAGATGTGCCGCTCGTGGAGTGGAACCAGAGCTGAAGTTGGTGTATGTTTGGTGTATGGCGCGCACAAACATAGATATAGACGAGAAGGCCTGCACCGCAGTCATGCGTCGTTATCGGCTCAAAACAAAGCGCGAGGCGATCAACTTCGCCTTACGCGCTTTGGCAGCCGAACCGCTTTCGGTGGATTCCGCGCGGAAACTTCGAGGCTCTGGCTGGAGCGGCGATCTCGATGTAATGCGGACTAACCGAACGCCTTGATCCTCATCGACACATCCGCATGGATCGAGTTTCTGCGCGACACCGGATCATCCGTTTGCGAGCGCGTCGACGAGTTGCTCGGTTCGCGGATCGCCACGTGTGATGCCGTGCGAATGGAAGTCCTGGCCGGCGCCCGCGATCAAGAGCACGTACAAGAGCTCAGACGGCTCCTAGCGCGGGCCACGCTGCTGCCGACGGAATCGATCGACTACGACAGCGCGGCGGCCCTCTATCGTAGTTGTCGCAGCCAAGGCAAGACCGTCCGCAAGCTCATCGACTGCCTGATTGCCGCCGTGGCGATTCGGGCAGGCGTGCGTGTCCTACACCTCGACGACGACTTCGCGGCCATTGCGTCGGCAACTGCGCTTCGAGTAGAACGCTAGCTGATCAGAACTCGAATCGCGCGTTGACGCCGATCGCGTCGGCGTCGCCGCCGAACGTCAAGCCGATGCCGGCCGAGAACGCGTCGCTGAAGTAGTAGCGCGCGCCCGCCTGTAACGACATGTCGGAGTCGGCTACGTCCACGTACTGAATACCGCCCTCGAGCTCGAGCTCATCACTGACGCGGCCGCGGATGCGAAATTGCAGGGCCAAACCGTCGTCATCCCCGCCCTGCGACCCCGGGCCGTCCGCCTCGCTGTCGACATAGAGCACGCGGCCGTACAGATCGATGTCGCTTTTGAGTGGATACACGTAGCCGGCGCCGATCGCCAACGTGTCGAGGTCGAAGCCGAAGTCGAGGTCCGCTTGGCCGTACGACGCGAACACGTGCCACTCGTTGTTGAGCTCGAACGAGCCCGAGACCGTCAATCCGTCCCCGTCGATTTCGCCCACGCCTCCTACGTCGAACTCGGTCTCGTCATAGCCGATCTCGACGTAGGTGTATTCGAACTGCGGTTCCGACGGGCGGGCCTGCTGCGATTCCTGCGCCGCCACGACGACCGGCAGAAGCGCGGCCGTGCCGAACAGTACTCGCGATACTCCGTTCATGTGCGCACTCCTCCCTGAGAGAACAATTTAGGGGGCCGTCAGAGCCTCGATCACCGTTCTCGCGTCCGCCATCGCGATCGTGATCGCGCGGCGCGTGCACTCTCCTTTCGACGGGTCCCCGCGCGGGAACAGCTCTTCGAGTTGCGTGCAGATCTCGTCCGCCGCCGTCTCGATCCTCTTCTCGAGCTCGCGAACGCCTGCCCTTTCACGCAGATCGAGATCGGTATAACTCACGGCGTAGGACAAGGTCACTTCGTGCCCCTGGCCGAAGGGGAGCTGCTTGTGCTTCACGGCGCGCGGTGCCGTTACTCTAATTTCGTCGATGATCTGTTGCTCTGCCGGGACTTCTTGAGCATTGGCGCCCTTAGCGCCCGAGAGCGCCAACAAGCAACCCACCAGCACGCTCGAGCGCTTTCTTTTCACGGCGATTCCCTCAACCGACGCCTGAAAGATACATCCCCGACCCCAGGTCCGACCAGCCGCGGCACCTCAAGCTTGGGCGGTTGCGGCCTCGAGCTTCGGCGGCCCGAACTTGTCGTGCTCCGCATCGAGCTTGCCGACGCGGCACAAGAGGCCGCGGAGCTGATACGTGCCCATCTGCGGATCGAACGGACCGCGGTTGTTGGTCAATAGGTTCGCGTTCGACTCCCAAATGCCGTAGTCCGGGCCCTTGCGTTCCGGGAACCACCAGCCATGCTCGCAGTGGATCACGCGCGGGTCGATCTTGTTCGTGACCTTTGCCTTCTGCTTGATGCGGCCGCGGCGCGTCTCGATAAATATCCAGTCGCCATCCTTTATCCCGAGCGGCGCGGCGGTATCCGGATGAATGTCGGCGAGCGGCTCGGGGTGACCCTTGCGGCACAACGGCAGCTGCCGGTGCTCGGAATTGAAGAAGAACGGAATCCGTCCGCCGGTCGTGAGCACGAGAGGATAGTCCTTCGCGACCTCGGGCGTGCTGACCGGGCTTTCCGGCGGCTCTTCGTAATAAGGCAGCGGCGCATAACCCATCTTCTCGAGGCGCGTCGAGTAGAGCTCGAGCTTGCCGGTCGGCGTCTTGAACCCCTGCGTTTCGTACTTCCGGTACTTCTGCGGCACGTGAATCCAGCCGCGTTGCGTCAGGCCCCTGAAGTCTTCCTTCTGGCCGCCGTTCTTGAGCATCTGATCGAGCACGTCCTCGACGGACTCCGTGCAAACCGGGAGCTTCATGCGGCGCGCGAGCAGAACAAATATCTCCTCGTCCGACTTGCACTCGCCGATGCGCACGACCTTCTGGTTGCTCATCACGACGTTGCCCGCGATCGTCGGCAGCGCGCAAATTTGATTGATCTCGGGCCATGATGCCGCCGGCAGCACGATATCGGCGAGCTGCGCCGTCGGCGTCATGAAGAGATCCGCGCAAACCACGTAATCGAGCTTCATGAGCGCTTGATAGACCAAGTTCGTGTTCGCGTACGTCGTCAGCGTGTTGTTGCCGAACACGAGGAACGCGCGGACGCGATACGGCTCGCCGTAGAGCATCGCGTCGATCAGCGACGGAATGTGGCACGCCGGCAGGTCGGCGCCTTCGCCGCAGAGCATCTTGTACTTGTCGTAGCCGAGCCGCTTCTTCTCGACCTCGGGGTCGAGGTTCTCGATCAAGCTCGGGAAACGGCCCGCGCCGTGCATCCCGAAAATCCAGCCGCCCGGCACGTCGATGTTGCCCGTGATCGCCGGGATCATCGAGAGCGCGCGGATCGTCTGAATCGTGTTCGGCGTGTGCTCGATCGCGCAGCCCCACTCGAGCATCGCGGGCTTCACCGTCGCGAAAAGGCGCGCCGCCGCGCGAATCTTATCCGCCGGCACCCACGTGATCGGCTCGGCCCATTCCGGCGTGAACTTGTGCACGTGCTCGGCGAGCTCTTTGAAACCGTGCGTGTAGTTCTCGCAGAAGTGATGGTCGTAGAGATCCTCTTCGATGATCACGTTGAGGAATGCCAGCCCGAGCGCGTCGTCGGTGCCGGGCCGAAGCTGGAGCCAAAGCTCCGACTTCTTCGCGCAGACGGTCTCGCGCGGATCGATCGTGATGAGCCGGGGTTTCGCGAGCAGCGACTCGCGCACGTTGAAGCGCGTCTCGCCGTCGGGTCCCGAATGCGGCGGGTTGTGTCCCCAGTACATGATGAGCTTGGGTGGCGTGCCGCCCGTGAAATCGCAGACCGGCAAATCGCCCATCGTCTGAATGCAGGTGTTGACGCGCGGGTGGAAGCACTGCGCGAAGCCCGGCTCGCACCAGTTCGGCGTTCCGAGCGCATTGCCGAAACGCGACACCCAGCGGATGTGATGCCGCCCCGTGCCCGTGCCCATCGCGATCGACTCGGGCCCGCTCTCCGCGCGAATCTTGAGCACCTTCTCCGAGATCTCGTCGAGCGCCTCGTCCCACGAGATGCGCTCCCACTTGCCGGAGCCGCGCGGTCCGATGCGCCGTTGCGGGAATTTGAGGCGATCCGGGTGATAGACGAGCTCCGTGGTCGCAGCGCCGATCGGACAGAGATAACCGTGGTTCAGCGGGCCCTCGGGGTCGCCTTCGACCTTGACGAGCTCGCCGTCCTTCATGTGCATGAGCGTGCTGCAACCACCGTGGCAACTCCGGCAAACGCTCTTCAAGACGGTGGTGCCCGCGTCTAGTTTCGTCACGCTCACTCTGCTTCCCTCACCAGTTCGGCCTGTCGCCACGTAATGAATTTTGAAGCTTATCAGAACCTTCCGGGGCTCGCGATCGGTTCCAGCCACGCCCGCACGCCGCGTATATTGTTAGCCCCAACGGGCTTCACGAAACGTGCGCCAATGCTACAAATCGCGGCATCGTTCGCAAGGCACTTCGCCGTCGCAGGCACGCTTGCCGCGGTCTTCGTGCGCCCGCTCGCGGCCGACGAGACCGATGCCTGGCGCTATCGCCTGACACCCTATTTGTGGATCGCGACGCTGACGGGCGACCTCGCAGCCGACGGAATCGAAGGCTCGACGGACTCGGATTACTCGTTCTGGGCGCTCGAGAACTTGGAACGCTACGCATCTCTGCACTTCGAGGCGCGCACGACGAGGTGGGGATGGTTCGTCGACGCACTGGCCGTGGAGTACCAGGACGAATTCGATAATGTCGCGTTCGACACGACGCTCGGCGTCTCGGGACAGATTTACGAAGCCGGCGCGACCTTTGCGCTCTCGGCCGTTTCCGGTCTCGCGCTCGTCGGCGGCGCGCGAGTCGTCGACGTAAGAGTCGAGGTCGGGTTGACGCCGGGCCCGGACGGCAGTGCCTCCGATCGATGGGTCGATCCATTCGTTGGTCTGCAATATACGCGTCCGTTCGGGACGCACTGGTACCTCGATGTGCGCGGCGACGTCGGCGGGTTCGGCGTGTCGTCCGAGTCCCAGGCCCAACTCGTCGCATCCGCAGGATATCGATTCAGCGACCGGTTGGAAGCCTTTGGGGGCTACCGTTTCCTGACGGTCGATTTCGAGGATGCGCTCGTGCTCGACGTGACGGCTGAGGGGCCGGGGCTCGGTTTCACCTGGAGCTGGCAATAGCGCCGAAGGCGCCCGCGGCGCAAGTCGGCGAGACCTATGACATAACACAGCGCCGCGGCGCAGCCAGCGGAATAAACCTCCGACCCCACTCGTTGACGGGGCGTGGAACAACTTTAGAGGAGGTTTACGACCATGCTGCATTCAAGAAAGCTTGTTCTGTCCCTTGGGATCGCGGCTTCGCTGAACGGTGTCGCGCAGGCCGATCTGCTCGGTGTCGGCGGCGGCGGCGCCGGCGGGCTCGCATCGCAAATGGAAATGCGAACGATCGGCGGTTTCGGTGACCATGCCGGTATCGATGCTCAGGGTCGAGTCGTTGGCCAAGCGGCCGGCGAGATCTCGACGACTGGGATCGAGCAGATCGGGACCGAGGCCGGTGCGACTGCGGTGGGTACGGCTCACGGCGCCGTCTACGCGGGTCAGGAGATCGGCGCGCAAACTCAGGCGCAGTCGCGTGCCGCGGTGCGCCGAGCCGAGCGGGCCGCGCGGCGAGCCGCCGCGGAAGGTGCCGTCGTAGCGAATGGCGCGTATGAGTCGTCGACTTCTGCGGCGAGCAACGTTAGTGCCGTCGCGAATAGCGGCTCGTATACGGGCGCCGGCATCGCAACCGATGATGCCTACGTCGGGACGAGCGGCGGCGCGCGCGGCGACGTCGCCGCGAGCTCCGACGCAGGGCTCGATACCGCGGCTCGGGGCGACGCGGCTGCCAACGCCGGCGCCGACTCCGAGCTCGGGAACGTCAACGGCTCGTTCGAGTCTGCGGCCGCGGGTTCAGCCTCCGCGAACTAATGGCGATCGAGACCAAGGCCGGCGGGGCAACTCGCCGGCCTTTCTCTATTCCTTGAATTCTCCAATCTTAATGAATCGGCGCAATGAGTCCGAAGCCGTAGACCTCGTCGAACCCAGCGTCGCCGAGGTCGACCGCGCCTTGCTCCAGATGCACGAGCACTTCC
Organism: Gammaproteobacteria bacterium; assembly: GCA_036555065.1. Classification (GTDB taxonomy): domain Bacteria; phylum Pseudomonadota; class Gammaproteobacteria; order Steroidobacterales; family Rariloculaceae; genus DATBLZ01. The sequence goes on from DATBLZ010000110.1 coordinate 17,050, forward strand.
GCCGGCGGCGCAGCCTCCACAACGAGCGAGCGCGCGATGATCGCGGCGGCGAACGGCGCCGCCATCGAAGTTCCGGTTTCCCTGCCGTAGCCGCCGTTGCCACGCGCCACTTTCGCTCTGACGCCGGGCGCCGCAAAGGCAACTTGGGGGCCGCGGTTCGCATGCCGGTAGATCCGATTCTCGGAGTCGACCGCCGTGATGCCGACGACTGTGTCGTAGGCCGCAGGATAAAGAGGCCGGCCTGCCGGGCCTTCGTTGCCGACGGCCGCGACCATGAGCACGTCGTGCTTCGCAAGCGCCGCGATCGCGGCCTCGAGTACGCGGTTCGGCGGGCCCGTCAAGCTCATATTGATGACACCGACTCTCTGCGCGCCGAGCCATTCGAGCGCGGCAACGAGGCTGCCCGTCGTCGCGATGGATTCGTCGTCGTCGAGCACGAACACGGAGGCGGCATAAAGCCGCACTGCGCCGGCCCCGTTCCCGCGCGCCCCTTCGGCAAGGATCGAGGCGACGGCCGTGCCATGCCCCGTCGGCCGCTCACCGGTGAACGGCACGAAATCCTGCTGGACGATCTCGACGCCGCGCAACGCCTCGTGCTCCGCGATGATGCTCGAATCGACGACGCCGATGGTCAGCCCTGCCGACGCAGGCGGCGTCGCGGGCGCACTCGCATGGGGTCCCAACCCAGTCGTCGTTGCGTCCGGCGTAGCCGTATCGCTGCGGGGCTCGTCCGCGCCCGCGTCATAGACATGGTTGTAGTCGACGACGGTGCCCGGCGCCCCGCTCGAGAGATCGAGCTCCGTTTCCCGAATTCCGCGATCGTCGGGTGCATCGATGCGCAGCATGATGAGGTCGAGGCCGTCGAGGTCGCGCCGCTCGCGGATCGTGAATCCCCAGCCCGGGATCTGTGCGGCATGCTCCTCGGGGACAAGCACGACCCAGGCCTCGCGCTCGATCCGCTGCCCGGCGGGATCCTCGCCGGCGACGAAGAGATCGAGGGCGGCTTCGGCAAGCTCCACGACCTCGCCAACAGCGCCCTCGACCGCGTCCTCCACGGACTCGGCGCCCTCGCCGACCTCCTCGTCCACCGTTTCGACGGCGTCCTCGACGGTGTCGCGTGGGTCGAGATCGTCCGGAAACGGCCGATCGAGCGGCCGGGTGATCGGCCCGGGAATCTGGATCGGCGGGAGCAATTGCGCGGCCACGGGAGCCGCAACCGCAAGGCTGATCGCGGCCGCGAGCGCGTGCCGCCGCAGGGTCGCGGTTATCTGCTGCCGAAGGCCGAATCGCGTAGCGTTGCCCATAGCTCCATGCTGCCGCCGGCGACGACCGGTCGATGTGATAACGGTCAACAACGCCGTATATTCCCGTGCGGGAATAAACCCGTCGAGTCAGCCGTTGACCGAGCGTAGCAGAACCGTTACCGAGGGCTTAAAGAAGGCCCTGCTCGAGACGCTGCCCCAGTTGCGGCGCTTCGCGCACAGCCTCACCGGTAACCGCCACGACGGAGACGATCTGATGCAGACGACAGTCGAACGAGTGCTCGAGCGCGGTGGGCCCGAGGACGCAGATGATCTTAGGCCCTGGATGTTCAAGATTTGCAAGAACCTCTGGATCGACGATCGGCGCGCACATGCCGTTCGAGCGCGCGCCGCAAGTTCGCCCGAGCTCGCCGACGAGCGCGTCGTCAGCGGCGAGGACGTCGCGCTCGGCGAGCTCACTTTGCGCGAGGTCGAGCGCGCGATGGCGCTGCTTCCCAAGGAGCAGCGCCTCGTGCTCTCGCTCGTAACCATAGAGGATCTATCGTATCGCGAAGCCGCGGACATTCTCGATACGCCGATCGGCACGGTGATGAGCCGGCTCGCGCGCGCTCGCGCCGCGCTCGTTCGGCACTTCGAAGGCGGTGCGCCTTCGCAGGAGGCGATCGATGAGTGACCTGTTGACGGTGGAAGACGATGAGCTGCTTTCGGCGTTCATCGACGGCACCTTGCCTCCCGGCCGCGCGGCAGTGCTCAAGCGCCGTCTCGAGGTCGAGCCTGCGCTGGCCGCTCGCCTTAGGAAGCTCGCGCAGGCCGATGCGGCGGTCCGCAACGCCTACGCGCCGATCGCGGCCGAGCCGCTGCCGCAGCGCGTGCTCGACCTCATCGATGCCGGGCAGGCCGCGGGAAAACCCGATGCCGGCGTGGTCGATCTCGCCGCGCGGCGCAGGGTGCGCGGCCTGCGGCTCGCGCCGCTGCCGGTTTCGCTTGCGGCGGGCATCGCGCTCGCCGTCGGTGTGTCTTTGGGATACCTCGGTACCTCGCGTGCGCCGGCGCCCGACGTCGTACTGATCGCGAACGCCGGCGCGATCGCATCGGGCACACCGCTATACGAGGCCCTCGAGACGACGGCGAGCGCGACGACGCGCGAAATCGAGCGCGGCGTCAGCGTGACGCCGGTCTTCACGTTCCGCAGCGTCGACGGCGACTACTGCCGTCAAGTCGACATCGCGAGCGCGCGCGGCGGCGGCGAAGCACTCGCGTGTCGGCGCGACGGGGGGTGGCGTTTCGAGGCCGTGAGCTTCACGGCGGCCACGACGACAAACGGCGGGTTTCGACCGGCGAACCGCAGCAGCGTCATCGACGCGGCGATCGACGAGCGCATCGAAGGCTACCCGCTCGATGCGGCGGCCGAGGAGGTGCTCATCGAGCAACGCTGGGCGAATTAGTCCGCGGCGTTCGTACCCAGGGCACGCAGCGTGAACAAGAACGTCGCGCCCTGCCCCGGTTCGCTTTCAACCCAGATCTTGCCGCCGTGGCGCTCGACGGCACGCGCGGCGATCGCGAGCCCGAGCCCGAGCCCGTCGTGGCGCGCGCCTTCGGTCTTGGTCATGGGTTTGAACAATCGGTCGGCGGCGTCTTTGGCGAGGCCGGGCCCGTTGTCGCGGACGAAGTAGGCCGTCGTGCCGTCCTCCAACTGGATGCTGCCGATCTCGATCACGAGCTCGCGCGCACTCTGCGCGTGCTTGAGCGCATTGCCGACGAGATTGCCGAGCAGAATGTTCACGATCGCTCGATCCGCGCGCGCGGGCGGCAGTGCTCCGATCGAGACGGCATGCGCGGCGCCCGATTGCTGCTTCACGACCTCTTCGGCCAAAGCTCGCATGTCGACTTCCTCGAGCTCGGAGTCGAACGACGTCGTTCTCGAGTAGCCGAGCAGTCGCTCGGTGATACCGACCATGCGCTCGACATTCTCCGCGATTTTTTCACAGCGCGCCGGATTGCGGGCATCTTCAGCGGCGGCTTGCTGCAGTTGCCCGGTAATAAGGCTTATCGCGTTGAGCCGCGACCGCAAGTCGTGCGACACGGATAAATTGATCGTGTTGAGATCGGTTATCGCGGAGTTGAGCTCCTGCGTGCGCGCGATGACGCGTTCCTCGAGCTCGCGATTGAGCCGGCGCACGCGTTGCTCCGCCTCGCTCGCAGCGCCGGCGCGCTCCCGCGCGCGGCGATTCTCGAAAACGAGGCCGCCGAGCAGAAGCGCCGTCGCGAGCCCGACGATCAATACGAAATCGATGACCAACACGTCGCGATCCCAAGCGAGCGCGCGCGAGGGCCGATGCGCGACGTTCCAAAGAATCCCCGGAGCCGGCGATATTCTCCCTTGGCGCGTCCACTCCGCGGACAGTCCCGTATCGGCCGCACCGCGCCGATAGAGCTCGGTTCCCTCGCAGCACGAGACGCTGATCTCGTATCCGGGCGCCTCGTCGACGAGCAGCGTCGCGAGCAGATCTTGCGCGTCGATCACCGCGACGAGTACACCGCGGCGTGTCGCACGCTCGATCGGAAAATAGTAATGAAAGATCGAGTGTCCGTCGGTGTCCGGGAACGGCCCGAGCGTTGCCTCAGCCGGCGGCGCGTGCGCTCCTGTGATGAGATTTTGGATCGGCGTCCATTCATCGGCCGAAGGCACGTAGCCCAGCACGGGGTGCTCGGCCGTTGCTAGGAATCGCGCGCCGTCGCTGTCGCTCCAGGCGATCGCATCGATGCCCTCGAAGCGAATGAGCGCGAGCGGCGTTTTCGCGCCGGCCGCCGGCCCCGTGTCACGTGATGAGGACACCCAGAGCTCGGCGAGCCCCTGTAGCGATTGAAACTGGATGATGAGCCGACGTGCGAGCTCGCTGCGGGTCGCATACGACGTCGCCTCGGCGACGTTCGCGACGCGGCGGTCGTGATCCACGCGTATCGCGTACCAAAGCACGACGACTGTCGCCGCGGCAAACAAAGCGATAGCCGTCGGCATGAGCCAAGCGCGCAAGGTCCGTTGCATACGTCGGCGATTCTGCATTGCGCCCGGAAGCCCGGTCAAACCGTGGCCCTCGTTATAGAATGAAGGCGGCGGAACCAAGGATCGATGGGTTATGGCGCGCGTACTGCTCGTCGATGACGACGTTGATTCGTTGTCGGCGGCGAGCGATTTGCTTCAATCCCAAGGCCACGACGTGGCTACGGCGAATTCCCTCGCCGCTGCCCGATCGCAGCTCGGCAACAGCATTCCGGACGTGCTGCTGCTCGATCTCATTCTGCCGGACGGGAACGGTCTCGAGCTGCTCGATGAGCTTTCCGGCCGCGGGCCGCCCAAGATCGTTTTGATCACGGGCCATCCCGGCATCAAGTCGCACATCGCCAACCTCAGCGGTCCCGCGGTCTCATATCTGACGAAGCCGATCGATGCGCGCGACCTCGCGGCAGCGGTGCGCACGAACACTGACGAGACACCGATCGAGGAGGCCGGCAATCACTTCGGACTACTCGTCGGCGAGCACGAGACGATGCTTGCGGTTTACGCACAGATCGAGCGCGTGGCGCGCACGGACACGCCCGTGCTCATCGTCGGCGAAACCGGCACCGGCAAAGAGCTCGTCGCCACCGCGATTCATCGCGCGAGCGGGCGCACGGGCCAATTCGTCCCGGTCAACTGCGGGTCGTTGTCCGGCGAGCTGGCGCCGAGCGAGCTCTTCGGCCACGAAAAAGGGAGCTTCACGGGCGCCGTGCGTCGCCACGTCGGTGCATTCAAGCGCGCCGACGGGGGCACGCTCTTTCTCGATGAGCTCGTCGAGATGCCGACCAACTTGCAGCCGCATTTCCTGCGCGCCGTCGAGACGGGTAGCGTGCAGCCAGTCGGCAGCGAAAAGGACGAGCCTACGCAAGCCCGCATCGTCGCAGCCACGAATCGCGATCCGGAGAAGGCCATCGCCGACAAGCTGCTGCGCCAGGATCTCTACTTCCGTTTAAGCGTCTTTCCGATCTCGATGCCGCCGTTGCGCGCGCGCAGAACGGATATCCCGCTGCTCGTACGGCATTTTCTGAATGGGCTGCGGCGGGATGGCGCCGAGCGTGCGTTCAGCGACGAATCGATGCGGCGGCTCGAGACCTATCACTGGCCCGGAAACGTCCGTGAGCTCAAACACGTCGTCCAGCGCACGTTGATAATGAGCGACCCGGGCAGCGCGGAGCTCGAGCTGCCCGCGCACTTCGACAGCCCGTTCGCGGGCGCTACGCAGCAGGGGCTCGAGGCAGGCCGAACGATTCGCGACGTCGAGCGCGAGCTCATCGAGCTCACGCTCGCCCATTTCGACGGCGACAAGAAAGCAGCCGCCGAAACGCTGGGAATCAGTCTCAACACGCTCTATAACCGCCTCAACGCCTACAGGGACGGCGAATCGTCGTGATTCGCGCGCAAATCCTGTAATCGTTTCCAACTTTTGCACTCGACGGCGCTCGGGCCGCGCTGGCTTTGCTGCGCCCGCCACCGCCGGGCCGCTTGGCGCGCCTAGCTGGCACGGGACTTGCTAATTGCCAGTCGAGATCAACGTTCTTTGGAGGACGGTCATGAACAAGACACTGACGACCACGATGCTCGGCGCAATCGCTTCCTTTACCACGGTTGGCGCGCTTGCGGACTCGTCGAGCTTTCAGGGCGAGGCGCGGGACGCGTGGATCACCGGGAAGATCGAGGCCGCGTACGTTCTCAACGGGCACTTGAATCCTTTCGCGATCAACACGGACGTCATGAACGGCGTCGTGCACCTGCACGGCATGGTCGCAAGTGACATCGATCGCGATCTCGCCGAAGAGATCGCCAAGGGCGTCGACGGCGTCACCGAAGTGCACAACGACCTCGGGATCGACGCAGAAGAAGCCGCAGCGGCCGCGGAGCACAAGCCGGCCGGCCAACGCGACTTTGGCTCGTGGGTCGACGACGCTACGACGACGGCAGTGATCAAGTCGAAGTTGCTCGGCAACGCGAACACGCAAGGGTTGAAGATCGACGTGGACACGCAGGACGACGTCGTGACGCTCTCCGGCCGCGTCTCCACGACCGAGGAGCGTCTGCTCGCCGAGGAAATCGCCAAGAACACGGGCGACGTCGAGGCCGTTCGCAACAACCTCGTCGTCGATCCCTCATAAAAGCACGTCGACAAAGGAGACCACGATGAACACGACCAACGAAACCGCAGGTCGCCAAGGCATGGGCAATTCGGGCGCGCGGTCGCAAACAACCGACCATCTCGCGACGAAGATGCACGAGACCGTGGACCGAGTCGCGGAGACGGCGCGCAACGCCGAGCAGCACATTCGCTCCCGCGTTGCGGATCTCGGCGACCACGCACGTGAGACCGAGGAGCGCGCCTTGCGCACGCTCGAAAGCAATTGGCAAAAGGCGCGTTCGTACGTTCAGGACAATCCGTTGATGAGCGCGGGGATCGCGTTCGCGACGGGCGTGATCCTGAGCAGCCTTCTGACGCGACGCTGACCAACGGCGGACGACACCAATGCTCAGAGCAGTGGAAATAACGACAAGTCCCGCGGCACAGGAGCGCGACGCGCTCCTCGATGCCGCGGGGCGCCGCGCCCAGGGCCTGCTCGAGCTCGCGGGCGCGGAGCTCAGGTTGATAGCGATCAGCGGCTTCGCGATGTTGCTGCTCGTGGTCTTGAGCGCGACGGCTCTGATCGTCGCGTGGGGGCTCGTCGTCGCGAGCGTTCTACAGGCCGTCGGCAGCACCGCGCTGCCGTGGAGCTTCGCGGCACTGATTCTCGCGATCGGCCACGTCCTGCTCGCGGCGTTTTGCTGGCAACGAATGACGCGGCTCAGCCGCTACCTGACGATGCCGGCGTTGCGCGGCGCCATCAGCGGCGCAAAGGAGACGCCGTGATTCTCAGCGCATCGTGTGTCATCGCCGAGCTCGGGCAACGGGAGCGCGCGGTTCGCGCGGCCGCCGACCGTGCCGAGCACGATCGGCTCGCGTTGCGCCGCGCGGCTCATCAGTTTACCGCGCGGCTCGCATACGGGTTCGGGCGACCGACGGGGCTTGCCGCGTGCTTCGCGGCGGGTTGCGCCGTCGGCGCGCGCCGCACCGGAGCGGGCGCGCTCATCGCGGCCGCGTGGAGAGTCAGTCGGCTCGTTGGCAGTAAGGACGTTCACAGAGGAGGTAGCAAATGAACAAGTCACTTCTAGTCGGAACCATCGTCGGCGTAACGGCGGCCGTCGCAGGCAGTCTATTCGCCGGATACAAGCTGCTCGAACAAAATGGGCAGCCGCAGGACGAGCAAACGCTCGCGGCGATCACGGCTCCCGATTCGGCGCCGGTCGACGATTGCGACCCCAACTACACCGAGCCCGGCGATGAGCATCGCGTTGCCGGCACGGTGATAGGCGCCGTGGTCGGCGGCGCTGTCGGCAACGACGTCGGCGACAGCGATGTCACGACGGCGGCCGGTGCCGCGGCCGGAGCTTTCGCCGGCCACGAGATCCAGAAGAATCTGCAGGAGAATCGCGCAGCCAAAGCCGGCTGTGCTCAGAACCAGTAATTGCGGTCTTTGTTGTTGAGTTCGACTCAAACCGCCCCCGGCATCTCCCCCCTCCCCCCCTAGCCCCGCCGGGGGCGGTTTTTCTCCAAACCCGTCGAAGCGCTCGGCCCGACTAACTTTTCGCCGCACGCTGCGCGATCGCGACGCTGCCGAGAATCATGGCGCCTGCGACCGCCATGCTCGAGGTCAGCGCTTCGCCGAGGATCAGCCGGGCCCAGACGACGCCGGTGAACCCGATTGCAAGCGCAAGCGATCGCCACACGCCGATGCGTTCGCCGAAGAACAGGAATGCGATCAAAGTCGTGAAGGGAACCGTCATCGCATTGGCGATCGCCCCGATTCCAGCCGGCGCGCGCTGTGCCGCCCACGCGAAAAGAATGAACGGCAGCGCCGAGTTGATCGCGCCGAGCACGACGAGCTCGAGCGGCGTGAGCCAGGCGTGCTTGCGGCCGAGCGGATCCGTCATTGCAGACGGAAACGCGATGCGAACGCCCAGGCTTCCGCGGCGGCATGGACGACGTTCGTCGCCGGCCCCAGCACGCTCTCGGGCAGGCCGCTGCTGCCGGGGCCGCCGGGCCAGCCGTGACCCGCCCCCGTCAACTTCCAATGCACGACCTCGGTGCCTGCCTTACACGGCGACCAGACGATGCGCGTTGCCGTATGTGCGGCACCGTTGCTCGACGGGGTCGTCCGCGTCTCCTCCGTGCGGGCCTCGCCTTCGCAACCGTCGGCCCGAATCCAGCGATCGAGCGCTTCCTCGACGGCCACGTGGGTCTCGCGGTTGCTCGTCCCCGGGAACGGCGGACCGAGCCCACCGCCGTAGAGCGCGCGTGGATCGTCGACGCTATGAATGTGCATGACGGCGACCGGCCGCGACGGCGCGAACGAATCGACGCTCATCGCGCCCGCGACCGGCACGATGGCCGCGATTACGTCGGCGCGCTCGGCAGCGAGCCGGTACGCCATGATGGCGCCGTTCGAATGCCCGGTCGCATAGACGCGCGCGCGATCGATCGGCGTGCGGCGCGCGAGATCCTCGAGCACGGCGATCGTGAAGCCGACGTCGTCGACTCGTTGATTCCTCGCGTAACCGCAGCAACGTCCACCGTTGAACGTGAGAAGCCGGTTCGGGAGCACGCCCGTTCCGTTCGGATACACGACGACGAAGTGCTCGCGATCGGCGAGCGCGTCCAGCCCCGCGTACGCCTTGAAGCCAGCGGCATTACCGCCGCCACCGTGGTACGCGATCATCACGGGCAGCGGTTCGCTCGCGCCCGGCGGCACGTGCACGAGGTACTTGCGGGTGCGCTCGCCGTGGCGCAGCGAGAAGTCGTGATCCCCGGCGGCGAGGCCCGCGCCCGGAGCCGCGGCCGTGCGTTCGTCCGGCTGTGCGCGCAACGGCGCCCCTGTCACGGCAACGCTAGCCAACGCTAGGAACGCGAGGGCCGCCCGCCGGATTCTCACCTTGGTGCGGCGCTGGCGACAGTGATTCGAGGGCGGGCCGGCAACGGTTTCCACGCGGCACCTCCGAGCGCCGCGGCATGTTGGCACAACGCCAGAACGCTTGCCACGCGCTCAGCTGCAGAAGTCGAGCCGCTCGCGGCACTGGCAGTACTCGGCGACGAGCGCGGCCCGAAGGCCCGCCTGCGCGGGCTTGCCGCGCCGGCCGGCGAGCGCATACAAGCCGAGCGTGTCGCGCGCGGCCTCATCCGAGAGCTTACTCAGCCAAACGGCCATTGCGATCTGCTGGGCGAAGTGCGCCTCGACCTGCGTCAGGCAGCCCCCGTCGTCCACCGTAGTCGCCGCGTCGCAGAGCGAGATTGCGGCCATCGGTCGTCCCTCTTGCTTCTCGGGACTGAGCATGCCCGGCAGAAATGGCAGCGCTCTGGCAAGGTTCTGGCAAATTGTGGCGATGGCGCCGCGCTTTACGCCCGTGAGCCGAAACCGGTAACCTAAGCGGCCCAGAACGAAAGACCCAGGCCTAATGGACAGACTCAGCACGCTCGCGTTTTCGACGTTGCTCTTCGGCGTCGCGGTCGCGATGAAATACACGGCCTGGCGCTTTCCGGCCTACCGCGCGCGGCTCAAAGAGCAGAACCTGACGGCGCAAATCCGGGTCAAGGCCGGAACGGGCCGTTACTTCGTTTTCAAGGACGGCAAGGTGTCGTCACGACACGGCGTGCACGCGAATCCCGACATCGTCGTCACTTTCAAGAGCGCGCGTCTCGCCGTTCACTTGCTCACGCATCCGAACGACCAGCTCGGCCGGATCAACGCCGCGAAGAGCTTCAGCATGACGCTCGACGGCCCTCAGGATAAGGGCATCTGGTTCATGTTGACGCTCGAGCAGATGCTGCAGGTCGGTTGGCGTTACGGCATCGATGCGGGCAACGGCGAGACGCGCTATTGCAACATGGCGAACGGCGGACCCCTATGGGTGTACGTCAAGGACGGAAAGATCGTCCGCATGACACCGATCGAGTTCGACGAGCGCGACCCGCAACCGTGGAGCATCAAGGCGAAAGGCAAAGTGTTCACGCCGCCGCGCAAGACCTCGCTCGCGCCACACGGTCAGACAGTCAAATCGACGATCTACTCGCCGGACCGAATTCTTTATCCGATGAAGCGCGTCGACTTTGATCCGAACGGCGAGCGCCATACGGAAAACCGCGGCATCTCGGGCTACGAGCGCATCAGCTGGGACGAGGCGCTCGACATCGTCGCGAGCGAGATCAAGCGGCAGAAGACCGTGCACGGCAACGGCGCGATCGCGTGCAGCCATCCGTCGCACCACGCCTGGGGCAACATCGGCTACTACTTGAGCGCGCTGCGCAAGTTCGAGAACGCGGTCGGCATGACCGAGGTCCACCACAACCCCGACAGCTGGGAAGG
>DATBLZ010000179.1:0-16944 GCA_036555065.1 Gammaproteobacteria bacterium
ACCTGCACCTCGGCATGCACCCGAAGGTTTCGCGACCCACGTCGAAGCCATGTCGCCCCCAGGAACGCCGGTAAGTTTAGGCGCTGTGGTGCGCAATTCAAGGGCCTGCGTCGCACCATGGCGCCTAGTGCAGCCGGCCCTTGATGAAGCGCGCCTTGTCGCGCTCCCAATCGCGGTCCTTCTCCGCGGCGCGCTTGTCGTGTTGTTTCTTGCCCTTGGCAAGGCCGACGGCAAGCTTGGCCTTGCCATTCTTCCAATAGAGCTCGAGCGCGACGAGCGAATAGCCGCGCCGCTCGACGAGGCCGACGAGGCGGTCGATTTCGTTTCTGTGCAGGAGCAGCTTTCTCGTTCTAGTCGGATCGGGCTGGATATGGGTCGAGGCGGTCGGCAGCGGGGTCACATGAGCGCCGAGGAGCCATGCTTGCCCCTCGCGAAAGATCACGTAGCTCTCGGTTAGCTGCGCCTTGCCCGCGCGCATGCTCTTGACCTCCCACCCTTGGAGAGCGAGTCCGGCCTCGAAGCTCTCCTCGATAAAGAAATCGAAACGCGCTTTCTTGTTCAGAGCGATCGTGTTTTCCGTCCGCTTTTGCTTGTTGGCCATTGCGCGGCAATGATAGCCTCGATCAATGCCCAGAATCCGGCGGCGCGCGCATGTGCGATACACGGCTCAACAGATGTTCGCTCTCGTCAACGATGTCGAGGCGTATCCACAGTTCTTGCATTGGTGCGCCGGTGCACGCGTGGAGTCGCGCGGCGAGAGTTACGTCGAAGCTACGATCGAGATCGGTATCGCGGGCGTTCAGAAGCCGTTTCGAACTCGGAATACGCTCGAGCCGCCGCGCCGCATCACGATAGCGCTTGTATCGGGTCCATTCAGCCGGCTCGCGGGATCATGGGAGTTCACGGACTCGGCAGGCGGCGGTGCCGACATCGAGCTCTCGCTCGACTATGAGGTTAGCCATTCGCCGCTCGGTTTCGTGCTCGCCAAGGCTTTCGAGGAAGTTACGCGCTCGCAAATGAGCGCATTCGTGCGCCGTGCCGACGAAGTATACGGCTGGAAAGGTAGCCGCTAGCCTACGGGGCGCAGCTCGAGATCCCTCTCGATGCGGACGACGCGATCCTGCTCGAAATATACGACGATCCACCGCTGCTCGACTTCGCGCGATCGTCCGCGTCGAAAATAGTAGGCGTAATCCCAGCGTTGCTCATGAAACGCGTCCGCGATCATGGGCGTGCCGAGCAGGAATTGAACCGCGCTTCGCGACATGCCGAGCTGGACCTGGTCGAGGGCCTCCTCCTCGAGCAGATTTCCCTGCTGAATGTCGATTCGATAAGCGCACGCTTCGAGGACGACGGCGATCAGCAGGCTAATGGCGAGCGCGCCGAGCGAGCGGAGGCGTTGCGAGAAGGGCCACGCGCCGTGATTCATGCTCATGGGCGTCGATTATGGGTGGAGGGCTGCGGACGTCTGGTCCATAATGAGCCGCGAATCATAACCGATTCGCCAAAACCGGTGGACCGTGGAATCTCAAGATCTGCGCAAAGCGGGACTCAAGATCACCTCACCGCGACTGAAGGTGCTCAACATACTCGAGCGCAGCAACGAGCGTCATCTGAGCGCGGAAGCGATTTATCGCGCGCTGCTCGAGCACGGCGAGGAGCTGGGGCTTGCGACCGTGTATCGAGTCTTGACGCAATTCGAGCGCGCGGGGCTCGTGAGCCGCCATAATTTCGAGGGCGGCACGGCGGTGTTCGAGCTCGCGGACCGGACACATCACGACCATATGGTGTGCCTGGAGACGGGCAAAGTGACCGAATTCTTCGACGCCCGCATTGAGAAGCTCCAGGGCGAAGTGGCCGACAAGCACGGTTACGAAATCGAAGAGCACAGCCTCGTGCTCTACGTCAGACCGAAAAAGCGCACTTGAACTCTCGCCGCGGCTAAGGCCCTGGCTTTAACCGACTCTTCTTGCCGCGTGCACGAATCGGTGTCGCCTCGCCCCGAGCGGCAACACTGATCATCTCCTCGGCATGGGCGCGAGTTCGCTCGGTGATCTCGATGCCGCCGAGCATGCGCGCGAGCTCCTCGACGCGCTCGTCGGGGGCCAAGGCACGGACGTGCGTGCGGCTCGTCTTGCCGTCCGTGAGCTTCACGACGCGATAGTGGTGCTCTCCCTGACTCGCGACTTGGGGAAGGTGGGTCACGCACAACACCTGCCGGCGCAGAGCGATCTGCCGCAGCCGGCGGCCGACGATCTCGGCGACGCCGCCGCCGACTCCGGCGTCGACCTCATCGAAGATGAACGTCGGTATGCTCGAGGCGCTGGTTGCGACGACCTCGAGCGCGAGACTCACGCGCGAGAGCTCCCCGCCCGACGCAACGCGGGTGAGCGCGCCAAACGGCTGACCGGGGTTGAGCCGGACCTGGAACTCGATGCGATCGAGTCCGGTCGAATCGGCCTTTTCCTTGGGTCTGCGCTCGACAACCACGAGAAAGTCGCCGTGCGGCAGCCCGAGCTCCTTGAGCTGCGCCGTGACTGCTGCGCCGAGCGTCGCGGCTTGCCGCTCGCGCGCCGCCGAGAGGGCGCCCGCGAGCTCGAAATAGCGCGCTTCGGCGGCCGCGGCCTTCGCCGCGAGCTGCTCGAGCGACTCGCCACCTCGCTCGAGGGTTTCGATCGACGCGTCGAGCCGCGCGGCCACGCCGACGAGCGCGGCCTCCTCGACGCGGTGTCGACGCGCCAACGTGCGAATCCGCGCGAGCCGCGATTCGACGTACTCGAGGCGTGCGGGGTCGGCCTCGAGACGATCGCGATAGCGCGCGAGCTCCGTGGCAATCTCTTGGAGCTCGATCGCGAGCCGCCCGAGCTGCTCGGCGGGGCCCGACAGCGACGAGTCGTGCTCGATGAGACCGCCGAGCGCGCGCTCTGCTTGCGCAATTTGGGCATGCGCGGGCGCAACATCGTTTTCGTAGACGAGGCCGAGCGCTGCTTCGACGCCTTGGAGCAGTCGGTCGACATTGCCGAGGCGGCTGCGCTCCGCCTGCAACGTTTCGACTTCGTGGGCCTCGAGCGATAGCTCCGTGAGCTCGGCCCGTTGAAAGCGTAAGAGCTCGAGCTGCGCCTCGCGCTCGGCCGAGTGCTCTTGCCGTGTCGCCAGCGCGCCCGCTGCCTCCTGCCACGCGGCATGTGCTGCCGCGACGGCGGCCGCGAGGTCGAGAGCGTCCGCCGTCGCGTCGAGAACGGCCCGCTGCGCCGAGCTCGTCAGCAGCGATTGGTGCGCATGCTGGCCGTGAATATCGATGAGCATCGACCCGAGCGTGCTCAAGTCATCGAGCGTGACCGGCTGGTTGTTGATGAACGCGCGCGACCGCCCCTCGGCACCGATCACGCGGCGCAGCGTGCATTCTGCACCGTCGCCAAGCTCCCGCTCGGCGAGCCAGGCGAGCGCTGCGTGGCCCTGTGGGATCTCGAAGACGGCGCTGATCTCGGCGCGGTTTGCACCCGCGCGCACAGCCGTCGAATCCGCCCGGTCGCCGAGGGCGAGGCCGAGCGCGTCGACCAAGATCGACTTACCGGCTCCGGTCTCGCCGGTCAGGACGCTGAACCCGCGATCGAGCTCGACCTCGATCTCGTCGACGATTGCGTAGTTCGCTATTCGAATCAGAGTCAGCATGGCCGCCGTGCTCCGACGCTACTTGCCAGTACGATTCGCGCGCCCCCAATTGAGCTTCGAGCGCAACAGCTCGTAGTAGTTGTAATCCCTCGGATGCAGCAACGTGACGTTACGCTTTGCGGTGCGCACTCTGAGCGCATCCTTGTCGGTCATCTTGCCGAGCTCGTCCCCATCGCATGCGACATGGGCCCTATAGTCGCCTCCCGACACCATCTTTATATGAATCTCGCTGGTACCCCGGAGCACCAGCGGTCGATCGCTGAGCGTGTGTGGGCAAATCGGGATCATCACGAGGGCATCGACGTCGGGTTGAATGATCGGTCCGCCGCAGGAAAGAGAATAGGCCGTCGATCCCGTAGCCGTCGATACGATGAGCCCGTCGCCGCCATGCGTGTTGACATACGTGCCGTCGACGGTAGTCACGAATTCGATGATACGGCCCGAGTCGCCCTTCTGTAGGACCACATCGTTGAGGGCATACAGAGTTTCGCCACGGCGCTTGCCTCGCGAAATCGTCGCTTCGAGCATTTGCCGGTCCTCGGCGTGGTAGTCGCCGCCGAGAATCGCATCGACAGCCTCGAGCATGTGGTCGGGCGAGATGTCCGTGAGGAATCCGAGCCGGCCGCGATTGATGCCGAGCAGCGGGACACCGTGTGCTGCGGCGCGGCGTGCGGCTCGCAACATGTTCCCGTCGCCGCCGATGGCTACGAGTAGATCGACGCGTTTCGCGATTTCTTCTTCACCGAGGCGCTCCACATCGGGGAGTGATCTCGCACTGCGACCGGCAACGGCGTAGACCTCGACACCGAGGCGCTTGAGGTGCTTGCTGATTTGCGAGGCCGGATGCGCGACGTTGGTCTCCGAGAGGCGTCCCCACAACCCGATCGTTTTGAACTTCCTGCGCATGCGAGGCACCGAGACTTGACGCAATGGGGGTTTTCTTGACAGTTCGGCTAGCTCGTTGCTAGCGTGCGGGTCGCTCCGTGGGACCGGGGTCTAACTTATCACAGCCTGCGCATATGGCGAGCAGCAAAACATGGGAGACCTTGGACGAACGCGCCCAATTCTTGCTGCGCGTATTGGTGGACCGATACATCCGTGAGGGCAATCCCGTCGGCTCGCGAACGTTGTCGCGCGATTCCGGATTGGAGCTCAGCCCCGCGACCATTCGAAATATCATGGCCGACCTCGAGGACCTCGGGTTCATCGAGTCGCCGCACACCTCGGCGGGCAGGATTCCGACCAACAAAGGCTACCGTTTCTTCGTCGACACGCTCGTGCGCTTGAGCCCGCCGGCCGGGGACGACCTCTCGATGCTCGAAGAGCGGCTCGCGGAAGTCGCGGGAAACCCCCAGGCGCTCGCGCTTTCGGTGTCGAGCTTGTTGTCTGGCGTCACGCGGCTCGCCGGCGTCGTGACCGTGCCGCGGCGTCCGCAGATGGCGCTGCGGCAGATCGAATTCCTGCCGCTCAGCGGTCGGCGCGTGCTGGCGATCCTCGTCGTCAACGAAACCGAGGTTCAGAACAAGATCCTCTCGGTACAACGCGACTTCACCGAGAGCGAGCTGCGTGAAGCGGCCAATTATCTGACGGCGCAGTTTCGCGGCCGCAATCTCTACGCCGTGCGCAAGCAAGTATTGCGCGAGCTCCGGGAGACGCGCGAATCGATGAACCGCATCATGCTCGAGGCTATCGAGCTCGCTCAGGAGGCATTCCCGGTCGAGGAGCCCGACGCGGAGGTCGTCGTCGCGGGCGAAACGAATCTCATGGACATCGACGAGCTCGCGGACGTCGAGAAGCTCCGCGGTCTTTTCGAGGCCTTCAGCCAACGGCGCGACATCCTGCACTTGCTCGACCAGAGCCTGCACACGGACGGCGTGCAGATTTTCATCGGCCACGAATCGGGTTATCGAGTGCTCGACTCGTGCAGCATCGTTGCTGCTCCTTATTTGGCTGCAGACGATACGACCGGCGTCCTCGGCGTTATCGGCCCGACGCGTATGGCATACGAGCGCGTGATTCCGATCGTCGACATCACTGCAAAGTTGCTCGGCCGGGCTCTCGGCCGCAAGAACTAGCTCAGGTTGAAATGATTCGGGCCGCCCCCAATGTCGTGGGGTCGCGCAGCGCAGCGATCGTGGAGGTATGGGAGCATGAATCAGGAATCGGGGCGGCCCGAGGCACTGGAGCCTGCCGGCGCCGAGCCCGCAGCGGATGAAGCTGCGGACTCGGCCGCAAGCCCCGTCGATGTCGAGGGGCTGCGCGCCGCGGCCGAGGAGAACTGGAACAAATACCTGCGTGCGGCCGCCGAGCTCGAAAACTTGCGCAAGCGCAATGCCCGCGATCTCGAGCAGGCGCGCAAGTTCGCCGCGGAACGGCTCGCGGGTGCGATTCTTCCCGTTCGGGACAGTCTGGAATCTAGCCTCGCCGCGGTTACCGCCGGGGCCGCGCCGAGCGTCGAAAAGATACTCGAGGGCGAGCGCGCAACGCTGCGCCTGCTCGACGAGGCTCTGGCGGCGGCCGGCGTCGGCGAAATAGATCCCCACGGCGAGCCCTTCGACCCCGCGAGGCACGAGGCGCTCAGCGTGCGGCCGTCGGCCACGGCCGAGCCCGGCACCGTGCTCGAGGTCGTGCAGAAGGGGTACGAAATCCACGGTCGACTGCTGCGTCCGGCGCGCGTGATCGTAGCGAAGGAACCTTGAATTACGCGCTCGGTTCCCCCATCTCGGGGACCAGCATCCTTTCAGTATCCGGAGTGGCGAAAACATGGGACGAGTCATCGGTATCGACCTAGGCACGACCAACTCTTGCGTGGCCATCATGGAGGGCGGGGAGCCGAAGGTCATCGAGAACAGCGAGGGCGATCGCACGACGCCGTCGATCGTCGCTTTTACGAAGGACGGCGAGATCCTCGTCGGCCAGACCGCCAAACGCCAGGCCGTCACGAACCCTGCGAACACGCTGTTCGCGATCAAGCGCCTCATCGGGCGCAGGTTCAGCGACGACGTCGTGCGTAAGGACATCGGCATGGTGCCTTACAAGATCGTCGAGGCCGACAATCACGATGCTTGGGTCGAGGTCAGCGGCAAGAAGATGGCTCCGCCCGAGATCTCCGCGCGCGTGCTCATGAAGATGAAGCAGACGGCCGAGGACTATCTCGGCGAGCCCGTGACGGAGGCCGTGATCACGGTCCCCGCGTACTTCAACGACTCCCAGCGGCAAGCGACCAAGGACGCCGGCAAGATCGCCGGGCTCGAGGTCAAGCGCATCATCAATGAGCCGACCGCGGGCGCGCTCGCCTATGGGCTCGACAAGAAGCGGGGCGACAGCAAGATCGCCGTCTATGACTTGGGCGGCGGTACCTTTGACATCTCAATCATCGAGATTGCCGAGGTCGACGGCGAGCATCAGTTCGAGGTGCTCTCGACCAACGGCGATACGTTTCTTGGCGGCGAGGACTTCGACAACCGCATCATCGAGTACATTGCCAAGGAGTTCCTCAAGGAAAGCGGCATAGATATCCGCAAGGATCCACTCGCCGTGCAGCGGCTCAAGGAAGCTGCCGAGAAGGCCAAGATCGAGCTTTCCTCGCGTCAACAGACCGAAATCAATCTGCCGTACATCACGGCCGACGCGAGCGGCCCGAAGCACCTCACGATGAACCTCACGCGGGCCAAGCTCGAATCGCTCGTCGAGGATCTCATCGAGCGCACCATCGCGCCGTGCCGGACTGCTCTGCAGGACGCCTCGCTGAGCATCGCGGAAATCGACGACGTCATTCTCGTCGGCGGGCAAACGCGCATGCCGAAGGTCCAGCAGCAGGTCAAGGAGCTCTTCGGCAAGGAACCGCGCCGCGACGTGAATCCCGACGAGGCCGTCGCCGTGGGCGCGGCGATCCAGGCGGGTGTTCTGGCCGGCGAGGTCAAGGACGTTCTGCTTCTCGACGTCACGCCGCTGTCTCTCGGCATCGAGACGTTGGGCGGCGTCATGACGAAGCTCATCGAGAAGAACACGACGATTCCGACCAAAGCGCACCAAACGTTCTCGACTGCCGAGGACAACCAGACGGCCGTCACGATTCATGTGCTCCAGGGCGAGCGTGGCCGCGCAGGCGACAACAAGTCGCTCGGCCGCTTTGACCTGACGGACATTCCGCCTGCACCGCGGGGTATGCCGCAAGTCGAGGTGACGTTCGATATCGACGCGAACGGAATACTGAACGTGTCGGCCAAGGACAAGGCGACGGGCAAGGAGCAGAAAATCGTCATCAAAGCGTCTTCGGGTTTGAACGAGGACGAGATCAAGCGCATGGTCCGCGACGCCGAGGCGCACGCGGCCGAGGACGCGAAGTTCCGCGAGCTCGCTGATACGAGAAACCAAGCCGAAGCGCTCGCGCACGCAACCGAGAAGTCGCTGAGCGAGCTCGGCGAGAAGGTTTCGGGCCAGGATCGTGCGCGCATCGAGTCGGCGCTTAGTGAGCTCCGCGAGGCCGTCAAAGGCGACAGCAAGGAAAAGATTCAGACCAAGCTCAAAGCGCTGAACGATGCGTCGGCGGGCATGGCCGAGAAGCTCTACGCCGAGAAGCAGGCCGGTGCGGGAGCTGCGGGGCCGGCCGAAGGCAGTGCCGGCAAGCCCGGCGACGACAATGTCGTCGATGCGGAGTTCGAAGAGGTCAAGGGCGACGACAAGAAAAAGAGCGCCTGAGACCGGTGTAGACGGCCGCGCGCAAAGGCATGGCGAAACGCGACTTCTATGAGGTGCTCGGCGTCGAGCGCGCTGCGACCGAAGCCGACATCAAGAAGGCGTATCGGCGGCTCGCGATGAAGTTCCATCCGGATCGCAACCCCGACGACCCGGAGATGGAAGGCAAGTTCAAGGAAGCCAAGGAAGCTTACGAGGTCCTCAAGGATTCCGAGAAGCGCGCTGCCTATGATCAGTTCGGCCATGCCGGCGTTGGACACGGAGCAGCCGGCGGGTTCAGCGGCGCGGATGCCTTCAGCGATCTCTTCGGCGACGTCTTCGGCGATATCTTCGGAGCCGGACGCCGCGGCCGCAGCCAAGTATTCCGCGGCGCGGATCTACGCTACGAGCTCGAGCTGTCGTTGGAGCAGGCTGTGCGTGGCGATTCCATCAATATCGATATCCCGGCGCAGGTCGCGTGCGAGCACTGCAACGGCTCGGGCGCGGCCCGCGGAACCGAGCCCGTTCGTTGTCAGACTTGCAGCGGCACGGGCACGATGCGCGTCCAGCAAGGCTTCTTTTCGATTCAGCAGACCTGCCGCGCGTGCCAAGGCACGGGGCAGAGAATCGAGACGCCGTGTCGAGAGTGCGGTGGCCGTGGGCGCGTGCGACGCAATCGCACGTTGGCCGTAAAGGTTCCGCCGGGTGTCGACAACGGCGACCGTATCCGCCTTGCGCGCGAAGGCGAACCCGGGCGCAACGGCGGCCCGCCCGGCGACCTCTACGTCGATATCGCCGTGCAACCCCATCCGATCTTCGCACGCGAGGGGCAAGATCTGCGCTGCGAAGTGCCGGTCAGTTTTGCGACAGCGGCACTCGGCGGCTCGATCGACGTGCCGACGCTGGATGGTGAAGTAGCGCTCAAGATTCCAGCGGAGACGCAGTCCGGAAAGGTCTTCCGCCTGCGCGGCAAAGGCGTGCGTGCGGTGCGGTCGAGCGGCGTCGGCGACCTCTTTTGTCACGTGCAAATCGAGACGCCTGTGCACTTGACGGAGGCGCAGAAGGAATTGCTGCGGAAGTTCGACGACTCGGTCAGCGGCGGCGGCGCGAGGCATAATCCGAAGGCACGAACTTGGTTCGACGGGGTCCGAGAATTCTTCGAGCGGATGGGAGCATAAGCCTTGGTCAAAGTAGCGGTACTCGGCGCGACAGGCCGCATGGGCCGCGCCGTCATTTCGTGCATCGCGCAAGCGCCGCAGCTCAAGCTCACGGGGGCGTTGACCGAGCCGAAGCACGCAGCGCTCGGTCGCGACGCCGGCGAGGTCGCCGGCATCGGCGCCGTACGCGTGCCCGTGACCGACGACCGCAAGCAGGCGCTCGACGGCGCCCAAGTCGCGATCGACTTCACGTTGCCCGAGGCGCTCGAAGCGAACGTGCGTGCATGTGAGGGCGCGGGGACTGCGCTCGTCGTGGGAACGACGGGCCTGGGGGAGTCACACCAGCGGGCGATGCGCAAAGCCGCGCATCACATCCCGCTCGTCTACGGTAGAAACATGAGCCTCGGCGTCAACCTTTTCATAGACGTTGTCGCGCGCGTTGCCCGAACGCTCGGGACGGAATACGACGCTGAGATCATCGAGACCCACCACCGCCAAAAAATCGATGCGCCGTCCGGAACTGCGCTCGCGCTCGGCGAAGCCGTCGCCGCGGCCCGAGGGCGCAAGCTCGCCGATGTTGCGGTTTACGCGCGTGAAGGCCAGATCGGCCCACGTGTACCCGGGACCATCGGGTTCTCGGTCGTTCGCGGCGGTGCGGTCGTCGGGGATCACGAGGTGCTTTTCATCGGCCCGGAGGAGCAGCTCGAGCTCAAGCATCGCGCGCTCGACCGAACGACGTTCGCGCGCGGCGCGGTGCGCGCGGCACAATGGGTCGTCGGTCGCGCCCCCGGTTTCTATACGATGGCCGACGTTCTCGGTCTCGCGGACGGTCGATAGAGAGAGTGTTTTTTGGGGGAGCGGCTGCCGCCGCGATCCGAGCGTTTCTAGCTTGCGACGCGACGCTCGCGCTACAATGTCGTCCTGAGCCCAGTTTCACGTGAATAGTCCCCTTTTTCGGAGCTCAGCGTGGCGGAGCCGGCGATACTAGTGCTCGAGGATGGAACTGCGTTCCACGGCGTCTCGATTGGTGCCCAGGGGCGCACGCTCGGCGAGGTGGTGTTCAACACCGCAATGACGGGCTATCAGGAAATCCTCACCGACCCGTCCTACTTCCGCCAGATCGTCACGCTGACTTACCCGCACATCGGCAATGTCGGCACGAATTCGGACGATTACGAGTCGCCGAAGGTTTTCGCAGCGGGTTTGATCATTCGCGACCTCTCGCGTCTCGTGAGCAATTGGCGCGCTGAGATCAGCCTCGCGGAGTTCCTGCGCCGCGGCAATACCGTCGCCGTCGCCGAGATCGACACACGCAAGCTCACGCGCATCCTACGCGAGAAGGGTGCGCAAGCGGGCTGCATCCTCACGGGCAAAGATGCACGCGTCGAAGAGGCGCATAAGGCGGCGCGAAAGTTTCCGGGCCTCAAGGGCATGGATCTCGCGCGTCTCGTCACCGTAAAGGCAGCCTACCAATGGAAGCAGGGAAGCATCTGGCCCGAGCGGCAGACGGTCTTTGCGAAAAAGCTCGCCAAGTATCACGTCGTGGCTTTCGACTTCGGCGTGAAACGCAACATTCTGCGCCTCATTTCCGATCGCGAGTGTCGCATCACGGTCGTGCCGGCGACGACGACCGCCGAGCAGGTGATGGAGATCCTTCCGGATGGCGTGTTCCTCTCGAACGGGCCTGGGGACCCCGAGCCCTGTACGTACGCCATCGACGCGATCCGCACGCTGCTCGACATCGGCATCCCGATCTTCGGGATCTGTCTCGGCCATCAGCTGCTCGGCCTGGCGACGGGGGCGAAGACGCAAAAGATGAAGTTCGGCCATCACGGCGCGAATCACCCGGTCGTCGAGCTCGACACAGGGCGAGTCATCATCACGAGCCAGAATCACGGCTTCGAGGTGGCCGAGGCCACACTGCCTGCGCATGTGCGCGCGACCCACCGGTCGCTCTTCGACGGGAGCCTGCAGGGCATCGAGGTCGTGGACCGGCCGGCGTTCTCGTTCCAGGGACATCCGGAAGCGAGCCCGGGGCCGCATGATCTGCGCCCGCTCTTCGATCGCTTCATCACGGAGATGCGCGAGGCGAAACGCGGGGTTCGGGTTGAGAAAGTGTTATCAAATAGATAGTTACACTTCGTTTGTGAAGTTGAGAGTGAAGATCTTTCCATGCCGCGCCGGGACGATATAAAGAGCGTTCTGATCATCGGCGCGGGGCCGATCATCATCGGCCAGGCGTGCGAGTTCGACTATTCCGGAACGCAGGCCTGCAAGGCGCTCAAGGAAGAGGGGTATCGAGTCATTCTCGTGAACTCGAACCCCGCAACGATCATGACGGACCCGGCGAGCGCCGATTCGATTTACGTCGAGCCGATCGATTGGCGCACCGTCGCGCGCATCATCGAGAAGGAGCGTCCGGACGCCCTGTTGCCGACGATGGGCGGGCAGACGGCGCTCAACTGCGCGCTCGACCTCGTCCGCGAGGGCGTGCTCGAGCGGTTCGACGTCGAGCTCATCGGCGCTTCGCGCGACGCGATCGACATGGCCGAGGATCGCGAGCAGTTCCGCAATGCCATGCAGGAAATCGGTCTCCACGTGCCGCGCGCCCGTATTGCCCATTCGCTGGCCGAAGCTTGGGAGGCGCAAGCCGAGATCGGTTTCCCGACGATCGTGCGGCCGTCATTCACGCTTGGCGGCAGTGGCGGCGGAATCATTTACAACCGTGAGGAGTTCGAAAGCATCGTCAGTCGCGGCCTCGATCAGTCGCCGACGACGGAGGTGCTGCTCGAGGAATCCGTGCTCGGGTGGAAGGAATTCGAGATGGAGGTCGTTCGCGACAAGAACGACAACTGCATCATCGTCTGCTCGATCGAGAATCTCGACCCGATGGGAGTGCACACCGGGGACTCCATAACGGTCGCGCCGGCGCAAACGCTGACCGACAAGGAGTACCAGCAGATGCGCGACGCCTCGATCGCGGTGCTGCGCAAGATCGGCGTGGACACGGGCGGCTCGAACGTGCAGTTCGCCGTAAACCCCGATGACGGGCGCCTGCTCGTCATCGAAATGAATCCGCGCGTATCGCGCTCCTCGGCGCTCGCTTCGAAGGCAACGGGATTTCCGATCGCCAAAGTGGCGGCGAAGCTCGCGATCGGGTACACGCTCGACGAGCTGCGCAACGAAATCACGGGCGGCGCGACCCCTGCGTCCTTCGAGCCGACGATCGATTACGTCGTTACCAAAGTTCCGCGTTTCACGTTCGAGAAGTTCCCCCAGGCCGAGGACCGGCTCACGACGCAGATGAAGTCGGTGGGGGAGGTCATGGCCATGGGCCGAACCTTCCAGGAGTCCCTGCAGAAGGCGCTGCGCGGGCTCGAGACCGGCGTCGACGGCCTGACTCCGGTGCTTGAGCGGGTCGAGAACGACGAGGAGTGGGCGCATCTCCGGCGCGAGCTCAGTCAGGCCGGAAGCCGCCGTCTTTGGTACGTTGCCGACGGATTCCGGTTTGGGATGTCGGTCGCGGAGATGGCCGAGCTCACGCGCATCGACCCTTGGTTCCTCGAGCAGATTGCCGATCTCGTTGCAACCGAGCGGGAAATCAAGGCGAGCGGGCGTGCCGCGCTCGAGAAAACCGCGTTGCGCCGGCTCAAGCGCAAGGGGTTCAGCGACAGCCGCATCGCCCGCCTCATCGGCACGCTCGAGGCGACGGTACGCAAGGAGCGGCACGCGCACGACATCCGGCCCGTGTTCAAACGCGTCGACAGCTGCGCGGCCGAGTTTGCGAGCCATACGGCGTACCTCTATTCGACATACGAAGAGGAATGCGAGGCCGATCCCACGGCCGCGCAGAAAATAATGATTCTCGGCGGTGGACCGAACCGCATCGGTCAAGGCATCGAATTCGATTACTGCTGCGTCCACGCGGCCTTTGCGCTCAAGGAAGCAGGTTTCGAGACGATCATGGTCAACTGCAACCCCGAGACCGTCTCGACCGACTACGACACGTCCGATCGGCTCTATTTCGAGCCCGTGACGCTCGAGGACGTTCTCGAGATCGTCCACCGAGAAAAGCCCAAGGGCGTGATCGTCCAATACGGCGGGCAGACGCCGCTTAAGCTCGCGCGGAACCTCGAAGCGGCCGGCGTGCCGATCATCGGCACATCGCCGGACTCGATCGATCTCGCCGAGGACCGCGAGCGTTTCCAGAAGCTCGTCGACAAGCTCAAGCTCAAGCAGCCGCCGGCTTGCACCGCGCGGACCGAGGAAGAGGCGCTGCGGCTCGCCAAAGAGGTCGGGTATCCGCTCGTCGTGCGGCCGTCCTACGTGCTCGGCGGCCGCGCAATGGAGATCGTCTATGGCGAGGACGAGCTCGCCGAATACGTGCGGCGCGCCGTGAGCGTCTCGAACGAGAGCCCGGTTTTGCTCGATCGCTTCCTGGATCTCGCGATCGAGGTCGACGTCGACGCCGTTGCCGACGGCGAGCAAGTCATCATCGGCGGCATCATGCAGCACGTCGAGCAGGCCGGCATACATTCGGGCGATTCGGGATGCTCGCTGCCTCCTTACAGCCTGAGCCCCGAAATCCAGGAGCAACTGAGCACACAAGTTCGCGAGCTCGCGACGGCGCTCAAGGTCGTCGGGCTCATGAATACGCAGTTCGCGATTCAGAACGGCGTCATCTATGTGCTCGAGGTGAATCCGCGCGCATCGCGAACCGTGCCGTTCGTCTCGAAGGCCACGGGCCAAGCGCTCGCGAAGATCGGCGCGAAGGCGATGGCCGGCATCTCGTTGCGCGCACAGGGGGTTTCGGCGCCGCGGCGCCGGCCGTACTACGCGGTCAAGGAATCGGTATTTCCGTTCATCAAGTTCCCCGAGGTCGATCCAATCCTCGGACCCGAGATGCGCTCTACGGGCGAGGTCATGGGCACGGGGCGTACCTTCGGGGAGGCCTATGCAAAAGCCCAGCTCGGCTCGGGCGTGGTTCTACCGCGCCGTGGCATCGCGTTCATCAGCGTTCGCGATCGCGACAAGCCGGGCGCCGTCGACCTTGCGCAAGCGCTCGTGAGCCGCGGGTTCGAGATCGTTGCGACCGGCGGCACGGCCGTTGCGATCGCCAAAGGCGGCGTCGCCTGCCGGCGCGTCAATAAGGTCCGCGAAGGCCGACCGCATATCGTCGACATGATCAAGAACCACGAAGTTAGCCTTATCGTCAACACGACCGAAGGTAAACAGGCGATCCGCGAGTCGCATTCGATTCGCGGCGAGGCCGTGCATCATCGGGTCACGTACTACACGACCGTGGCCGCGGCACGAGCGACGTGCGACGCGATCGATCACCTCGACAACGTCGTTGTCAACCGCCTCCATGACCTGCATGCGGAGGCGCCGCTGTGACGAAAGTGCCGTTGACGGCGCGCGGCGCGGAACGGCTCCGCGAGGAGCTGCGCGTGTTGAAGACGGAGCGGCCGCGGATCAGCGAAGCCATCGGCGCGGCACGCGCGCACGGCGATCTTCGCGAGAATGCCGAGTATCATGCCGCGAAGGAGCAGCAAGGACTCGTCGAAGCACGCATTCGTGACATCGAAGGCAAGCTCGGCAACGCCCAGGTCATTGACGTAACCAAGCTCGCCCCAACGGGCCGAGTGGTGTTCGGAGCAACCGTGCAGCTCGTCGACGTCGACGACGGCGCGGAAACCCGCTATCAGATCGTCGGCGAGGATGAGGCCGACATCAAGAACGGACTGCTGTCGATAAGCTCGCCGATTGCACGCGCCCTGATTTCGAAACAGGCCGGCGATACCGTCGAGGTCGCGACACCCCGCGGCAAGCGCGCGTATGAGATCGTCGCCGTCGAATACATCTAGATGACCCGCCGGACCGCGTCGAGCAGCCGCTGGCGGCAACGTCAAGAGAAAGACCCGTACGTCGAGCGTGCGGCGCGCGAAGGCTGGCGATCGCGCGCGGTATTCAAGCTCGCCGAGATCGATGCGCGCGAGCACGTTGTGCGGCGCGGCACGAGCTGCGTGGACCTGGGCGCTGCGCCGGGCGCTTGGAGTCAATACGCGGCCGGGAAGGTAGGGCGCACGGGCAAGGTTTGGGCCGTCGATCTGCTGGCGATGGACCCGATCGAGGGCGTTGAGTTCTTCCAAGGCGACTTCACCCGCGCCGAGGTGCGCGCCGAGCTCCGCGCGCGGCTGCCCGATGGCGTTGATCTTGTAATGTCGGATATGGCCCCCAATCTCAGCGGAACGCGCGCGATCGACCTGCCCCGCCATATGGCGCTCGCCGAGGAAGCGCTGGCATTCGCGCAGGAAGCGCTGAAGCCGGGCGGGGACTTTCTCCTGAAGCTCTTTCAGGGTGCGGGCACGGATGAGTTCGTTGCGCGCGTGAGGCCGAGGTTCGCGAAGGTAAGGCTCATAAAACCGAAGGCCTCCAGGGCCGAGAGCAGCGAGATATATTTACTGGCTAGACAGCGCAGGATGTAGTAGCGTCATGAAGCCGTCCGCATCTCAGTGAGGTAAGGCATTGAACGATTTGGCAAAGAACGTCATTTTGTGGATCGTCATCGCGGTCGTTCTGCTTTCCGTGTTCAATAGCTTCGGCACGGGCAGCCAGCGCGTGCCGACGATCTACTATTCCGACTTTCTCCGGTACGTCGAGGACGGCGGCGTCGATGCGGTCGTCATGGACAGCGAGACGAAGTCGATCACCGGGCGTCGCAACGGCGAGCAGTTCATCACCTACAACCCCGAGACCGATCAAACGGGACTGATCAGACTTCTGCAAGACCACGACGTGCAGATCGAGGCGAAAGCACCGGCGCGGCAATCGTTCCTGTTGCAGCTCTTCATTTCTTCGTTCCCGATCCTGCTGTTGATCGCCGTGTGGGTCTACTTCATGCGCCAGATGCAGGGTGCGGGCGGTGGCCGCGGCGCGATGTCGTTCGGCAAGAGCCGCGCGCGCCTCCTCGGGGAAGACCAAGTCAATGTCACGTTCGCCGACGTCGCCGGTGTCGAGGAAGCGAAGGAGGAGGTCGTCGAGATCGTCGATTTCCTCAAGGATCCGGGCAAGTTCCAGCGGCTCGGCGGCAAGATCCCGAAGGGCGTGCTCATGGTGGGCTCGCCGGGCACGGGCAAGACGTTGCTCGCGCGCGCGATCGCCGGCGAGGCGAAGGTTCCGTTCTTCACGATTTCGGGCTCCGATTTCGTCGAAATGTTCGTCGGCGTCGGCGCGTCGCGCGTGCGCGACATGTTCGATCAAGCCAAGAAGCACGCGCCGTGCATCATTTTCATCGACGAGATCGACGCGGTCGGCCGGCATCGCGGCGCGGGCCTGGGCGGCGGCCACGACGAACGCGAGCAGACACTCAATCAATTACTGGTTGAGATGGACGGCTTTGAGTCCAATGAGGGTGTCATCCTGCTGGCCGCGACGA